>DASTOD010000378.1:0-11010 GCA_035762645.1 Binatia bacterium | reverse complement strand
CCCGGACCAAGCGGCGCGATGTCCTCATTTACTTCCTATGCTATGGAGAAACGTCTCTCGCGCTATCCGGAGAAATTTGGCACCGGAGTGATCGAAGGGGTAGCGGGACCAGAGTCCGCCAATAATGCCGCAACCGCTGGCGCCTTCATACCACTCCTTTCACTTGGCATCCCTGCGAATATTGTCATGGCTCTTTTTGTCGGCGCATTAATGATTCACGGGATTCAGCCCGGCCCGCTCTTCATCAAGAACTACCCTGAGCTCTTTTGGGGCGTAGTGGCGAGCATGTACGTGGGCAACGTCATGCTCCTGGTGCTCAATCTACCTCTGATTGGGATCTGGGTGAGGGTTCTAAAGATTCCCTATAGCATCCTGTTCACGCTCATCTTTCTATTTTGCCTGATTGGGGTTTATAGCCTGAACAACAACGTGGTCGAAATCTTTATCATGATCGCATTCGGAATCATCGGATTCCTCATGCGGAAGACCGGCTTTGAGGGAGCGCCTTTCATCCTGGCCCTCGTCCTTGGACCGATCATGGAGACCTCGCTCCGCCAGTCACTTATAATCTCCCGGGGCAGCTTCGCTATTTTTTTTAACCGGCCGGTCGCCGCCGTATTGATGGTGCTGAGTTTAACTTTTCTCGTAACGTCCTTGGTCCCCGTCTTTAGGATAAAAAGGGAGAAGCTAGCGGCTGAGATAACCGAATAACGAAGCCTCCGGTATTTCACAAAAAACTGGAACGAGGTGAAGCAAATGGACGAGAAGGAAGACAGCTGTTGTACGATTGATTATCAACGCCACAAAGAAATTTTTGAGCGGCGGCGGCAGGTTTTTGTCAAAGATCCCGAAAAGGCGGTAACGACGCACGAGGCGAAAATCCGCTTGATCGAGGACCATTATAAAGAAGCCAACGTGCCCGGCGGCTACACTATCGCATGCGACGAGCCGTCCGAGAGGGGCGGGACAGGCAAGGGTCCCGCGCCGTTGCAGTATCTCGTCGCGTCGGTCGGGCTTTGACTGTTGAGCCAACTGACGCAGTGTGCGTCCTACTTAGGCGTCCGGATCGAAAGCGCGGAGCTTACGGTCAAGGGAGAGTTCGACCAGAGAGGCAAATTCGGCCTCGCCGATGTTCCTTCGGCTTGCAAGCGGTTCACCTACCAGCTCGAGGTACGAAGTCCTGAGAAAGAAGAACGCATCATCGAGCTTTTAACGTTTATGGAGCGCTGCTGTTATGCGACCAATACGCTACGGCAGCCCGTGGAAGTGGTGCCGCGCCTGGTTTTGAACGGCCGCGAAGTGGCGGTCAATCCCGAAGCTCAGCGTTTATAGGGATCACCGCCCCAGAGTTCTTTTAGGAATCCGGTTTTCTCCAGGTTCAGGACGAAGCTGTTGTCGTAGAGATCTTCCGGTTTTCTTCGGACGTTTGTGCCGCTCTCGCGGGCGAGATCCACGGCCTCCGCGACGGCTTTTCCCGGCACTATCATCGTGCGGTCGACGATCTCCTTGGCGTAGACGCTGAAAGACGACTGTAAGGCTTCTTCGTCTTTAACGCGCATCGCTTTGGCCACGGCGGCTTTGGCTTTATCCGGATTTTTTTCGACGAACGAAACCGCTTCCGCGAAAGCGGCAACCGCTCTCTGCACCGTCTCCGGACGCTCGCGCAGCATCTTGTAGTTTGTATGAAGCGAGCTGTAGATGAACGGCAGCTCGAGGTCCACCAGACGGTAGAGTATATTGAAGCCGTCATTTTTTGCCCGCACATCCAGTGGCGGCGTGACGACGACGCCCTGCACAACGTTGGTGACCATCGCCCGGTAACGTTCGCCTTGGCTCCCGCCGATCGGGCGGATCGTCACCTGATCCGTCGTCATGCCGAATTTTCTGATCACTGCTCGCGACAGCCGCGCGCTCAAATCTCCGGGCCGGGCGACGCCAAGGGCTTTGCCTTTGAGGTCCTCGGGCCTCCTGATCTCCTTTCGCGTGACCAACACATAAGGCAACTTGACCAGCGGGGAGGCGACGATTTTTGCTTCGACGCCCGAAGCGAGGCCGGGAATCGTTCCGTCGGCGGCGCAATACAAGAACTGGGTTTCATCTCCCGACAGCGCCGCCAGATTGGGACCGCTGCCGCCAATGTAGATATGCTCGAACTTCAGGCCGTATTTATCGAAGAGTCCGTTATCGAGCGCGGTGTAGAGATGGATGAAACCACCGGAAACCGCGCAGGTCGAAATCCTCAATGAGGTCGGCCGCTCGCCTGGTTTGGCAACATAGGGGTTGGCGAAGAGCGAATCGGCGGCGACAAGAAAAGCAAATAGAAAGGCGACGAGTCCCATCATCATGGCTGTGAATGCGACTCTATGGTAGTGTCGCGCTTCATGCAAGTTAAGAAGCAGCTATACGCGTTGCAAGGTTCCGAGACCCAGCTACGGCCTGTGCCTTGCAGTCCGCCGACGGGTTCCACTCCTTACTCCGCCAGCTTCTTCACGCGTTCGATGACGTCGCGCGGCTGATTCATCACGTCGCGGTCGTCTGGATTGAGACAGCTTATACGGTAATTCGACGAGCTTGTGCAACGACTCCGAACCAGGCGCCGAGGAGGCCAGCGCGCGGATTGGGAGGAATGTTCGATTACGCGATCCAGCGCTGCATGCATCGTTCAGTCTTGAGGAACTCTACGACGTACACTATCGTGGTGAAAACACCCAACGTAAGCTCGTTCAGGCTGTCAGCCAATTCAAGGCTCCGCCAAGGCGGAGTACAGAACTCCATTGCGATGCCCCTCGAAACAATCCCCGACATCGTCGTTGTCGCCGAAGGGTTCTTTTTGATGGGAAGCGAGAATGGGCCGGAAAACGAGCTGCCGCCCCACCGCGTATGGCTCGATCGCTTCGGTCTTGGCAGATTTCCGGTCACCAATAGAGAGTACAGAGTTTTTATCGAAGAGACCCGCATCTCCCCGCCGCCTTTTTGGTTAGATGCGCCGTTTTCAGATCCCGAACAGCCGGTGGTCGGCGCTAGTTGGCACGAGGCGGCGGCGTACTGCGCCTGGTTGAGCAAACGGACGGCGAAAAAGTTTCGTCTGCCTACTGAGGCCGAATGGGAGTGCGCGGCGCGGGCCGGGCGTGAAGGCGCGCTTTACCCCTGGGGAGATGAGCCGCCGTGGGAGAGACCCTACGCGGGCTATGATCTGAAGACGGGCGGTCCGGAGCGGGTCGGTGCCAATAGACCCAACGATTTCGGGCTCTACGACATGAGCGAGGGCGTTCACCAGTGGTGCAGCGACTATTATGACGCCCGGTACTACCGCTATTCGCCGGAAAAGAATCCGCGCGGGCCGTCCTTCGGGCAGCGACGCGCCTCACGCGGCGGCTCCTGGCGCCACCGGATCAAATTTAGCCGCTGCGCCGCCAGAAGCTCACTGCCACCGGGTTTCCGGTACTCCGACTACGGATTTCGTGTGGCGCTGAGCTTGCGTTGAACCGTGACGCGTGAGGCGGTCAGGCGTGTTGGCCGGAGTTTGACCAACCAATCGAGAAAACTGCACCGTCTCCCTCCATGGCTCATCGTTCGATTGCGATGTGTTGCGGCCTTTTCTCGATCGGAGAAAAATCGCGGCATCAGGCTAGTGAGGGAAAACGTACAAGTTTATTCATCAAGCTACAATTTTGAACAAAATTGTCTCCGCCCAAGGCTTCATTTCTACCCCAGGTCAAGACAATCGCCCTTCGATTTACTGGCACTGGCTTTGCGAGCTTTCAGCATGTTTTTTGCGAAGCTCGTTTTTCCGCTGCTGATCGAGTTGCGACGGGTATCAAATCAATAGGAGGGTTTCTATGGCCTTATGGAAAGAGATGTCAGAGAATGAGCAAGGTGAAGGAGCCGCGAAGGAGGAGTCGCCGGTTGTGACTCCGATTCACCACCGGAGGGAAAGCGTATCGACGAACCGCCACGAGTCCGTCTTTGGCGCCGGGGTGACCATCGAGGGAAAAATTGACGGCGACGGTAATATACGGATGGCCGGAAAGTTCAAAGGTGACATTCACATCAAAGGCGACTTGAATCTCGAGAAGGGCGGGCATGTTATGGCAAAGGTTCATGCCGACACCGTCACCATTGAAGGCGAGCTGGAAGGAAACGTCGTCGCCAACTCTCATGTCAAGCTCATGGAGACCGGACAGATCATCGGCGATATCAAGGCCAAGACATTGACCGTGGCTCCTGGTTCGCGCATGCGCGGTAACGTCGAGTTTGGGTGGAAGGACGGGGAACTTGCCAAGTCGCCATCCCTCCGGAGCAATGACAGCGGTAAGAACAGTTCTCCCGTATGATATCGAGCAGCCGTGCGTCCGTTGCGGGAGAATCCCGCATCTGCCCGCATTGCAAGGAGACGATCCTCAAGAGTTCGGTGGCGTGCCCGGTCTGCCAGCACGTCCTAAGGTTCGCCGCCGTCGGGGCAGAGCCTCGCTCCAACCCGACTACGTGTCCCTTCCTCGTGGAGGGTGCGATTGATCATCCAGGGGATGGAGAGCCCGCCGAATACTCTATCCTCTTGGAGGTCCATGACGAAACGGGAAAGTTGATTTCGCGTAAGGCCATCGGGGTCGGTGTCTTTCACCAACCGGAAAAACGCATCTTCTCGCTTCGAGTGGAAGTCTCAGCGCCCCGGGCGTCATTTGATAGGACCGATAGGACGTGACATTCCCTGCCCAGCGGAGGACGCCCATCGCTTAGGTCCGTCCGCATCTGAGCGCGTTGTCTTGACGAGCCATGGCTTATGGCTGATGGCAGCATGGGCCGCTATAAGCGATAAGCCGTCCGCCATCAGGCATATCCATCCGCCATAAGCCCTCATAAGCTCTTAACCATCCGCCATAGGCGATAAGCCACAAACTATGGCCGGTTGTATTTCTCACATGGCACGGTGTAGGCTCCGAGCATACAGCCGTGAGATTCGGTTACTATATCCTCAACACCTACGTTCCTGAGCTGGATGGCGAAAGCCCGGAGCTTTACGCCCATTGGATCGAACAGATCGATGCCGCCGAAGCGCTCGGGTTCGACTCTTTCTGGACGACCGAACATCACTTTCGCTATTTCGGCGGCATGCTTCCTAACCCGCAGTTACTGCTTACGGCCGCGGCGCAGCGTACCCGGCGCATGCGGCTCGGCAGCGCTGTGTCTCTCCTTCCGATGCATCATCCGATCCGTGTCGCGGAGGACTTTGCGATGCTGGATCTCCTTTCGAACGGTCGGGTGAATTTTGGCGCCGGACGCGGCATGCACCCACTGGAGTATGCGACGTTCAACGCGGACTGGAATACCGCCCAGCTTCGGCTTCCCGAAGCGCTCGATATCGTCGTGCGCGCCTGGACCGGCGGCGAGTTTGAATGGAGCGGCGATCACTACCGCTACCCGAAGCTCACCGTCTATCCCAAACCGCTCCAGAAGCCGCACCCGCCCATTTATGTGACGGCCAATCGCGATCCCGAGAGTTTTCAAATGATCGGCCGGCGCGGCTATCATTTGATGACTTTGCCATGGATCGCGACCAACGAGCTGCAGCGCAGCCGGGTGGAAATCTATTTCAAAGCGCTCCGCGAAGGCGGACACTCAGTAGAGTCGCGAGAAGTTTTTGTCATGTACCCGGCTTACATCGGCGACAGTGACGCGCAAGCTCGTGCCGAAGTGCTCCAGCATTGGCATCGCTGGCGGGAGTTTGCGTTGGAGGCGCTGAACCTCGATCCGAGCAAGGGCGAGGCTTACGGAAAAGTTTTTCGCCATCTAGAGTACGACGCGATGGTGGGAGACAACCGCGGCATCTTTGGCGGGCCGGACACCTGCGTACGAACTCTCAAACGAATTGCAGAAATTGTCGCTCCCACGCACATCGGTCTGGTGTTTCACTTCGGCGGGCTCGGTCAAGACAGGGTGCTTAAATCGATGGATCGCTTTGCGCGCCTGGTCATGCCCGCGCTTCGCCGCAGTTGACACGGCGCGACAGGAAAGATAGAGGCCCCGGTAAGGGACCAGGATGCGGTCACGCTTATTTTAGGCTTGGCGAGACAAGCAGGCCCCATTGGCTTTTGGCAGAAAGGAGCTTATATGAGCTACAGGAGAGTGAATTGGCTATTTCTCGTCTCCTCCATCTTTTCGCTATTCGCCGCCGCGTCGTCCCTCGCCATAGAAAATGTCCGAGTCGCCTATCCTTCGATGAACACTTCCGTCTTCTGCCTTATCATCGCTCAAAAGGAAGGCTACCTCAAAGAAGAAGGGCTCAACGCGGAGCTTCTCAGTATCCGCGGCGAGATCGCCATCAGGACGACGCTCGCCGGAGAAACCGACTTCTTCACCAATGCGGGCAGCGCGCTCGCGGCGGCGGTCAGGGCGGTTCCCGTCAAAATCATTACGGTCTTTCAGGACAAGCCCACATGGGATCTCATTGCGCAGCCTGATATCAAGTCGATTGCCCAACTGCGCGGAAAGAATATTGCGATCATGTCTCCGGAAGGTTCCCTCGCCGTGGTCGCCCGGGAGATGTTGAAGAAGAATGGCATCGACCCCGCGAAGGACGTGAATCTCGTCGTCATGGGCGGGGATTCCGTTCGCTACCCGGCTCTGCAGACGAAGGCGATTCATGCGACGCTGTTTAACACCGGGATGAGCCTGCAGGCGCAAAAAGAGGGATTTACCAAAATCGGGTCGGCAAGCGACTACGCCAACCTAATCGAGGGGGGGCTGGCCACGGCAAACGACAAGATCAAACAAAATCCCCAAAAGATGTCCCGGTTCGTGCGCGCCGCCCTGAAGGGGCTCAATTTTTTTGTCACCAAAAGAGAGTCGGCGATAAAAATCATGATGGACAATCTGCGGATGACGGATCGGGAGCTGGTCAACTCCATCTATGATATCCAGTCCAAGCTGATCCTCCGTCAAGGATTTACCGACGACAAAGTCCTGCAGTCGATGATCGACGAAATGAAGAAGACAACGAAAGTGCAACGCGACATCAAAATCAGCGATGTGTTTGATTTGAGCTTCGTGAAAAGAGCCAATGAGGAACTCAAGACCGGCGGCTGGAAACCGTAATCCGGAGGTCACGAGCGCTGTATTCGTGCGGCCCGATTTCCGTTAAAGCGTCAAAAACCATCCATCTACAATTGCCGGCTAAGTCTGCGCTTGAGCTCGTTACGATTTGTGCCGCGATCGGGATTGCCTAGCCTCTTTTCGCTTCGCGCCGCAGATCGGCTCGCGGGCGCGGTTTTCGTAGTATTGCTGGCGATTGCATGCGCGCGCCCGATTTCCGAGCTCCAGTTTCAGGGCGACAAAATCCGGAGGATCTTCGTCGTCAACTACGGCTGGCACACGGCCATCGTGATAAAAAAATCCGAGCTGTCGGAAAAAGCCCTGCCGGAGGTTAGGGAGTTTCCGGATGCTGACTATTTAGAGATCGGCTGGGGCGATCGGGATTATTACCAGGCTGCGGATGCCGGTCTCGGATTGGCGCTCAGGGCTGCATTCTGGTCGAGCGGCAGCGTACTTCACGTTGTCGGCATCCAAGGAGCCGCGGAGCGCCATTTTGCCGGGAGCGAGATCGTTGAGATCATGCTTGGCGATCAAATGTTCCAACGATTATCCGAGTTCATATCGGGCACGTTTTTGCGATTCGATCCTGCCGCGCCGGCGGAGGGCCGGCCGGGACAGTACCCGACGAGCCAGTTCTATCCGGCGAGAGGAAAATTTCACCTATTTCACACGTGCAACACCTGGGTGGCTGAGGCACTAGGCGCTGCGGGGCTCCCGATCAGCCCGGCTTTTACGTTCACGGCGGGAAGTCTCATGAGTCGTGTCAAACGTTTTGACACGAAATCTTCCTGAGGCGTGATCGATGGAGAATTAAACCATTGAAATTCGAAAGTCCGGAGATTAGCATCTCCCATCCAACGCAACGATGATCCGATGCGAGATTAAAACACCCCACAGAGGAGGACGGAAATGGCGACGAATCAAAAAGCGCTTCAACGGCAAAGAGATGAAAAAGTCGAATACGACTGGGGCACGCTGTGGCCGCACTACCACAAAGAGAGGATGAACTGGGCGACGGGCTTTAGGACGAAAGGGGACGTCGATATTCTATTCCTTTCCGGCTCCACAGGCAGGGATCCCTTTGAAGACGCCCCCTGCAGAACTCCTGATGAAGAACGCGCGGGGAGAGGTAAGGTGGTCGGCGGCATCAAGGAACAAACCCGCCAGACATTGGAAGACATCAAAAACAGTCTCGAACTGATGGGCGCTACGCTAAAACACATCGTCATGTTCCGCTATTTTCTCAAGAGAAGAGAAGATGTGTTTGATATGCGAGACGAGATGTACAAATTTTTCGAAGAGAATGAGCCTGATTTACGCCAACATCCAAGACCGGCCACATTGATCCGCGGCGTGGGGATTGACCTGCCGGATATGTTGGTCGAGATCGAAGCCTGGGCAGTGGTGCCCAGGCAAAAGTAAGATCGAATTCCGGAGCGCTGGCATGAACTCAGGCGGGAAGGGTGTCTCGTCGAAACCCAATTTTAGGTAGTGGTTCAGTTTCGTCAAGATCTCTCTCTTCGTTCGAGATGACAATCCTCCACTACGTGTCATTTCGAGTGGAGCGAGAAATCTTTCTTCCTTACGACAACTGGGTTCACTTCTAATTGAACCACTACGCAATTCTACCTAGCGCCAGTGGTGGCTTGACAACTCTCCTGAGCATGAGATATGAGCCGCTCAGGTTACATAGAAACCTACCTCATCTTTGTTCAACGGCGTATTGTGACGGTTGGCGGTTAGTCTGCTGCTGGGGAAGCAGTCGGACTCGACTCGTCAATGGCCGTCGGGCGATCGGGTGTTGGGTGAAAAAAGTCTGGAATCGAACGCGCGCAGGCGATCCGACAATGGAGGTATAGCCATGGCATATACGGTCAAAAAGGTAGACGTATGGGCGGGAGAAATCGAAGATCGTCCGGGCGGGCTCGCCGACAAATTGGCGGAGTTGGCGAATGCCGGGGCCAATTTGGAGTTTCTTGTTTCGCGCCGCGCCCCGGATAAGCCCGGCACGGGCGTCGTCTTTATCACACCAATAAAAGGAGCGAAACAGAAAGCGGCTGCACAGCAGGCGGGTCTCAGCACCACGGACAGTTTGTATTCGCTGCGCGTGGAGGGTCCCGATCGTGCGGGTCTGGGCACGAAGATGACCCGCGCGCTTGCCGCTGCCGGTATCAACCTGCGGGGCGTCTCCGCCGCAGCCCTGGGCCGTCGCGCCGTAACCTATTTCGCTTTTGATAACGGGACCGATGCCGATAGCGCCATGCGCGTCTTGAAAAGAGCGCTGAAATAGGGCCGCAACAACTAAGAGGCCATTTCACCAGAAGTGATTCATGATCTTACGCTCGCCCGCAGAGGATGAAAATGGAGGGGAGTCCGTCATTCCCGAACGCTTCTATCGGGAATCCAGGCAAACCGGAACTGGACCCCCGATTAAAACATTCGGGGGTGACATCTTTGAGGGTCGCTATCCCTCACTCCCAACAGCAATTTTCAAAGGAGGACGCGAAGCGTATCAGTAAGAAGCTTATTTCTTTAAATCCCCATTTTGTCAGTCGGTTTTCGTCTTAGTCCCTCACCTTTCACTCGCGGTATGCCGCGCCATTCGCCGGCCATCCAATATTCGGTCAGGCTCCCGAAAATACCCAGAGGAATACTGACCGCCAGAATGAAATACCACAAGCCGTCGTCGTAGTGACCGATGGCGCCCATCAGCAACGCGACGATCTTGGCCGTTCCGCCGCCCAACACGGCGCCGATGAACAGACGCGTTTCGGTATGCACATGGTAGTGTGTCGCGTAAATCCCCCAGAGCATCGCGGTCACGAAGGCCAGATAAGGAGCCAAAAGAAAAGCAAAGATCGCCCCCGCCCCGGAACCTTTGACCGAGGCATTTTCAAGCTTTTCTTCCTCCGTGACCCGATCGAAACGAACCTCGCCCCTGATTACCCGAAAAATGTAGCTAACGGCTCCATGAATGCCCAAATCCGGCCTCCAGCCGGTTACGTAGAGTTCCACCTGGGCTTGAAGTTTTTGACTCGCATCGGGGGCCGGAAACAGAGGCCGTAGCTCGTCGCCGACCTCGACGGCGACTTCGCGCTCCCCGCGGGCGACGACCAGAAGGACAGCTTTCGATAAGTCGTTCGCCGCAAGCGGTAGGCTGTCAAAAGCTTTGCGACCAACACTTTCGATATTCTCGCCTTCAAGGGTTTTTATCGTAAGAACAACAACCGTGTGGCCGGTCTGCTTTTTGAAACGCATCAGGGTCTGTTTCAGTTCGTCAAAACTCGCTTTCGGAAAGACTCCGGCCAGGTCGTTGACGGTGGTCTCAAGCGGGGGCAGCTCGAGAGCCAATGCGGAAGAGCAAAAAATGAAGTTGGCAAGCAGAATAAGGCCGAGGAGTATCATTTTATCTTCGCGGCTTGCCTGGCGCGTTTGTCCAGCGATTGCAGTTGGTCGTCGCTCAGGAGAAAACCGAACTGCTCGTTGCGCATGCGCAAGCGTTGGCTGGAGATGTCGCAGATAATGGCGGCGGCGCGCTGGAAACTTTTTTTAGTCTTGACGAGTCGCCCGAGGGCGCGCGCGCCGGCGTCTTTGTGCGCTATTTCATCTGCATGGATCTCGCGAAACACGTTGGCGATTTTTCCGTAAACCCCGAGTCGCCCGAGCCCGCTGCAAACTTGGTAGAGCGCTCCGCCGCCGCCCTCGGTCAGCGTGATTGCGGCCCGCTCGAGGTCTTCGTCTTTTCTGCGGATCTCTTGGGCTCGGAGAGCGCCGTTGCCGTGCAGCAGCGCCGCAGCGCTCCTGGAGTACCGCGCGCGAATTCGCGCCAACTTTCGGTCTTCCGGCAGCCAAAGCAAATCTGCGAATATGACCCGTTTTCCGTGAAACTCCTCTAAAAGGTCCATCACCAGCCTGGCGTGC
>DASTOD010000377.1:0-14767 GCA_035762645.1 Binatia bacterium | reverse complement strand
AAAAACAGCTGGATGAACAAAGCCGGAAAAAACGAGAAGGGCTATGATTCGACCGTGTTTTACTTCGGTGGGTCGGAAGCGCGACACGGCCCCAGGACCGTCATAAGAATGATTGCCCGCCGGATCTCCGCTCTCGTTCGGAAAAGTGATCTTTTGGAAAGACGACCACGCCGTACAACAGGGGCTGCCGGCAGAGCTTCCCGGCCCTGAATTCGATCTCGTGAAGGCTGCGGCCCCGGGGAACGCGGCGCGCTCGCCTGCGTCCGGCGGCGCAGTTCTGGGACTGGCGGAGGCTGGCGAGGTTCGCTTTCACCCCGCCGCCCGACGCGTTGTAGCAACCAGTTGAGCAGCGGCAGCAAAACAAAAATGATAAGGAGAAAAATTTGTTCAAACGTAATGCTTTTCACTGCGCCCTACTTTCTCTGGGTTGGGGTTGACTCGTCACCCGTCTCGGCGATCGCGTCGCGCATGGCGGTGTCGGCCTGCACGTTCTTCATTTTATAGTAATCCATGATGCCCAGGTTACCCTGGCGAAAAGCCTCGGCCATCGCTCGCGGCACCTCGGCCTCTGCTTCGACAACACGGGCGCGCATTTCCTGTTCCAAGGCAACCGCCATGGCGCGCCGCTCCTCGGCCTTCGCTTGCGCTATCTGCTTGTCGGCGTTGGCCTGGTCGATCTGCAGCTTCGCGCCGATGTTCTCGCCCACGTCGACATCCGCGATATCGATGGATAAGATCTCATAGGCGGTGCCGGAGTCCAACCCCTTGCTAAGCACATGCTTCGAGATATGATCAGGATTTTCTAGCACATCTTTGTGTGTCACCGCCGAACCTATGGTGCTCACCATCCCCTCGCCGACCCGCGCAATGATGGTTTCCTCTCCGGCCCCTCCCACCAGCCTGTCAATGTTGGTGCGCACGGTCACACGAGAGACGGCGATGAGTTGAATCCCGTTTTTGGCGATGGCGGCGATCTTCGGCGTCTCGATCACCTTTGGGATGACCGACATTTTGACCGCTTCCAACACATCGCGACCGGCCAGATCAATGGCGGCGGCTCGCTTGAAAGGCAAAGGGATATTGGCCTTGTCAGCGGAGATCATCGCGTTAACGACCCTCACGACGTTTCCCCCCGCCAAGTAGTGGGCCTCCAGATCGTTCAAGGGAATATCCAGTCCGGCTTTGACTGCGCTGATCCGCGCCGTTATCACGGTGCCGGGCGGCACGCGGCGCAGGCGCATGCCGATGAGGGTAAAGAGCCCGACGTACGCTCCCGACGCCCACGCCGCGATCCAGAGCGGGAGGGGGACCAGATACAAGATGAAGAATATCCCGACCACCAACAGTATCAGCAAGACAAAACCTCCCGCTAATCCGGTCTCAATCCCAGGCATATGTCCCCTCTTTCTGTTTCAGTGGGAGCGCCGCACGACGATGCGGTTGCCGTCTATGCGCGTCACGACTATCGGCGCTCCCGGCTCGATAAATTCTCCGTCGGATACGACATCCACCCGCTCACCTTCGATATCGGCAATACCTGCTGTTCGAAGCGGAGAAATCGCTCTCCCGCTTTTTCCCAGCCATCTTTGATCGGTTTCAGGCGCCGAGGCGTATCCCTGACCCGCCGCCAGCCCGGTCTCGAGAATCAATCGTCGCCCCCAAGGCAAGCGCGGGAGGAACCGCAGCATGACCAGGCTCCCAATCAATGCTGCCAGCAGTGAAAAAACGACCCTTCCCACGGCTTTGAGAATGAACTCCCACGTGGCTCCGGCTCCGACAAGACTCAGGCTCAGCCCACCCAGGAGGGCTGCTATCCCCAGGACTCCGGCAATGCCGAAGCCCGGAATGACAAAAATCTCAAGGGCCAAAAGAACAAGCCCGGATCCCACCAGGAGCAGTTCCTCCCACCCAGCCAATTGCACCAGCCAGTGCCCCCAGAAGAAAAGCGCCAGGCTCGTCATGCCCAGCACACCGGGCACGCCAAATCCAGGCGTTCGCAGCTCCAGGATGATCCCGAGCATACCGATGGTGATGAGAAGGGAACTGACGATCGGATGGGTGAGGAGGCGGACTAGATTCTCCGCCCAGTTGGGCGCCGCTCGCCTTACCTCGGCTCCGGAAAAACCCAACTGCTCCAGCACGCTTTCTATCGTATCGGCGCGGAAATCCGCAACCCCGTGCTTCAGCGCTTCTTCGGTCGTCAACGTCAAGAGCTTCCCTTTTTCAATGAGGTCGGGGATCTCGACGTCCGCGTCCACCATCGCCTCCGCGATGAGGGGAGGCCGCTTGCGGCTCTCGGCCGTCGCGCGAAACTCCTTTCGCACATAAGAAACCGTCTTCTCCTCGACCGGTTGCGCCGGCCCTCCGGGCTGTCCCACTTGCACCGGCGTCGCAGCCCCGATGGTTCCGCCACCGCCCATCACGATCTTCTCGGCCGCCAGGCTGATAAGCGCGCCTGCAGAGATGGCTCTCTTGTTGATAAAGGCCACGGTCGAAACCCGAGCATTCAACAAAGCGTCGCGGATGAGGACAGCCGCATCCACTCGCCCACCGAACGTATTGATCTCCAGAATGACAGCGGCGGCGCCCTCTTTCGTCGCCTCGTTCAAAACTCGCTGGAGAAAGGGCGCGAGCCCAAGATCGATGATCCCCTCAACCGGCGCGACGTAAACCACTTGCGGCTCGGTTTGAGCGACAAACGCTTTGCCGGAATTGACCGCCGTCAAGAATCCCAGAGACAAGATCAACAGGCTTCCGACCCGCTGTACCCGTTGCAAGGTGTTAGTGCTCACAACTATTTCCCGGCTATAAGGCGGCCCCGACTATATCAACATCAATGATCCGTTTACCAGGCCGCCGAGAATGGAACTCATTCAACTATAACGACGGACATGTTTTAAATGTCGGCGTTGTGGGTTATTTTTCGGTTAAGGAAGATGATAATTGTCTCAAAGTTCTTGAAACAGCATTCATCAATTGATAGAGGTTAGGTCTCATTCTTTCGTGAAGGGCCCAGTGTTAAGGAAAAATGAGCAGGATAGCTAACGGCAATCACAGGCAAGGCCTGGCGAAGTCTCCCACGGGTATCTCCGGTCTCGATGAAATCACCTTCGGCGGACTGCCCAGGGGACGCACGACGCTTATCTGTGGCAGCGCGGGCTGCGGCAAGACCCTGCTTTCCATCGAGTTCCTGATACGCGGGGCCCTGCAATTCAATCAACCGGGTGTTTTCATAGCCTTTGAAGAGACGGCCGACGAATTGGCCAAGAACGTCGCTTCCCTGGGCTATGATCTCAACGATTTGATCGCCCGTAAGAAGTTGATCGTCGATTACATTCACCTCGAAAGAAGCGAGATCCAAGAAACCGGCGAGTACGACCTCGAGGGTCTATTCTTACGCCTCGGGTATGCCATCGATTCGATCGGCGCCCAAAGGGTCGTTCTGGACACGATCGAGGCGATTTTTTCCGCGTTCACGGAGACCTTTATTCTCCGGAACGAACTGCGCCGGCTGTTTCGCTGGCTCAAGGAAAAGGGCGTCACGGCGGTCATCACGGGCGAGCGCGGTGACGGGCACTTAACGCGCCATGGGCTGGAAGAATACGTATCGGATTGCGTGATCCTCCTCGACCACCGCGTTATCAACCAAATCTCCACCCGCCGCATGCGCATCATCAAATACCGCGGCGCTTTCCACGGCACAAACGAGTATCCGTTTTTGATCAATGACGACGGTATTTCGGTCCTTCCGATCACTTCTCTGGGATTGAACCATGACGTCAGCAACGGCCGTATTTCGAGCGGCGTCCCCCGTCTCGATGGGATGTTAGGTGGAAAGGGTTATTACCGCGGCAGCAGCATTCTCATTTCCGGGACGGCAGGCACGGGGAAAAGCAGCCTGTGCGCTCATTTCGTCGATGCCGCCTGCCAGCGCCGCGAGCGCTGTCTCTACGTGGCCACAGAGGAGTCCCCGAAACAGATATTACGCAACATGCGCTCCATCGGAATCCAATTAAATCCATGGGTGGAAAAAAGCCTGCTCCGTTTTCACGCCGTGCGTTCGACCTTTTATAGTCTGGAGATGCATCTGGCCGTCCTGCACAAGATCATTGACGAGTTCAAGCCTAAAGTCGTCGTCATCGACCCGATCACCACTTTCCTGTCTGAAGGCGATGCCAACGAAGTCAAGGCCATGATGACGCGACTGGTCGACTTGTTAAAAATGCGGCAGATCACGGCGATGTTCACGAGCCTGACATCCGCTTCAGCAGGAGTTCTGGAGAAAACCGACATCGGGATTTCATCGGTGATGGATACCTGGCTTTTGCTGCGCGATATCGAAATCAACGGCGAGCGAAATCGGGGGCTCTATGTGCTCAAGTCTCGGGGCATGGCCCACTCGAATCAGATCCGTGAATTTCTGCTGACCGATCACGGCGTCGATCTGGTCGATGTTTATGTCGGTCCGGGAGGAGTACTGACCGGGACCGCGCGGCGGGCGTTGGAGGCGCAGGAAAGATTGGCCGCTAACAAGCGCAAAGAAGAGCTGGAGCGCAAGCGGCGTAGCCTTAAAATCAAACGCGAGAGCTTCGAGGCAAAGATCGCCGCGCTACGGGCCGAGTTCGAAACTGAAAAACAAGAGATCGAAAAGAGCCTGATGGAAGGCGAACAGGGCGAGCAACTGCTGGCTCAAGAGAGACAAGCCATGGCCCGGCTGCGCAGCACAGAGGCCACGCCGAACGGCAGGAGGAACGGATGAAAAGCTCTGCTGAGAAACTGGAAAAAGCCTGGAACTTGCGGCTGTATATTGCCGGGCAGACGCCCAAGTCTATCGCCGCATTGGCCAATCTGAAGAAGATTTGCGAAGAGCATCTTGCCGACCAGTACCAGATCGAGGTCGTCGATCTCGTGCGCAATCCGCAGCTCGCGCGCAGAGATCAGATTCTCGCCATTCCAACCTTAGTCCGAAGTCTTCCGCCGCCGCTGAAAAAAATCATCGGCGATTTGTCGAACATCGAGAAGGTCTTGGTGGGTTTGGACGTACGCGAGAGGAATTGACATGCGTAAACAAACCACCGCGAAACCGAGATACGATCTTTACCTGTATATCTGCGGCCCGACGCCGCGATCCCGACGGGCGCTCACGAACATTAAAACCATCTGTGACGAACACCTGGAAGGAAGATACGACCTGCAGGTTATCGATATCTTCCAGAGACCGGAACAAACTGCTGAAAACGGTATTATCGCCGCGCCGACCCTCGTTAAGAAGAACCCGCTTCCGGTGCGCCGGTTCATCGGCGATCTTTCGGACAGGGAAAAAGTCCTGACCGGCCTGGAGATACGGAAAGCAGGATGATGGGAACCTCGGCGCCAAACCTACACCAGATCATAGAAGACTTTCGTCTCAGGCTTGCGGAAGCCGAAGACATGCTCAAGGCAATCCGCATGGGCGAAGTCGACGCGCTCGTCATCAACGGTCCGGCGGGGGAACAGGTCTACACTCTCAAGGGGGCCGATCATGTCTACCGGGTCATTGTCGAGGAGATGAGCGAGGCGGCGATCACTTTGTCGACGGATGGGACTATTCTTTACTGCAACAGCCGCTTTGCGAATCTGGTCAAAAAACCTCTAGAGGACGTCATGGGCGCTTCGTTCGAGGCCTTTGTGGCGAAAGAGCACGAGGCCGCTTTCCGCGCGCTTCTCGGGGAGCAGGGTAAGGCCAGAGCGGAGATTGCGCTTCGGGCCGGGGACGGCGCCCGCATTCCCGTCTATGTTTCGTCGAGTCGCGTTATGATCGATCGTTGCGAAGCGGTTTGCCTGATTGCGACCGATTTGACCGAGCAGAAGCGCGAAGAGACCAGCCTTGCCGAGGAGCAGCGCCGCATCGAAGAGAGAATCCGGGCCAATGATCAATTGGCGGCGATGGGAATGGCGGCAGCCGCTCTCGCCCATGAAATCGCCAATCCGCTGCATTGGATTTCCACAACGGTGCAGTTAATGCAGCGCGAGGCGGCCGGCGGTTCGCAAGCGGGAACCGCCTCTTGGAAAGAATCGTTAGCGAACATTCACAAAGAGATCAATCGGATGGGCGCGATGTTGCAAGAATTCCGCTCGCTCGCTCGTCCCATGAAACTAAATGTGGTTTCCCTCGACCTGAGGGAATTCATTGCCGAGGTGGAAAAGGTCATCGTTGCCGAGTTGAACAGCGCCGCCATTCGCCTGGAGCGCGATATATCTACCGAACTGCCGCTCGTCCACGTCGATGAACAAAAACTACAGCAGGTCTTGTTAAACCTTTATAAGAACGCCTTGGAAGCGATGCCGTCGGGGGGAACATTGACGGCGAAAGCTTATCCTCAGGCGGAGAACGTCGTCATCGAGATCAGTGATACCGGCTTGGGCATTCCTGAAGACATCGATATCTTCGAACCGTTTACCACGACCAAAGATAAAGGCACCGGTTTGGGTCTCATGATCGTTAGGCAAATCATAGCCGCCCATGGCGGCTTCATTTCTTATCGCAGCAAACAAGGTGAAGGCACCACCTTCCGTATCGTCCTGCCGTGTTCGGTTAAGAATACCGAGCAGCGCCAAAAATCCTAAGGCAGCTTTTTTTTCGCCTCCTCGAGCTCAGCCGCAGCCGTCCAACGGGCCGTCTGTTCGGGCGTCATATTGCCGTCGGGAGTCAAACGTCCGTCTTTGTAACCCATCTCCTCGACATCGATGCGGTATTGCGTTCTCGAAAGCAACGGCCCATGGCACGGCTCCTCCTCCGGCCCCGGCGATTTCATTTCGCCTTCCAGCCGCAAAAGGAGCTCGCGCATAACGGGCTCGGGCACGCGCAGCCTCTCTCTCGGATAGATGTATCCGAAGAGGATCAAATGAACCAGCAGGACGCGCCAATGCGCGCCGAAACGCTTGAGCAACCGATTCCAATCCAATCGATCGCTGCACTTGAGGATGAGGTGAGCGATATCGCCGCCATCGTAACGCTCCCGTTCCATAACGAAAGCCTTGGACCAAATCATTTCCTCAACAGGGCTGAATCGGACCGGCAGGTCGAAAAAAGTTCCCGGAGCAGAGTATCGAAACCAATCTTCGTCCACGACGCAGAGCCCGTTGCCGGAGCTGAAAATCACGTCAATGAAATCATCTCGGTAAAAAATCTTGCCGAGCCAGTGCGGAAACGTCAGCTCGGTACGAAATCCCGCTTTGCGCAGAACTTGGAAGATCTCCTCCAGATCGCGGCGGCAAACGAAAATGTCCAAGTCTTTGATGCTTCGCGTGATCTGGGTGTGGAATTCGAAGGCGACGCCACCGCCCAAGAGAAACGGCATGCCGGCCCGGTTCAACGCCTGTATCACCCGGCGATAAAAATTGTAGGCGCCGGGATCCGTGGCTGGAAACCTTGCCAAGTTCTTAGTCGTTCTTTGCGCCATCTATTTCCAGGATCTTGAAAGGGACGCCGGTCGGGCCGTATTGGAGTAACGGTTTGGCCACGTTATAGACGGGAACCTTTCCTTTGGTCAGGCCTTGCGATGTGCCACGATGCGCATGGCCATGGAATACCGCGGCCACCGGATACCGATTCAAGGGTTCCTCCAACCTGCTTGACCCGAGAAACGGCATAATTTCCTCGGGCTCTCCCACCACGGTTTCGATGATCGGCGCATAATGAAGAACGGCTATCCTTTTTTTCGTCCTCAGCCCGGCAAGCGCTGATTCAAGCTTGAGTGCCTCTTCCACCGCTTCGCGCACGAAGGCTTTGATCACCGGTTCCCCCCACGGTTGCAGCGCTTTATCGCCGAATCCACCGGCGAAGCCCTTTGCACCAGCAAAACCGATGCCGTTGATCTCGCAGGATTTGCCATCGAGCACGTTCACGCCGGCATCCATGAGAATGGCTTCTATTTCCGTAGCCTTGCCGGATTCGAAGTCATGATTGCCGAGAACGGCTACGACCGGAACTTTGAGGCTTGCGGTTTCTCGAGCAAGGATATGGGCCTCATCTGGAAGTCCGGTGTCACAAAGGTCCCCGGCAAAGACCAAAATATCGGCGCTGCTGGCCATCGCTGAAAGAATCGCGTGAATATCATCTGCAGATTTCTTTGTGCAGTGAAGATCGGCTATCGCCGCCAGACGGATTCGACTATTATTCTTTCTTTCCATAATCTTAGTGTGACAGATTGTCTTGCGGGGGGCTACCGTGCGAAGCCTGTGGGGGCCCGTTTTAACCGGCATCCTTTGCCGATTTGTTTCAAAGACGCGAAATCCCACCCTCCGTTGATTCATGTTTGGGACAAACGGTTGGAAACAGATTCCGCCCGTCGGCCTATTGTCTTATTTGTAGTACGCGCGCTGCCCGTGAATGGATCAGTTTTCGACGTGTGACGTGCTCCGATAAGACAGAGAACACATCAATATGTCGTGAAAGCTCATGAAAAAGCTTCGCCCCGCCTGGCACGCTGTTTGAACAGCTTAGGTTGCATAAAAGCCTATGGATTCATGAAAGGGGGCGATTGCCGTGAACTGGCTGAACGAACCTCGAAGAAGGTATCTGTTGACGTTCGCGATTAGTTTAACCGCTCTGATCGGGTGCGCGCCCATGCCTACGGTCACCAGGCCCACCCTCGATGACGTTCGATTAGGAAGAGTCGCTGGGGCGCCGGCGGAAGACTTGGCCCTACGGCCGGATGAAGTCAGGGCCGAGGTGTCGCAGGTCGAGCCCGAGCGCAATCAAATTCGTGTCCGGACCGACGATGGCCGCAGGGAGGTACTCCCGTACGACATCAACCGCACGAGAGTAATCTACCACGGTTGGGATTACAGCGTTGCGAGTTTGGAATCCGGCGATGTCATAGCGTTTCGAACACCGCCGAGGGGCAGTTATGTCGATGTGATTCGCATTCAGGAACCCGTGCAAGCTCGAGCCACCGGGGCTGCGCTGGCGCGCCGGACTCCGGCGCCGCGTGCCGACGTGATCGAAGGCACCGTGGACCGAATCCAGTACGACCTAGGTGTTTTCGATGTGATGCCTCGCGCCGGGCGTCCGGTTACGGTTTCGGTTCCTTTTAATGCCAGGCCGGCGGACGTCGAAAACTTCCAGCGTCTTCGCCGCGGCGACTACGTAAGGGTTGAAGGCGAGTTTACCAATCCCGAGAGTTTCCAGCTGTTAGCCTTCTTGTCCCCGCGAGGTCGGTAGCATTGCGTTTTCGTTGGCGGCCATATCGTCGTCAACCTTCAGGGGCGGGTTAAAACCCGCCCCTGCCAACCCGCCAAAATTTCCGCGAGCCGTCTCAACGGATCACCAATAACCGGTTTCCCCTTTTGCGGTCTCCAATGGGCGCCGACTTTGCGTCGATTTGTGTCGCACGCTGGCAGCGCCCGTCTGCACCGAGAAAGCCCTTCACACAGCAGGTTTCGATTGACCGCTTACAATTTTTTGCCGAGATTCACTATTTTGTTCAAAATTCCCTTTGACCAAGAGTGGCCGTAAGCGCTTCCTCGTCACAAAAAATTCCTTCCCGCGTAATGCTTATGTTATGGAACGCCGAAGGGACACACTGGCATAGCTTTGGCGTGGAGACCTAAATTCGCGCCGAAATCTATCCGCGTTTCTGGTTTGGGAAGGAAACTAGAAACAAGAAACTTGGAACCATGAAGTATCTTTAGGAGATTATTATGGAAACCCTTTATGCCTGGTTGGTTCTTTTGGCGGGGGCAACCGCCGGAGTCTTGGGAATGCTTCTGCTCTCCTCAGAGCGGGAGCTTAAAAGCATACGCCGTGAGGTCGAGAAAGTCCGAAACCGCCAAACCACCGACGCGATGGATCGATCGCCTCAGACTGACCGCGCCGAAACAGATTCATCCGTGGAGCTGATGACGAGAAACAAGCAACTCGCAGAAGAGATTTATTCCCTTTCAAGCCGGCTGGAGGAAAGTCAAAAGACGGTAGACGAGCTTCAGAATCAGCAACAACGATCGGCGCACGCTCAATCCGAGAACCAGGAGCTCCAAAGGGAGAACCGCCGTCTGCAGCAGGAACTTGCGGAACTCAAAAACCGCCTCGAAAGCACGAACGCGCTGCTTGGCACCTCCGGGAGTCAGTACGACGATCTCGCTGAGCGGCATTTCCAATTACAGTCCGAACTTGCCCAGTTGAGCCAGCAAATCGATAAGCTGACAGCCAAGAACAACGAGCAGCGGGAACAGATCGACTCGCTTTCAAACAAACTTGCGGCGAGCGAAAGAAGAATAGAAGACCTCCAATTGCCACAACCGGAAGACAGCCAGCAAGCACGACCTACGGAGATGCAACCAGGGCTCTCTGCAGGAGAAGAAAAGGTTCAGCACAACGGCAATGCCATTCACCCAGGCTCGAACGACTTGGGCGCCGGAATCGAAGCAGCGAACGAAGAAACGATTCAGCCGGCGGTGCGAACTTTGGCCAAGCAAAGATGGTCGATCGGAATAGTGACAGCGGCCATTGGTGTCGTGGCAGTCGCCGGCGGTCTCGCTGTGAGCTTGCTGGACACAAACTCCGATGACTCGTTCGTTTCGAAGGAACCTGCAGCTGCATTTGAGACGGTCTGGCACCAGCCGCCGGCGGAAACCGCTCGGAAAACGTCCAAAAGAACCGGTGCTGGGTCAATGGCTGCATCCGAAAATGAATTTGCCAACCAAAAACCGGGGCGGCACCCGGCGCCGCGGCTCCAGGGCGCTTTTAAAACTACTCGGCCAACCGAGGTTTACAGTCGACCGAGTAAAAACTCATCGCTCATCGCCAACATCGGGCCGGGAATGAAACTCAATGTCGTCGATTCGCACGACGGCTGGTTGGAGATTCGTTCCAAGCACGGCCGGCCGCCAGGTTTCGTGCGGGAAGAAGCGGCCGTAAGGATCGACTAGAATCGAAGAAAGCGACTACCGACTACAGACGACAGACCACCGTGTAGTCGTGTAGTCGGTAGTCAGTGGTCGTTTTTACTTGACGGCAAGCACTCCTGCGAGTTTGGATTTTACCGCAGGGCTTATATTGAACAACTCGGCGACGACCTTCTCGATCTCCTCGCCGCCCACCGGATCGATCTCCAGCCGGGCCTTGTTGGCCTCGGCAAGAAATTCGGGGTCCTTGAGCGTATCGGCAAACGCTTTGCGCAGCATTTGTACTCTCTCTTTGGGCGTGCCCGGAGTCGTGGCATACAGCCGAGTGATCCGGGACGGGTTCACCGTGCCGGCTTTAATCAGCTGCTTCGCTTCCTCGGTTTTGGCGACTTCGACGGCGACCGGGACCTTGGGCAGATCAGGCCGCGCTTCAGGAGTCACTTGGATCATGACGTTGACGTCTCCGGATTGCAGGGCTTTAGCCCAAGTCACTTTGACTGATTCCCACGCCCAGCAACCACCGGCGACTTCTCCCGAATCCGCGGCCAACCGCACGTCGGCCGTTCCTTTGTACCCTTCGACCAGGTGGATGGGGAGGTTGAGAGCCGCCTGAAGAACCCGGGGCACGTCGCTCGTGCTGTTCCCTGGGCCGAGGCCGCCTATTTTTACCGGCGACTTCGCAGCCATCCATTGTTCCAGGTTCGTAATCCCGCTGGCCTTATGAATAGCGCAGACGACACTGTCCTGAACGGGAACACCGACCCACTCAAACTTTCGTACATCAAAATCGATCCCTTTGGCGCCCAGCACACGTCCCAGAATCAAGTAGCCGTTGAAAATCACTATCGTCAAGCCGTCCGGTTTGACAGCGCTGTATACATGCTTCGCCGCAAGTCGTGTCGCCGCGCCGGCCATGTTTTCCACGACGATGTTTGGGTTGCCAGCAATATGCTTGCCCATGTATCTGGCCATGGCCCTCGTGTAAGTATCGAAACCTCCGCCAGCCGATCCGCCGACGATGATCCTGATGGTCTTTCCCTGATAAAAGGGAGCTTGGGCGTGGAGATTGGCAGCGCAGGTAATCACAACTATGAATGCGAACGCTATCCTTTTCATGGGTATCTCCTTTGTATTTGCATGCTAGCAGGCTGTTGAAAAAGGCCCATCTACCGATTGCCCTGAGCATTGTCGAAGGGTGCGCTCAATTGCCTCGCTCCAACGTACGAGGACCCTGGAGTGCTGGAGTGATGGAGTATTGGAGTGATGGACTCAATGCTGGGTTGGGATGGGAAGCCTGTCCTGAGCGCGGTCGAAGGATCGATTTCTCTCGCGCCTCGTAGCTGCGACCTTTTTGAACAGCCTCGTCTTAGATTTTTCAGCGCCTGCACGCGAGACCCGAGAGCTAGAATACTTTGCCTTCCATCCGGCGGGCTCATCCGTTGATGGTTGCTGGGCGGTGAATTCTCCATGAAAAATAGGTCGAATCGACGCTGTCCGTCAAGAGGAGAGAGAGTCCCGACTTGAAGCCGAACCCGAACTCTAGAGTCGAGACGTTATTTGATGACGGCTTGGGCGCGCAACTCCCCCAGCTCGGCCGCAGTCAAGCTCAGGAGTTTCCCGAGCACCTCGTCCGTGTGCTGGCCTATCGCGGGCGCATCGTCGTGGATGCTCGCCGGCGTCTTCGACAAATGGATCCACGGCGCCAATAACGTGATTCGGCCCGCGGTCGGATGCTTGCGCTCAATGAATGCTTGCCGGGCTTTGATGTGCGGATCCTCGAGCACCTCGGACGTCGAAAGTACCGGGGCGCCAAAGTAATCGAGATCGCGTAGCGCGTCCCATATTTCCTGGCGGGTTTTGTGTCGCGCCCATTCTTTCACTATTTTCTCCAGTTCGGCACGATGCTGCCGGCGCTCGGCGACACTCGTGAAACGCGGATCATTGAGGAGATCGCTCTGGCCGATCAGACGCGCGAGCTGCGCCCAGACGGCCTCGCTCATCTCGGGCATCCGCAGCGTGAAGTAGCCGTCGGCCACCTGAATCGGAGAGTTGCCGACGTCGTTACCGGTGAAATATTCGTGCATCGAGCTGATCATGAACCCGAGGACCGCCTCTTGCATCGAGACCACGATCTTCTGACCCGCGCCCGTCCGCTCGCGCGCGTGCAGAGCGGCGAGAATGCCGAGGGCCATGCTGACGCCGGCGGCCTCATCACCGATGCCCAGAGCCTTTGTCCCCTGCGCGCCGCTGTATTTCCAGGCCGTGTGCGTCCATCCGGTCATGCTGTTGTTGCTTTGGGCGGTGTTGCCGCAGGCCGCATAGGGTCCCCATTCGCCGTAACCGCGCGAGCAGGCATAAATCAATCGCGGGTTGAGACTTTTGAGCGAGTCATAATCGAGGCCGAACCGCTCCATCGTACCCTGCTGATAGTTCTCAACCAGTACGTCGGCTCGGGCGATGAGCTGGCGCGCCAGATCTATACCCCGTTCGGTTTTCAGATTGAGAACGACGCTTTTTTTGTTGACGTTGATCCACAGAAACTCATAGGCGTCTTGGGTATCGCGCGGCGGCATCCATGACCGGCGGAATCGGTCTCCGGCGGGCGGCTCGATTTTGATGATCTCCGCGCCCAGGTGGCCGAGCAGCATCGTGCAGAAGGGTCCGTTCAATGCGTGAGTGAAGTCGATGACGCGCAGATCGTGAAGAGCTCCAGGCATCAGTCCTCCTTGCTCGAACTCTAGTTTATTTTCCCAAGTTTGTTGTTTCTGGTTCGAAGCCTACCCGAAAGAAAACCTCGCCGTCAATGATTGCCCGATGTTGGTTCTTCTACTAGCCGACGGTCTTCTCGAATTCAGCGAAGGTGCTATGCTGAATCATAGATAGCATGTTGGCGCCGCATGGCCCCGCCACGTGGAGGGCAGCGTCGCATGGAGAGGAGAAGAAGAATGAACAACGAGCATCTTGCAGCCTATTTGAATGACCATCTGGCAGGATCGGTAGCGGCTGTCGAGCTTCTGGAGCATCTAGAGAATGCCCACGCGGGAACGGAAATGGCGCGACTGTTCGCCGCGGTACTTGCCGATATAGAAGCAGACCGGCAGGAACTCAAGGGGCTCATGGATCGGCTGCACATTTCAGAGAGCCGCCCCCGAAAGGCGACGGCTTGGCTTGCGGGAAAGATGACCGAACTCAAACTGCGTCTGGAAGACCGGGCGGGTGGGCCGCTGCGCCTGCTCGAAGGTGTCGAAGCGGTCGCGCTTGGAATCGAGGGGAAACTGGCCCTGTGGCAAGCTTTGAACGCGGCAGCCGAAGTTGCGCCCGCATTGCGTGGAGTGGACTATGAGCGCCTCGCGCAGCGCGCACGGGACCAGCGCGAGCGGCTCGAGGGCGTGCGCCTTCAAGCCGCCGAAGCGGCTCTCAGGACTGTGCCGTAGACCCCGATTATTCGCACTGAACACTGCCTCGAGCGGTGAGATAAATCACAGTCTCTTTGCGTAAGTCTTTCGTTGCACTCCGACCTCTTGACGATTTCCTCAAAAAAGAGGTAGCGATCTCTTTTTTGTGCCATTTCTCTCCAGTCAATGTTTCAAATCTGAAACAGCTCACTCCGGGTGCTTTTGCTGACGGAATCTCAGAAAAATGTTGGCTTGCTTTTCGTCACAGAAAGCAACGAGTCAAGTCGAAAACTGTTTTCGCTGACGGCCAAAAACCTACTCTGGCAAAATGCAAATTTTTGGTATCGAATTTGCGCCCCGATAGAACTCTTTGGGCCGACCCTGGAGGATTACCGATAATAGCTTATCCAAAAGGAGGTAAATGGATGTACATAAAAGGTCTTGTTTTTGGAATTGTCATGTTAGGTTTTTTGCTACCAGCCGGG
>DASTOD010000376.1:0-2256 GCA_035762645.1 Binatia bacterium | reverse complement strand
TGGAACGTAGAAAGAAGACATAAAAATTGCGGCTAACCACAGAGACGCCGAGTCCCCTCCTTCATCTCCCCCACGCGACGTGGGGGAGGAAAGAGGTGGGGGCTCTGAGTCCGTGATGAAATGTGTGGCTACTTTGGTTCGGCTCTGCCGCGCATGCCTCTGCGGTGATTTCTTCGGTTCCGGCGTAGCTGCGCCGGACCTCTGAGATGCCTTTGCAGAACCGAGAAGTACTACCGCTCCTGATTAGCGGACGTTTTTGTGGACGAACTCTATAATTTTCTCGATCGCCCGAGCGGCGGCCGGCGAAGCCGGATTCCTGGTGATGAAACCCTCGCTCTCGCCTTCGAGCAACTCCAGTTCTACGGAACCACCCGCCTTGCGGTAATTTGCCACGAAGCGATCGAGGTCGGGGCGTGGATGAGCGACGTCGCGGGTACCCTGGAGATAAAGCACGGGAGGCATTTCAACCCGCTCACCGCGCTCGAGTGCCAGCACCGGGTTACCTTCGGCCATCGCCTCTTCGGTCTGCCAGTACTGATCGTGAAGAGGCAACACGCGGTCCACGACATCGGGATAGGGTTTGCCGCGCGCCTTCAGCTCTTTGACATAATGGTAGCGCGCGAGTGGATCGATAACAGGCCAGCACATAACGACGCAGCGGACACGGGCGTCAACTGTCGCGGCCCCGGCTCCGAGCAGCGCCGAGTAGCGCGGATCACGCGGTCTCATCGCCGCCAGCATGGCTTGGTGCGCGCCGCTCGAGCTTCCCATGATTCCCACCAATTCGGGGCGAGTGTTCAATTCGCCCGCCCGCGTCTTGACCCAGCGGACCGCATAGTTGATGTCGGCCAGTGAGGCTGGGTAAGGCGCCTGGGGCGGCATGCGAAAGTCCAAGGCCGCCACAACGACGCCGGTTTTCGCCAGCGATTCGTTGATAAGGGTGTCGTTCAGGCGGTCGCCCCGGCACCAGGCGCCGCCGTGCAGTTCCACGATCAGCGGGAACGGCCCAGCGCCGCGCGGCTTGAAGAGACGAGCCAGCAGAGGCTTGTCGTCGTGGCGAATATACTCAACGTCTTCAACGTCAATTTCATAACTCTTGGCTGCGTTGGCTATCATGATTTCCTCCTCACAATGGGTTTAATTTTTGGTTGCGATGGCTGTCACCGGGCGTCAAGATCAACTCTTCTCCTCTGATCGCTGCGTCCGATGCTCGGGCTTGACGGCCGCGAGGTTTATCAGCGTCTCTTCCCGCGCGGCGGGAACGCCAAAGCCGAAGAACTCGAACGCACCGAGGTCGGGGCGACTCCACCAAAGATACGGGAACGATACGTTCCGCGGACCGAATGTAAAGCCCTGCGCGTGAAGCATCGCCATGTATTCGGCAGCGCTACGCTGCAGATGCATCGGATGCCGAAACAATAGCCGAATGATCCAGGAGTGGATGTAGGCACGAGTCGATTCAGCGAACAACAAAAGGCCGCCCGGTTTGAGCACGCGATAAAATTGCTGTAGCGCCATTTGCGGTCGCGTCAGATGATGAAAGGTCTGATGGCAAAACACCAAGTCCACGCTGCTGTCTGGCAGATCGAGCGCCGCAACGTCGCGTTGACGAAGTTCGATAGGAACGGATTCTTTCGATGCCTCGAGCCGGGCACGTAGAAGGCATTTTTCTTCAGCATCTACTCCGATCAGGCGCTGAGGCGAGAAGTGCTCAATTAACAGTCGAAAGGACCTACCTTGCCCGCACCCGACGTCAAGCACGATCGGATACGATGGCTTGCGCTGCGGAATCAGCCGTTCTAGGTCGTTAAGCGCCACGCACAGGACGTACTTGGTCCAGGTTTCGGTACCTAGAAACCAAAAACCAATGCGGGTTTCCGGTACGAATTCCATGCTGTGAGCGAAATCATTCGTCAGCATTGAGCCAAGTCGGGATAGTCTCTCCCCGCAGAATCTCATCAATAAGATTCCTCTCTGGGGCTAACCGCGCACTGCCGGCTTCTTATAGGCGCGCCCGGCTGAGCCGCGTTTATGCAGACGAAGTCATTTCTTCCTGGGATCGTCCGCGGAATTGACGTAATTGATCGTCCAGGGTCCTACCCCGTGTACCTGAACGATCGTTTCTTCTTTCGTCCAGAGAAAATGGTTTGTTTTGGGCTGCATGATGGCAACGCTTCCGGCCGGCAACGGTTTGGTTTTTTTAGGATCGAGCTTGTCGCCGATGCCCATATTGGCTGTGCCAGAGAGCACGGTTAC
>DASTOD010000375.1:0-3032 GCA_035762645.1 Binatia bacterium | reverse complement strand
CCCGTAGGGCACGCCCGCGCTCTCCACGGCTCGTCCCTTGGTAATCGTATGGCCACTAACGAATGAACTGCGTAGTAAACGGGGGTAAAGATGGATCGAACAGACGGATTAGAAAAAGTCGTTTTACCTAAATTTTCTCTGGCGGAGCGAGACCGGCGCTGGAAAGCCGTGCGTCAGGCAATGAGCGATAAAGGCATCGACTGCCTCGTCGTCACCGGCAGCACGGAGAAATGGGATCACTTTTTCGCCGACGTGAGATACTTGAGCCACATCGGGGGCAATTGCACGCAGGCCTTTGTGATCTTTCCGCTGCAAGAGGAACCGACTTGCATCATCCGGGAGAAAGTCCGGGCTGATTTTTGGATCATGGCGCAGGATTGGGTGAAGGACATTCGCGATTCCAGTTACTGCCACTGGGGGGACGCCATTGTTAACCGGCTGAAGGAGTTGAAGCTCGAGAAGGGCACGATCGGCATCACCGGGTTGCGCGCGCTGCGCGCGCCGGAA
Organism: Binatia bacterium; assembly: GCA_035762645.1. Classification (GTDB taxonomy): domain Bacteria; phylum Desulfobacterota; class Binatia; order UBA9968; family UBA9968; genus DASTOD01. Next base: position 2,525 of record DASTOD010000375.1, on the reverse strand, counting down.
GGCTTTCTTCCCAGTGAAACCCATCGAAAGATCGTCGAGGCCTTTCCCCAGTCGAAGCTCGTGAGCGCGTCCAATCTCGTCGCGGACGTGAGGCGGATCAAGAGCTCCGAGGAGATCGCCTTCATGAAAAAAGCCGGCGAGGTGCTGGACGCCGGCCTCGAAGCGATGGTGAAGGCCGCCCGATCCGGAGTCCGCGAATACGAAATCTATGCGGATCTGGTTCACGGCATGATGCGGGCGGGCGGAGACTATCTGACCATGCTCTACTGGAAGTCGGGCAAGGCGCCGTATCGCACCGAGCACATCCCGACGCACAAGATCCTGGAGCGGGGAGACGTCATCATCAACGAGTTGGACGGCAGATACTGCGGCTACTTCGTCCAGGCGATCCATCCTATCAGCGTGGGTCCTCCGCCCAAAGATTACGCGGAGATGTTCAAGCTCTCCGTCGAAGCTTTTAACCGAATGGTCGAGGCGATGAAACCCGGCGTGATTTTTGGACGGCTTTGGGAGGTTTTTGAAAAAACCGTGGAAGGAAGCCCGTATCAAGCCCGCCATCCCTCTTTCCACGGCGTCGGTTTAGGTGAAGACGAGCCGATGGACCTGGGTGATGAGAAGTGGCGCGGCGTTGTCGTCGAGGAAGGCATGACCATGATGCTCCAGCCGACGCCTGTCCATTATCCGGATGGAAAGATGCGCCGGGTTGGAACCGGAGAGAGCGTTTTTGTCACGAAGAACGGAGCGGAGCGGTTTACGAAAAGAAAACTCGAATTTCCAGTTGTCACGTAGACTTTCTTGCGCGCTCCCGCGAGACTTTTCAATGTGCCCCGATGTGCTTGACAAGTAACGGGCCTAGGGCATAGCATTTTTTCAAGAAAACCGCCGCACGAGGAGGATATTATGGAGGTGAAAGGTCTGGCTCATTTCGGTCTGGAAGTTTCAGACGTCGAGAAGTCGGCAAAATTTTTTACCGACGTGTTTAAAGCCAAAGAGCTAAAACGGTTGGGCTTTTCCGAAGACGAGCTTAAGAAAGGCCGCACGCGTCACGTCATGGTCGGCGTGGGCAATATGGTGGTGGCCCTTTTTGAATCGCGCGACCGAGGAAACATGGAGGCGCGCGGTATCGCTCCGGACAATCCCGCGGGCTGGTCTTCATGGCGCCACTTCGCCTTCACTGTCCCGGCCGAAGAGCTCGATAATTGGGTGGAACATCTCCGCCAAACGTTACCGAAATACGGCGAGACCGCCGACGGCCCCAAGGCCCACGGCGGCGGCAGTAACGGGCTTTCCGTTTATTTCGACGACCCCGACGGCTACCACCTGGAAATCGTGGCTTACTACCCCGACCGGCAACGCTTTCAGGAGGCTCATGCCAGGCATGGGCGTGTTTTTGGCGGCGCCAAAGGCGAGAACTACACCTGGACCGAGGAAGACGAGAAGAAGCACTATAGCCGGCCTCAAGCCTGAGTTAACTCTGCACGATTTGCAACTGGCGCGCCCTGCTGCTGGGGGACTGAATCGCTAGATTGCGTCCGAAGAAGGTGTGACCGTCCGAACCCTGTTCTTCGCACCTTATCATTCTCTTTATGGACACGAGTTCGCGGACGAGCCTGCAAGGGCTCAAGGTTGTTTCCTTCGAAAGCCGTCGCTCGAAAGAGATGGCGGAACTCATCCGGCGTTACGGCGGTGAACCGATCGTCGCGCCTTCGATGCGCGAGGTGCCGCTGAGTGAAAATCATGCCGCTCTCCAACTGCTGCCGGAACTGGAAGCCGGTAAAGTCGATCTGCTGATCCTGATGACCGGCGTCGGGACAAGGACCCTGAACGAGGTCCTGTTAACCCGTTACTATCAAGAGAGAATTATCGCGGCACTGCATCGAGTTCGGCTGATCGCTCGCGGCCCAAAGCCGGTCGCCGTACTCAAGGAGTTGGGGCTCGAGCCGGCTGCGGCCGTTCCAGAGCCGAATACATGGCGCGAAGTGCTGTCGATTCTAGATTCCGGTGGCGATCTTCAGGGTAAGCGGATTGCCATTCAGGAGTACGGCATCCCCAATCGCGATCTGGTACTCGGGTTAGAGACTCGGGGCGCCACGGTCGTGTCAATTCCGATTTATCGGTGGGCTTTCCCGGAGGACTTGGCGCCGCTGCGTCAGGCGATAAAAAGAATTCTGGAAGGGCAGGCAGACCTGGCGCTGTTTACGAATGCGACACAGGTAGAGCATTTATTCCGCATAGCGGCGGAAGACAAAGTGAGCGATTGGCTGCAGCGCGCCTTCGGCCGAATTGTGGTGGGGTCTGTGGGACCCATCTGCACCGAATTGCTTGAACAGTTCGGCGTCAAACCGGATTTCGAACCGGTGCATCCCAAAATGGGCGTCCTGGTCGCCGAGGCAGCGGCCGCGGCCCATCGCCTCTTGGCGGAGAAGAATGCGCCGTAGCACCCCGGTGGTCTGTCGTCCGTAGTCCGTCGTCGTGTCTGTGGTTACAGCGCGCTTCGTGAGCCGGCGGGTTCAGCGGCGAGTAAA
>DASTOD010000374.1:0-5053 GCA_035762645.1 Binatia bacterium | reverse complement strand
CTAGCCCCCAGATCCAGCAAACCGTTCTCGGCCCAATGGCGCATGATGCCGTGGCGGCGGAACCGCGGCACGTCGTTGGCATCCGCGAGTTGGCGGATCGCGATAAGATAGGGTCCGAAGTGGATCACCACGTCGGTCTCGCGCGAGAACTGCATGTTCATCAACACCACCTCGGCTCCGGCGGCGCGGAGTTCGTTGATCCCGGCCTGCACGGTCTCCCGGAACTCGTCGACGTCGCTGCCGTGAACCGCCTCCATCGTGCCGGTCTCCCAGATGACAAGCGTCGGCTTCAAGGGGAGGACGTCGCGATCCAGACGCTCGGCCGCCGCCTTTGCCGTTTGGCCTGCCACGGCGAGGTTGACCACCTTAGTGCGTGCGGACGGGAATCTCCTTGCAAGCTCCGATCCCAGGCGCGCCGGCCAGGCGAGCCCTGTCCCGCCGGCCGCGCGCCCCAAGGTGGAGGCGCCGCCGAGCGCGGCGATGACGACATCCCGGCCGCTGCCAAGAGCCTTGGCCGTCTTCGGCAGCAGTGGCTCAAACGTGTAGAAGCGTTCGGGCACGGAGCAGTCCCGCTCCTGGCCGAACGCAGCCGCCGGCGCGGATAGAAGCGCAATACCCCCAGCGGTGATCAGGACGATGGCGTAGCGCAGCACGGCAGGGGTCATCCGCGCGCTCCTCTGCCCGCCGCCGGGGCCCCCAGGCCCTCGCCGCGGGAGGCGCCCTGCGCGGCGGCGAACCACTCCATCAGCGCGGCGACGCCGATCATGATTGCAACGCCGGCTGCGGATACGGCCAACTGCATGGGAATGCCGCCGAAGAATTCGTTGAGCATCAGTTGCCCCAACACCGAAAGCAAGATGCCAAGGCAGAAGATATGGAGGGAATTGCGCCCGCAGATAACGAAGGGCCGCGCGCCCTGGCTAGCTAAAAAGCGTGCCTGGGGATGGATCAGACGTGCAACGAGCAGCGCGACGGCGAGTACGTTGGTGAAACGAAGCAGCCCGAGGTCCCCCTTGCTCAAGAACGGCCACAACGGCTTGTCGCTCACCACGACCGGAATCGGATCGTAATAGCCGTGCAGCGTCCAGTTAAGCCGGATCAGGAACCCAGTTAACGACAGGCCCGCGGCCATCCATAACAACCAGCGACGGTTTAGCCAGGAAACCCGGACGCGCGTGCCTTTCCAGCCGAGCCATGCACCCACGAAGAACAGCGCCTGCCAGGCGAACGGATTGAAGAACCATACCCGGTCCGGGCCGGGGTAGGCCGACAGTGCGATACGCTTGTCGAACTGGACCGCCAGCCAGAGCGCGAGGGAGGCGAAAATCACCATCCCCGGCCATGACCGGAACCCCGCCAACACGAGGGGAAGGACCGCCAGCAGGACGATGTAGAGCGGCAGGATATCCATGAAGGCCGGCTGGAACTGCAGGGTCAGCGCCTTGAGCACGGCCAGGCCCGGCTCGTTGAGGAAATTGGCGGCACGCAACTCCTCGGCGTAGAGCGAGCTGTTGAGGGCACCGACCGTGTATGCCACCATCGCCATGAACATCATAAACAGAAAGACATGCGCGACGTAGAGCTGCCATACCCGGTGGTAGACGCGGACCCCGGCTATCAGGAAACCCTGGCGCTCCATGGCGCGACCGTATACCATGCCGGCGGTGTAGCCGGAGATCAAGATGAACACCTCGGCCGCGTCGGAGAGCATCACCGCGCGGAGGGTAAACTCCCACAGGATATTGTTCGGTACGTGGTCGAGGAAGATGCAGAAAAGGGCGAGACCGCGGAAAAAGTCAAGCCGGAGGTCGCGCTCCGTCGCTGAAGGACCACTCGCGATGCCCGAAACCGCTTCCGAGTCGCTTCCCTCGACCGCGGCCGGTTTGCCTCGCCGTGTGACCACGAAGCATGTCCTGTTGAGAGCCATCGACGCATTCCTTCTTCTATCAATCACGAGCTATGACTGTTTTCATAAGATATCTTTCGTTCTCTTTCAAACGCGGAAATTTCGGAGGAGCCTGAGGCGGCCCGATGCGAAGCACGGAAACGCCCGCGGAAAGCACCGCGCCGATGACGGCTTTCGCCAATCAGCGACGGCAAAGTTCAACCGCCACATCGCACTCTGTTCAGACATGCATGGTGCTCCCTAGAGATGACCAAGCTTTGCACCCCGAGTCCGGGGACTATGACGATCGCGGCGATAACGGCAAGGGCGACGGAGGTCCGTAAGATCGAACGCACTTGAGTCAAACTGAGAATGGCTGGACGCGGATTTCATACCCGCGGCTTTAACCGAGTTTTTAACTCATCATCTGCTTTAGCGGGTTGAAATGCGGCCGGTGGCTTTGAGGTCGGTTCAGAGACGACTGGCCGCTTGGCTAATTCAGTGTTTTCCAACTCAAAGATAACGTAGTCTTCTGTATCCCGCGCGCGCGGGTAACGCGAATCGAGATAACTCCAGAAATTGTCGTAACGTTCCGACCACCACCAGGGCTGGTGTCGGGTCAGTACCAGGTAGGCTGCGCCTCTCTCCTTCAATTGTTCGAGCTCGGCTATGGCTTGCTTGCTGTCGATAGGCGCCGCGCCGAAGTTTTCAAGGAAATGCCAACCCTTTCGCTTGCTATAGTAAATGCACGTTGGATCGCCACCGTCGCCAGCGGCAAAGAGAGTATCAACCGGAGCGATGCGATCAAGTTCCTTTCCTGCACGCCACGGCGCCAGAGCTCCCGGTTCATAAAGCGGCTTCAAGTAAACGAATGACAAATACGACATTGCAGAGAAAAAGGCCGATCCAAGAACGATAGTGTTCCACAGCGTCGGTCGCGCAATTCGGGATAGCACAAAGTCGCAGGCTCGTCCAGCCAACGCGGCGGCCACTGGCACAACGGGTAAAAGATACCAGGGGTGTCTGTGTCCCTGACCCGCGACAATCATGAACAGCACGATAGCCACGAGCCACCAGTGGAACAGGCGATCGAACTTCGCTTGTGGCGGTAGGCAAATGCCGAGGAGCATTGCAGCCGCGGTGAGCGGTGTCGCCACCCACGTAAGTGCCTGCTGAACGATATTGACGTACCAGTCAGCGCTCACAGTCTCCAAACCCCCGCTCCCGAACATATGATACGGATAATGTGAGAGGCTGACCCTATAAGCATGAGCATACCAGCCGATGGGAAAGAGGAGTGAGCAAACGGCAAACGCCCAAAGGTCTCGTTTGCGCAGCAGCATTGCTCCGTACTTCGTCCAAGCGATATAAAGCATCGGCAGGGCAATGATGATCGCCGGCAGCTTGACAAGAATCGCCAACGTCGTCGCTGTGGATGCTAGCGCGAAGCGCCAAAACGATTTTTCATCCTCGAGCCAACCTGTAAACAGATAAAGCGCGGCGATAGAAAAAGCCAGGTACGCCATATCGGGCATGAACGAGCGACCGGCAAAAACGCTGAGCGGAGCGAGGGTGTAAATTCCGATAGCGAACCATGCGCTGCGTTCGTTGAAAACCTTTCTCACAAGCAAATAAAAGAACGGGATCGACAACGCGAAAAAGCCTACCGAAACAGATCTGCCGATCCAGTCCTGGACGTCGAAAAACACGTAGAGTAAGGAGGCGAAGAAGGGCACGAGGGGAAACTCCGTGCCTACGTAACCGGGACCATTTCCCGCCCAGTTAATCTGCGGATAAAAAATATTAAAGCCGTGCAGGTAAAAGTTTTCGGAGATCATGGCAACATCTGCTTGTCGCCATGAATAAGCGTCTATGAATGGCTGGGATATATGGATGAGCCGACATAATACGCCTAAAGAGATCACTGCAAAGAGCAGACCGAGCTCTAACCTACGCAAGTGAGGTTGTTGTGATTTCACTGTAGTGAGCTCGGCGACATCAAACCGTCGAGAAGCAAAGTCATTTTTCCGCTCGGAACGATCTGCTCGCCTTCTGTTTTCCTATCGCAGATTCAGGAATAGATCCCATTAAGCGCGGATGATCGAACGAGGAGAGAAGTAGCGACACGCCCGAGAAGAAAGGCCATCCATCGGCGTTCGTATAGCTCAATGCCCTGCCAGTCCGACCAGATGCCATCGCGAGGGATCTTGCATCGCCTGAACGGGTGGAAGTCCGCTCCATGACATCCAGCGGGAGCGATGCCAGGCCGTCGCAGCAAGCTCGATCCGTAAAGGTCCGTCCGAAGGCGGCTCCGTCACACCCATTGCTCCCCAGGGCAGCGAGATTTCAACCGTGATACGCGGCTGATCGCTTCCGAAGTAGGTCGTCACTGCTCCAGGGACAGAGTGACAGGAGACCTCGTCCGCGCTGCACAGCAAGGGCCGCATCATCGGCGTGCCGCTTTCGGCAAACACTCGAGGTGGGATGATATAGAGCGTAAAGCGGCGCGGTCCGCCCCCCACATCCACACCCCAATCCACGCGAAAGGCTTCCTGCAAGGGGAATTCGCCGTCATAGGCGAGTAGATCGGGATCGTAATAATCCATCGCGATCATGGCCAGGTTTAAGCCATTGGGACTCCACGCCACGTAGAAATCCCCGAACGGGATTTCGGGTTTGGGGGCGATCAGCGGCGCGATCAGGGCTCGCTCTTTCGGCCATTCTCCTAGGGAACGATCTTGTGCATCGATGGCTGCATGCGGAATCTGCCACAGGCGCCTCCGATTGCCCGCGGCAGTTTCAGATCGCTGCTGATGGATTTCACTAAGACGCGGATTAACGCGACTAAAGCCTTCGACGAGCCGCTCATAGGGACGGTCGTTGATGTCGACCAGCCCAAAATTATAATCCTCGCCGTCCTCACGCCCGCCCTGAGGATGGTCATAATACTGAAACCAGTGGAGCCCGACGATCTGCGGGTCGCGGGCGAATCGCTCGGCCGCGGCAATAGCGCCACGTGTGCGTTCAGCCTGCGTTGGCACAGCCATTAAGTGGCCGTTATTAACGTTGCCGGAGCGATTTTCGTCTGCGGCAAAAAACCACTCCGAGATTAAAATAGGCTTGCCGGAGGCGAGTTTGCGCAGGCCGTCAAAAAAATATCGAGCGAGC
>DASTOD010000373.1:0-4454 GCA_035762645.1 Binatia bacterium | reverse complement strand
CATTGACCCCGACCGGTCCAGGTGGTTTCCACGCGCGATGCGGCGCTTGAAGGCTGCCATTGGTATCTCTTGCGGCTCAACGCTATGGGTGAGAGGCGCGGTCGCCGCGTCACTATCAAACCCAATGGTTAGGCGTCAGTGCAACAGGCGTGGCTGGCGCACTAGCGTCGACCACATCCAATCAAGACTTCTGATTCAACTGCGAACGGTCCATCGGACCGTGACGCCAAGAGGACGCGTTCCACCTCATCTCTAACCACCCGTCTCTCCTCCGGTGACAGAGCCACGTATGTGGCCCCCGAAAGACCGCCGCCCGCTTCCATCGTAGACCAATAATCCTGCCGGGATTCGAATGGAATCCCGCGAAGCTCGCGTGTTACGGATACTTCCCGAAAGCCGGCACCGGAAATCGATGTCTCGAGCGCTCTGGGATCGCTGAGGGCAAAGTTCCAGGTCATCACATCGCGCCCGGCGGGGAGAAAGCGCCGAGCCGCTACAAAGACTCTCCCGTACACGCTTCGCTCCGGCGTGGTTGTTACGCTCACCGCCATGCAGGCCCCCGGGCGAAGCACGCGTCGGAACTCCTCCAGCCCGCGGCTCACGTCGGGGAAAAATATGAGACCAAGATGGCAAATCACAGCGTCAAAAGTCGAGTCGCCACAGGCAAGGGCCTGCCCGTCCATTGTAATAAGACTCACCGGCAAATGCTCAACGTTGGGCTTGGCTTTCTGCAGCATCGGGAGAGAAACGTCCGTTGCCACTACAAGTCCGGACTGACCCACGACGACGGCGGCTTCAACCGCTGAAGCCCCCGTTCCGGTGGCGACATCGAGCACGCGTTGACCTTCCTTGATGCGGGCTACAGCCAAAAGCGCTGGAACATACAAAGCGGAGAATCGCGTCGAAAAGCGGTCCCACGCTGATGCACCCGAGTCGAACGAGAGTTTCGCCACAACTGCATCGACCATGAGAGGGTCTCCCTTTTATGCCATCATGGTAACTGTGTGACGGCCTTCGCCTAACGGCTCGCGCTTCAGCGGCGCCGCCCAAGGTGGCGTCGGCTGCGATCGCTTGATAGGCGTCTTCTTGGGATTTACACCGATTCCCTATTGGATAAATTCTCTAATCATACGAGCGGTCTCGTCAGGCACTTCGAGCGTCGGGAAGTGGCTTACCGCTTCTAAACGCCGTACAGTGAACCAAGAATGGTCCCGAGCGAACGACTCTTGTGTCGCGAGATACTCAGGCGCACGGGGTTCTGCATACACGTGGAGCACAGGCACCGGCGGGCTCAATTGGTCTAACGCCTGCAACGGACTGCCTTCGCGCGCATACATAGCGGAAATCTCGCGTCCCGCTCGTGCCCAATCCTCAAAACCGTGACTTTCCATCTCATTTCGAATATGCGTCTCCACCGAGGCAGGGGCACCGCTCAACCACGTGGTAAGCATCTGCTCAAGCGTCTCGCGCCAACGGGCGTGATCCTGCAACGCTTGCCTCGCACGCAGAAACTGCGGAGCAAGCGGGTTTCCACTGGTGACGAAAGGATTCCAACTGATGCAGACCATCTTTGGCACCTGGCCCAGCCGCCGACGCAACTCGATGGCCACCCATCCACCATGGGCTTGGGCGATAGGAATCACGGACTGCGCACCGCTGGCTTGAATCACGGAAAGGACATCCGCGAGCATCTCGGCATAGCCAAAGTCTTGGTCGGATGCTTGGGATTTGCCATGTCCCCGCCAGTCCATAGCCAGCACACGATGTTGTGCACTCAAGCGCTCCGCCAACGGCAGGAAAATTGTGTGATGCACACACCAACCGGTTAAACACAAAAGGACCGGCTCGCCCTTGCCTCTGTCATCGTAGTAAATCCTTGTTCCCTCTGAATCAGCGAATGCCATAGGTTTGCTCTCCTGTCTCGCTGGCATGGTTTGGCGCCTAACGCTCCGGTTAGAGCCGCGCGAGCGTCCGGCTCCTACCGATTTTAGGCAACAACTGGACTTATCCTGTTCCGCCTTTGTTGCCTCTCTGGGAAAAAATTGTGTCACAGGGCACCTGCCGTTGCTCTGGCTCTGGCGATCTCCTCTGCGCTGTATCTGTAGGCGCGGAAGACACGATTGTTGAGCCCGTTTGGCCCTTCGTTAAAATGCGGGTTGACGTACTCCTAAACCAATTTGCTTTCAGCCGTCATTTGCTCGTCAAAGTTGCTGGAATCCCGAACAAAGAGTAGTCCGCCCGAAGAGCAGACATACGGGAGTAGCTTTTTTGATCCAGGGGTGAATCAAAACTGATTCGGTCACGGTTGTGGATGTCTGTCTAACTATCGGAGCGCCTCGTTAGGCAGCAAGCGCCACAGTAGCTGGACTCGGACACATGCAGATTAACTTCGTATAGTGACTATCTTCGGTTCAAGACAATTCCGCCGGTTTCCAAAGAACTGTCACCACTTTGGGTGTGCGGCGCATGCGCGTGAGGGCGCGCACCGGGGTAAACAAGGCTCCTAGGTTAAATTAGCACTCACGATGAGGGCTCAATTGCCTTAGTGATATATGACAACTCGGCCATAAGTTGGCGGACAGACGACTCCAATGAGATCGTAACCTCCTCCAGAGTGGTACGCTTATCTCTCTGATAGCGTTCGTAATAGGGCATCAGGTTTAAGGGTTCTCCTACACTCAGGACTGCTTTTCTCGGACCCCGGATGGATTTTCGTCCGAACAGTTCCAGCTCCAGCAATCCAAGGACGTCTAAGAACCGCTCGGCGGTCAGCGCCTCCCGGACGTAACCGTCGTAGAGCGCGACAAAGCGTAGTACCCGCCAAAGGTCATCGTATAAACCCCGGGCCTTCTCCTGGCGGTCGCGGTGTAGTTGTCTTTCATACTCGGAACCCGCCGCCTCGCTATAAGTAATTCGATCAACGGCGTTGAAGAGATCACGGATACGATCGAGGAGTGGTTGCTCGGATCGTTGGGAGATACCAAGTGCTGCTGCGACGCGCGAGACGATCAGTTCTTTCATATGTTGAACCCGCTCGTTCAGCTTGGCTCCCTTGGCCGGCCGGATATTATACTCCCTCTCATTTGTATCTAAGACGACTTCGCCGACGCGGCGAAGCCGCTCGTACAGAGTCAAGGATGGCGGCGTTGCGGTCGAGAATAGCGTGTGCTCAAAGTGCTGCAGCGTGTTGTCGATTTGCCGGGCCATATTCTCAAGATAGATGTATTTGACAGCCAAGGGTACGAAGTGGAGAGGGGGCAATTCACCCTGCCTGGCCAGATCCTCATACGCCCAGAATGCGAATTGCGTCACCCCCTGGTGGAAAGGCATGACGGTATCATTCTGCCAGCAGGTATGTCCTTCTGGGAAAATGACCAGCCAGCGCTTGCCCTCCACGAGAAGTCGGCGGGTCATCTGGAAGGAACTTCTGTCCGGTGTGCCCCTAACAATGGAATACACCCCGAGCCGCTGAGTAAACCAGCCTCTGATACGCCGACCTTCGAAGACTTCCTTGGTTGCCAGGTAGTTGAACTCTTCATTTAGCAGCTTGGATAGGTGAAACAGTATGTAGGGCTCTAGGCCCCCCGAGTGGCTCGGTGTGAGAACCACCCGTTCCCCTTTGAGCTTCCTTAGGCGCTCAAGACCCTCTTCGCTTACTTCTACGGCTCGGGTCTTCGGCACCAGGCGCAGTGCGAAGGGAAGCAGCCGCTTTGCTTGCCTGATGAGGAACGAGTTAGTTTTAGGAGGCCGGAATGCGAAAGGCTTGGGCTTCCGGCCAGCAGTGGTCCAGGCCATCCTAAGGGAATGCCTGTTTGTTTTCGTACGTTCCATGATTTAAAAAATCTTTGTATTCGATTGCACAGCTCTCCAGGACCAGAGCCTGGCTTTGCTCCGGATCAGATGGCTACGGTGCAAATTATAAGCGTCGGTTAGCTTGGCACCACCAAGAAATAAAAGACATAGAAAGCCAACCGTGCTGCCGCCAAAACCGCCCACTGGCTACGCAACAGCCATCCCTTGAGCACGGTTTGCGCCATTCCCGCCGCGACCCACTGTAGATAGCTATGGTACGCAGCCCATCAACGCGACTCTCGAAAGCGCGCACTGATCCAGGCGGCACGCTCTTCCGTATCTCAAGCCAGTTTTCGTACCCTGGCCAATCAGCCTCTTTCGACGCGCAAGAGGCCGGCCTGAGCGCGCTTGTTCCGGGCATCGCGGTCCAATGAGACGCGCGCCATTTCAGCTGCCCGTTCGAACTCTCCGAGCTGCTCGAACACTACTGCAAGGAAGGGCATCGCACGACTCTGGCGGTTCAGCGTAGTAGCTGCGGCCAATGAGGCGGACGCGCAAGGTTCACACACAAGGTCCCATCAATTTTCCAGTTTGACTTGGTAGTTGCGTCGCAAGCAGCGGTCAATCCGAGCTGCGGCGAATTCAATGTTGTTTGTCTACGG
>DASTOD010000372.1:0-9142 GCA_035762645.1 Binatia bacterium | reverse complement strand
TCATTCTCGATCAGTTCGACGAGAGATCGCGCCGCCCCCGTATGCACGAGGCCGGGCCCCGCGACAACGAGAATTCGACCTCCTTCGCGGCGCGTCCTCTTCATCGCTTCCGCGATCTCGCGGATGAGCAGTCCTTTAGGTTGTTCGGTCGATACCGAACTGGACATGAATTCGAATGGTTCCCGGGGCACGTGGCGTTCGAGCGGCAGTATCTTGATTCCCCGCTGGCCGACGACCACCACGTCGCCTTTTTTGACTCGATGGATCGGGACACACTCCGCCCGCATCGCCGCTAAATCGACTCGAATACCGCAATCCATCTCGGGCCGTTCGACTTCGATCCAGCGGTTATTGACCCGCACCCACGTGATCAGATTGGTCGTCGCATAAAAATGATCCGGGAAGATTCCATCTTCAGGCGCCGGTTGGAGCTGCGCGGGCTCCTCTTCTTCATCCAGTGGCAACGCACCATGTTCCTTAATTTTACTCAAGAGCTGGTCGAGCAGCTCTTGCGATGACGCCTCGACTTGGATTTTTGCATAGCTGCGATCAGCGCGTCGGTGACCGATCTGGATTTCCAGGATTTCGAATTCAGCGCCGAAGTTGATGATCAAATCGAGGATCTTCGGGAGGATGAGGGAGTCGATGATATGACCGGAAATTTGTACTGTGGTCCGCGCCATAAAAACACTCCTCTCCGCAGTGTGTGCTCATCGCCGGCCATAAAGCACAACCAGCGATGGTGAAGTTTTCATTATACACTACCGTGACGCCCACGTCATCGCGTATCCCTCTTGACAAGTGCTGTTTGCAGACATACAAGTCGAAACAGGTCCACCTCGTCGCCAGCTTTTAACGGCGGATCGAGGGAGCGGATCCAACCGGCGAGAAAGGAGGTCTTGCATGCAAGACAATACTCCACCCGACGAACATAGCCCGCCGTTTGCAGGCGGGCACTCTCACGGACCCAAATTCTTCTCACGCAAAGGAGCCTGTAACCGCTAGACCTCAAGAACAATTGCCTCAAGGCAAAGAGTCGCTACGGCGACCTAAAAGGAAGGTCGTACGCCGCGTACGGTTCCGCCGACGATCCGGGTGAGTAAGGTCCGTACGGAGTATCCAACCCGTTGACGAGCGGGATAACTAAAGAAAGTAGCAAAGTCGGTGGCGCAAACAGCGCAACAAAGGGCATCCTTCCCGGGAAGGATGCCCTTTTGTTTACTGAAAAAAGAGAAGGGTCGCTGACCGAGAGCCGATCAAGGGCTGATCTTAAGGTTGCGGTGCCGGCGCCAGAAATAAGTTGCCATGACGACTGCCGCGAGGAGGTTCCCGATTAGCACGTTCTGCCAAGCTAGAGCGTGAAGGATTGGCTCGGCAAAGGCGAAAGCCGCCACTATAAAACCAAATTCGAAAACAACAAATAAAAGTACGATGCCAAAGCCGAGATTCTCATTTTGTTCAGCGATCGCCAGCAGTTTGGCCGCCAATCCTCCGATGACACAGAAAGCCAGGCCGTGCACCCACGTGTAAAATAGCACCATTTCAAACGAAACCGGCAGGGACTGCAGTTGATCGGAGCCGATGTCCCGGCGAAATAGCACGGTGCCAAGCACACTCGGTGTGTAAAAAGGCCGGCCACTGAAGAGGTCGACCACGAAAAACCAGATGGCGATCGTTGCTGCGCCTAGCACACCGGCTACAATGCCCTGTACATACAGGTTGGAAATATCTGTAGAATGAGAGATGGGAATCGGCGCGCCTGTGGTGCCAGATTGAACCGCCATAAAAGCTCCTTTCCGGGCTAATGATGGCCCCGTTCACTCCACCTGGGAAGGCTCCTCCTCTACCCGGCCGTACGCTATCACTCTGGTTTTGACGGTGCAACGTAGACGACCAACACGCATGGAGTGTTGGAGTACTCCGGTCCGTAATGCATCCCGCATCGCGATATCTGAGCATGGGAACCAGTGTCTTGACTCCACTGCATGCGCGGCCTAGCGTAGCAACAGGACACTATCCGTTCACCTCTTCGATAAAACTCACCCCTGGTCGAAGGGTCGAATCGGAACCCCCTCTCTGACTCTCACCCGCGACGGGGGAGAAAAAAAAGAGGGGGCCAACACGCTGGGCAACTTTGACAAAGGAGGGAGGCTTATGATTACCCGGATGATTTTCGTTCGTGTCCCCAAAGAAAAGACGGCGGAAGCCGAGCGGTTGTGGAAACAGGAATGCGCGCCGCTCATGATTCAACAACCCGGCTGTGTGAGCGAACAATTCCTGCAGGGCCGTGAGGACCCCGGCGAATTTATCTCTCTCAGCGTGTGGGAAGACCAGGCCGCGATCGACCGATACCGTTCCAGCGAAGCGCACAAAGAGATCCAACGCCACACGCGCGCCCTGATGGGAGTCGCGAAAGTTGACGTAAGAAGCTACAACGTTGTGGGCTAACACCAGCCAGAGGTCGGATGTCGGTGGTCGGCGCGGCGGGATGACCTCAGACCTCTGATCTCTGGCTTCCCCGGCGCGGCTCCTTGAGCAGGATAGCGAGACCCGCGATTCCGAGGGTGAGAGCGCCGGCCAACGACTGCCATGCGACAACATAAGATCCTGTTCGATCGACGATATACCCGAACAGAGGCGTACCCAGAGTCGCACACGCCGCATTGATCGTAATCATCATTCCCAGCGCCGCTCCGGTTCGCGCTTTTCCCGCGAGCTCGCCGATCAACGCGTAGGAGACTCCCTGATAGCCCACCAGACAGATCCCGGAAAGAAAAAGAATCAGTAGTAGAAAATAAAGCGAAGATTGCCGGGTCATCGCACTCAACGCCGCAATCAAAATGGCTGACAACAGACCAATGAGAATCAAAACGATCTTGCGCCGGCCGCCGAACAGCCGGTCGCTGGCGACTCCCCAACCAATCCGGCCGATCATGGCGCCTCCCTGCGTGAGCGCCAGAGCCTGGCTTGCCCAATAGGCGGAAAATCCCATCGCGTCTTTGAGGTAGAGCGGGATGTAAGTGATCAACACCATCTGGCCGACAAGGTAAATAGCTGTGCCGCAACTGATGGGAAGGAATCGCCAGACGTTAAGCGGTGCTCGGGTCTCCTGCGTTATGGAACCGTGGAACGCTGCCATCGCTGTTTCGTCGGGAGGGTCGCGCCAAAGCAGTGAGAAGATAAATCCGAAGAGCAAGTTCATCACGCCCAAAGCAGCGAGGGCCCCACGCCAACCCAAAAGCAAGACCAACTGCGGCGCCAGCACCGCAGTCACGACACCGCCTGCTGGGACACCGGTTTGCTTGATTCCCATCGCCGTTGCGCGCTCGTCGCGGTGAAACCACGCCATGACGCCTTTGCTCGATGCCGGATTGAGAAAACTGTAGCCCAAACCGGCAAGAAAAAAACTCGCGCAGGCCCATGAAAACGACGGCGCCAGCGATGCCGCGATTGTACAGATTCCGAGCGAGAGATGACCTTGCAAAGTTGTCTTGCGCACCCCGAAACGGTCAGCCAGCCAGCCGGCGCCGAATGAAAAACCCGCCATGGCGAGATAAAAAGCGGAGAAAAATAGTCCGACCTGCGCCCGCGAAAGACCGAGCTCTTCTTGATAGAACGGCGCCAGCGTGTTGATGCCATACTGCGCCGTCGCGCCGACAATGTGCGAGATACTGATCAGGGCCAGGATGTTCCAGCGAAACGGGTCGCGGGTCACTGCAGGCTGGTGAAAAAGACTCATCCTTCGACTACGCTCAGGACGAACGGCTGAGAAGTAGACAATTCGACCTATGCCACTCCGCCCGCGCGTGGTGAGCCCCGTCGAACCATCAATCGCCTCGCTCCAACGTACTACATGAGTACGCCTTCGCTCGTCGATTCCTCGCGCGCCTTGCCTCTGAGATCTTTTTGACCAGCCTGCAAATAGAGTTTGTCAACAATCAAGCCCGAAAAATAAATAAGCGGCGCGGCTCAATCGAAGACGGTGGCAGAATAGGGCCCCACGTCGGTAAAGGCCTCGATGACGCTCGGCCCATTGAGTGCGAACGCCCAATTCAGAGCCTCACGAAATTCTTCAGGAGATTTGGCCGCTCGGCAAGGCGCGCCGAAATAGTGCGCGGGGCTTTCCGGCGGATCGCCTAGGTAAACTCCCGAGAGCGGATAATGCTTGTGCTCCTGTTTGACTTTCATCAATCCCAGCCATCCATCATTGAGGACGATGGTCGGAACCGCCAGGTTCAACCGCCGCGCCATGGCCAATTCGCCGGCGGTCATCTGAAACCCGCCGTCACCCACGATGGCGACAACCGTACGATCCGGAGAGATCAATTTTGCAGCAAACGCAGCCGGCATGCCGTAGCCCATCGACGACCAGCCGTTCGTCGCCAGGCAGGTATGCCGATGATCCGTGCGCCACTGCGTGGCGATTTGATGCGTATGCGCGCCGACATCGTACGCGAGGACGCCGTCGAGCGGCAGTTTGCGGCGCAAAATATCCAACACATCGTGCAGAGCAAATCCATGGCCCAGGGGACGAAGCGCCCGCTCGAGCGAGCCCCGATGCTCCTGCCACTCTTCTACCGACCGCGCGTCGCTACTGCCCGCAAGCCTCGTTAGCGCCTCGATGGCCCGGTCGAGATCACAGGCACGGTTCCAGATAAAAGACAGGTCTTTGCTCTCTTCTGCGGCCTCGGTACCGACATGCATGATAGGAGTCTTCCCAACCCACTCCTCGTAGTTGATTTCAATCGGATCGTATCCAATCGCCAAAACCAAATCAGCCTTATCCGTGAACGCTCTCACATCGCTGCGCCGCGCCCGGCCGATGACACCGGCCCAGTTGGGATGGCTCTCAGGTAGAAAGCCTTTGGCGTGCAGCGTCGTCACAAAGGGAAGGTTCTGACATTCAACGAATCGAAGCAACTGTTTCCCGCTCTTGCTGCGCGTAAAGGTGAGTCCGGTAACGAGCAACGGTCGACGCGCTGTTCTCAGCGCGACTGAGACTTTCTCTGCCAATTCGTTGGAAAGATCGGGAAGCGCGTTTTTCGCAATAAGCCGATTTAGATTCGCGTTCGCGGTCTCATCAACACTTTCTTCCGCGGTATCCTCCGGCAAATCGAGATGAACCGGCCCCGGCGGTTCCGTTCGCGCCAGAGCAATGGCCCGCGCCAGCGTCTCTCCGACTTGACCTTGCCTCAACGAGAATGTCGCTTTGGTCAGTGGTCTAAACAGCCCATGATGGTCGATCCGCATCTGGACGCGCCGCTCCAGCCAAGGCGTTGCCACGTTGCAGGTGATGGCGATCACGGGCGAGCGATCCAACCACGCTGCGCCGACGCCCGTGGTTAGATTGGTTGCGCCGGGGCCGACGGTGGAAACGCAAACACCGGGAATCCCGCTCAAGCTCCCGACGGTCGCGGCCATGAAACCGGCGGAAGTTTCACTTGCGGTCAGTACGAAGCGAACGGAGCTTTTACGCAGGGACTCGATGAGCGGCAGCACGGGCCCGCTCGGAATCCCGAAGACCCAGCGGACACCCGCTTCTTCCAACAAGTGGACGAGAAGATCGGAGTTGGTCATGCGCGGACTAGGTTCCGATGCGAACCGGATCCACCACGTCTCGGACGGATCGGATGATCGAAAGCGCGGTCAGCTTGCCGGTCTTAGGATTTTCGCTGGGAACATTCTCAATGTGGACATGAAGCCGGCCGAACTCCCCTTCTACTTCGATGTCATGGCAGTTGCGCTTGAGTCCAGGCACGGCGAGGATACGAATTCTGGTTCGCTCTGGTCCGATACCGGCCAGGCTCACCGCCGCTGAAACATTCACATTGGCCGGGAATCCCTTGCAGGCTTCACGCGCGGAGCCGGAGAAGATTTCTTTTTCCTCTTTGACGCCTGCGAGCGAGATTCCTTGCTCGACCAAATAGGGCGCGCCTTCGAGGCCCTCCGGCGGTTTGCGGGTCGTCATTGTGACGTGCGCGATCTCACCTGTGCAGGCCGATTTGATTCCGTCCAATCCCGCGATGGCGCCGGACGGCACGTATAACCGGCACCCGCTCTGCCGCGATCTCTCCATGATGTCGGGATGATCCAGCAAGGCGCCAACGCTGATGACCATGAGGTCTTTACCTGCGGCGAAGACCTCCTCCGCCAGCTTCGCAACGACGGAACCTCCGGCCGCTTCGACAACCAGATCCGAGGCGGCAATCAGCTCCGACTGTGGCAAGTAAGGCGGCGGATTTTTTAGAGAAGACAGGAACTCGCGCGCGCTCTTCTCCGTACGGCTTGTCACACCGGCGACGCGAACGGGAAGCTTCCCTGCTTCTACCGCTTTGAGCAGCGCCCGTCCAATGGCTCCGCAGCCGACAATCCCAATGGACTTCAACGCCATGATCCTAACTGCTCCTTCAATACCGGGGCGCGGCGAAGAGTGGCCGCCGCTCGACTTTATCTATCTTGAACTGTTTTCTGCTGTCAATGAAGACTCAGCGGTCCTTTAGCAACAAGGGCACGAGTCGCTCGCAGAGGGCCGCCGAGGCCTCCTGCAGCGCCTTTTTGCCGGCGATCTCTCCCGACAGGTCCACGGCGACCTCGGTCTGTCGATCGACCGCGACCACCTTATGGCTTGCACTGGCGACCGCTTTCATCTCGACGCGCCCGCTCGCCGAAACCAGATTTCCTCTCCGCGAACCAACCCCGCTGAGCGCCTCTCCCGTGATCTGGACCTCCGCCCGGGTCTTGGAGCGAGCATCGACCAGCGGAAACCCGAGCGCCAGCAGGATCCGCCCGATCTCGGTTTCGGCGGCCGGATCGATAGAGGCTCGACCGGAATGGCGCTCCGGGATCGAGATGGACACCGACGGCAGAGTCTTTCCGTCGGTCATCCGCGCCAGGCGCCGGATGAGGTCTTCTTTCGCGGGCACAGGCGAAACCAGGCTGTCCCAGCGTTCCGGCAGAGGTGACGACAGCCTTTCGGCGAGAATCTCCGCGAACCGGCTGGGTGGCTCGCCGGCCGCGAGAGTGACGCTTTCCGCGTAGACTCGGCCGGTCTCCGTCCCGATGATGCGCGCGATGGCGACAAGATTGTCACCCGAGGAAAACAGACGCCCCGTGATGAGAGCCTTCGCCCCGATCAGGCGGCCGATCGTCGCCGCCGTATCGGGTCGCACCGTCCCCGAGATGCCGAGCTCGATTTCGCTCAGCACCTCATTCAGTCTCTGGCGCTCGACCAAGATCACTTTCGGATGAGTCGAAAGCCTGGAGATAAGGAACTCGGTCACGTGCTTCGCCGTTCCTTTGAGTTCCGGACTTTCGGGGTCGAAGTCGAGGACCGCGACTGCGAGATGCCGCTCTTCTGCGGACGGCGCGGCGGCAGGGACAAACATCATGAAAAGCGAAAAGGCGAGCAGCGTCAGCGTGACGCGAAGTATGCGACTCATGGGACATTACCTCCTGTTGATGGTCTTTCTTCGTGGACAAGCTCGAACACTTCCAAAAACATCTTTTGCGCTAGCGGGTCGGTGGCCAGGCGGTCGAGCAGGCGCATCTCGACGGTCACGGTCGTTGCGCGGCCAGTGCGCTCGATCAGAAAACGTGGGGTTTCCGTCTGCCGTTCCGTGAAGAGAACGATCGCTTCCCCCACCCGCGGCGGGACGTGTGCACCCTTGCGGACCACCTGCGGCCCGGCGTAGAGCGTTACTCCCCGATCATAGCGCGAGCCCGGGGTTTCCGTGACTCCGACAACCGGAATCCTCTGATGGCGCAGGAACCCGATCAATGATCCGTGACCGTCTTGCACCCGAAGCGGGTGAGACGTGGCCCAGCTGCGCAGGCGGACGAGCAAATCACCTGGATACACCCGCAGCGCAATCCGACCGGCTGCATCCCAGACCTCATCGTTGTCCCGGCGAGACCGGATCCAGAGCTCGAAGTCCGTCTCTCGCTTCACCGCCGGCAGCGTGATGGAGAGCTCGATCTCAATCCTCGTACGTGAGGAAGCGTTCTTCGGGAGCGGCACCTCGAGCTCGGCACCGATTGGAACCGCGAGTTCGGAGGTCAATTGTACGAGCTGGGCACGCAGTCGGAGTCCTTCGAGTTGAGACGCGTGGACGAGGAGGGGCACCGCCACGGTTCGGTCCCCGAAGAACCGATGCGGCTCGAAACGGTTGGAGCGAGCGATGACCAGGGGGAGGCTCCCAAACGATCCGGCGGACGCGCCGCAGCCAAGAGTCAGGACGAAAACCAGCGCGCAGGCCGTGGCTCCTTTGCGGAGCCGGGCAAAATTCGGCCGCGCGCGAGCGTGCAGCGGCCGCTTGTGTGGTCCCAGCGAAGGGACGGTATTTCTGTGGTCGGGCATTGACACGTGATGCCCCTACTCCTTTACAGATGCCTGGTGCGCGGCGAGGTCCCGAATAATCTTCACTGCCTCGGCGCTCAGATATCTCTCGCAGACGCGCATCTTCGCTTCGACTTCGGCGTTCCGGAAATTCCTTGAAGCATCAGGCTTGAGCCTGCTCAATTCGAGATAGGCGTGATCATATTGGTTTTGCGCCAGGTAAGTGTTCGCCAGCCAGAGTCGAGAGATATAGCTCAATCTCTCTTCTTGTGCAGCGTGCATGACTTCCGCCAGCGCCTGATTGTACCTCGCGCTGTAATAATAGCCGAGCCCCCGCATGAAATGGAGATTGGACACCGGCGCTTCGTCGATCTGCTCCGCGCCTAGATCAGGTAACCGCTTGCCCAGATCCTTGGCCAGCCGGCGATAGAGTTCTCTCACCAGCCGGCCGAGTTGATTGGCCGGACCGCTGGCTTCCGCGGCGGCAGTCACGATTCCGGTCTCGACATCGGCGGCCCGCATGGTGATGAGAAGGTCCTGCCCCCGGTTGACGAAGCTGCCACCGACCATCACTGTCGCGCCGAGAAGCCTGCCGACCTCGCGCCTGGCATTGTGGGCCGTCAACCCTTCCAGAGTCAGAGTCAGTTCGGCGAGCACGTGGTTTAAATGCTGCCGATCGACCACAACGTGCTGATCCGATTGGGAAAGGGCGACGGCCAGCAGCGCCGGGAGTGCCTCTTCCAGGTGTTTCACGGAGGCATCGGCGTGTGGATTGTCGAACGGCAAGATCCAGACGCGGGCCGGGCG
>DASTOD010000371.1:0-4794 GCA_035762645.1 Binatia bacterium | reverse complement strand
CACGCGCAGCCACCTCGCATCTGTGATCGAGCGCTTCATTGCAGGTAAGGAGGGAATCACCGAGGTAGATTCGAAACATGAGACGAACAACTAAAAAGCCAAAGCCACCTACCCATCGAGCCCTTTCCAAGTGACTCCGCGCAGGACAGAACCCGCCTGAAGGAGTCAATGCCACCCTCACGATTAAGAGACCGTTAGGCCTTAAACCCTTCCGCCCAGATCTCGCAAAACCGCTGGGTGCGCGTGCCAGTGTTCCCATTTCCACAAGTCTTGTCCCCGGTTCTTTCCACCTGACTTTCGGACTTCAGTTCTTCTCTGGGCAGAGCTGCCCACCTGCGCCATTTTTCGTATTCAAATCTGTCAAATGTGCCATAGAGGGTTGTCACGTGCTTGCTGTAGCCCCAATCAACAAAAGGTACCCAAAAGATGACAGCGCACGACGAAAGGAGAATGCTGCGACAGAACTTTTTCCAATCAGCTGCTGGCACAAGCCATGCTGTGAGTGCCAACCCACCCGTCTGCCCCGATCATGAGTCGGTCCGGGCTTGGTGAGGTGGCATCGGGCCGAAGAGAACAGCAGCTTGAGGGTTGACGCTATGAACTGACCGCTCGACATGGTCACCAGGGGCATCAGGGAGCGAGTGGTGAAACCGGCAGCGTTTCTTAGTTGCCGGTTTTTTTTGCCCATGACCAGAGCGAAGCAGAAGCGAAATCCGAAACGTCCGCAGCCAACCACCAAATGGTGGTGAAAGCGTTGGCGGTAACCGGCGGTACGGCAATGGGCGGCGGTACAGATTACACTCTAGCTAAGGCGATCAACTCTCCCGTTGCCGGTACCGCGCTCCAGCCGTCGGTCGTGTCAGGCATATACTATCTAGGCATGTCCTATGACAACCTGACCGAGGGCGGAAGCTGGTTCGATGAATCAACGACACCGGATCCCGGGTTCCGCTGGTCTGAAAGCGGCTCTCAGTGGATCTGGAACATGAGCACGAACGGCCTGCCACCGAGGCAGACGCACTGGTTCAGGATCGTTCTGATTGACGGGTCAAGTATGTACTTCAATGTCATGACACGATAGCCCACACGCGCGGGAGCGCCGGATAAACCCCGGCGCTCCCACCCACTCATTGAAACTTCCCCTAGCTCACGCCACCATGTCGCTCCAGGATCATCACTGCGCTTTACTTACTGTTCTGGGCAGAGCTGCGTGCCTGCGATACCTTCGGGCGGGACACAGTCACGCTTGACCTGGACATATTGTCAAAGATCTGACTCGACGGAGTTGTCAAAAACACCACAATCTGACCAAGAGAGGAAGCGCGGATACAGAGCGACAGAAATTTCGCAAAGGTTCTCGCAGGAGCGGTGCTGTTAGGTATCTCAGCACGTATCGGGAAAATTCAGGGCAAGAATATGGCAAATAGCGACCTTGCCGGTACGAATTCCGCCCTCTGCAACAACCTTGTTCTCGTCAAAAAGGCAAGCACGCCCTGGAACATGACAACTTAGAAGAACACAAGATTGATCCAAGAGGTCCTTTTTCTTAAAGCCTGCCAAAAAGTAACTTGTAACTAGCGGCGGCACGTAATTTGCGTCCTGAGTTGTCTCGAAGTTAGGTCTGGTGGGGTGCTGATATGAAAATCAAACACATTATGAAAAGAGCGGGCTGCGGCACGGAGGGCCAGGTACTCGTCTGGACTAGTCTGATGCTGGTTATTCTCCTTGGCTTCCTGGCGCTGGCCATGGATGGAGGCTTCTTTTACCAGCACAAGCGCCAGATGCAGACCGCCGCCGACAGCGCCGCCCTGGCCGGAGCCCACGACGTCAAGAGAGATTCAACCATCACCCAGGCCGCGCTCGAGACATCAGCTCGTAGCGATGCAACTTTGAATGGCTTCACTCACGGTACAAACGGCATCGTAGTTGACGTTTACCGCCCGCCCACAAGCGGCTACTATGCCGGGAACAACTCTTACGTTGAAGCGGTCATCACCCACCCACACCGGACCTTCTTCGCCCGCATCTTGAACCTCCTTGGCCCCGGCATCAATTTCAATACCGCAACGGTGCGCGCCCGAGCCGTCGCCGGCCTCGGCTCTGGGGGTGAAGACTGCATCTATGTATTGCATGACAATAAAGAGAAGGCGTTCGAGATTTCCAGCAACTCTCACGTTAACGCCCAATGCGGGGTCCAAGTTAACTCCACCAACAGGTACGCCCTGTCCGTCACCAGCAACGCATACTTGAACGCCACGACAATCGACGTTACCGGAGGCGTCCAGAACGAGTCGCCCAGCAACACCATCACAGGAGATCTCACGACGTCGGCCCCGGCAGCGCCCGATCCCCTCGCCTATATGAAGCCACCGTCCATTCCCTCCAACACCATTACCCAGCGGCTGTACGAAGGCACACAGAAGCTCTCGCCGGGGTACTACCCTAACGGCATCGAGCTTAATAGCGCCAATGTCACTTTGGAGCCTGGCCTCTATGTGGTCAACATGACTGGGGTTGGAGAAGACGCCCTTAAAGTAAAAAGCGGTTCGACCCTTACAGGCACTGGGGTCACTTTCTATTTCACCGGATCAAGCGACAAGCGGCCGGTTTCTATCGAAAGTGGTAGCACGGCAAAGCTGTCGGCAATGACTAACGGGGATATGGCCGGAATGCTATTTTTCCGCCGCGAGAATAACAGTACCCCCTTGCTCGCGGAGATCGCGAGTAATTCAGAATCGTACTTTGAAGGGGTGATCTACTTCCCTAACGACCGGCTGCGTTTTCATAGCGGCGTTGACTCAGGTACAAACAGCGGTGCTAAGTGGACCGCGCTCGTCTCAAAGGAGCTAGAAGTTTCCAGCAATACGAGGTTCAACGTGAACGCCGACACCAGTTCCGTTCCTAATCCGCTGGCAAGTAACACGAGACTGGTCGAGTAGCCCTGAGGATCAAGCATGGCAAATCTCCTGACGAACATTGGGAAATCGAGCACCGGCCAGGCTCTGATTGAACTGACGTTGCTGTTGCCTCTTTTGGTGCTGATCTTGCTCGGAACGGTTGATTTCGGCCGGGTGTTTTTCCAATCCATGGCGCTTGCCCAAGCCGCCCGCGCCGGCGCCCAGTTTGGCGCGCAGAACGATACAACAGCCGCGGACGCCCCGGGCATGAAAGCCGCCGCCGTGAACGCCGGGCAGGACATCGGCCTCGCACTCGCTGACGTCACCGCCGCAAATCGACATTTTCAGTGCGGGGCGGATCCATGGACCACCACTGACCCGTCGCCCTGCGCCGATGGAAAACCGCCGAAAATCTATGTCGAGGTCACAGTTCAAAAGACCTTTACGACGCTATTTAACTACCCGGGCTTTCCTCACAGCATCAACCTCAGCAGAACGGCAACCATCCGGGCGCGGTAAACAGGAGCAATAGAATGATGTCGCCAGCCATTCGAAGTCACAAGCCTGGAGCCGAGTCCGGACAAGCCACGGTGGAGTTCACGCTGTGCTTTATTTTGTTTTTGCTGTTGATCTTTCTGATCGTCGAGGGCGGCCGCATGATCTTCTATTACGACACGGTCTCGCATGTGGCCCGAGAGGGAGCCCGCTTTGCGATCGTGCGCGGCAGCTCGAGTGCCTCTCCAGCCTCTGAGACGGACATCGCGAATTTTGTAAAAGCTCGGGCTGTTGGGGTAAGCGTGAAAACGGTCGATGTCTGCTGGAAAACTGCGCCGACTTCAGGCTGCGATAACACTCCGAAAGGCCCCGGCAATATCGTGCAGGTCAAGGTAATATCTGATTTCGATCCCGTCGCCCCCATCATTCCGCAAGGAATCATTACTCTCACAAGCACCACCGAAATGGTGATCTCCCAGTGAGAAGGTAAATCCCAGAGTTGCCAATTAAAAGGTAATTCAAAGATATCGTTT
The DNA here is from genome assembly GCA_035762645.1 of Binatia bacterium. GTDB lineage: Bacteria > Desulfobacterota > Binatia > UBA9968 > UBA9968 > DASTOD01. Next base: position 869 of record DASTOD010000371.1, on the reverse strand, counting down.
GTCCGAACCTTCGCGCTCCCTTCGGCGGAGTTTATCCTGAGCATGGCCGAAGGGCTCAGGGCATGCTTTGCGTCCTTTGCGCGTCGCAGGTTTCGATAACATTTTTCATCACTTCAGTTCTGGATCAGCTCGCGTTACTATTGTTACAAGCAATTCGCAGCTCGCATCACGCCGTTTTTCCCAGCCGACTCACTTTTCGCCACACGCACTTTTCGCACGCACTTTTCGCCAGCCTTGACAACCAATCTTCCCTCTCATATGTCTGCGTAGTGGTCCTGCCCGGAGATGTTCAATGTGAGGACGGAAGCAAAAAGCCTCTATCAAGCCTCGTTCAGCAGACCATGAAAGAGCAGGTTGATAATGGCCGACAACATTCAACCCTACGGCAACTTAACCGAATCGATAGTATCGAAAGGCCCCGATAGACCGCTGTTCACGAAGGGCGGTCCTGCGGGATACGTTGAAAACGGCTTAGGCGCGGTCGCGGAACACTTCAAAGGAATTACGACCGCCGGAACGGTACTTCCCGGTCTGTTCCCGATCAAGAAAACGGGCGTTTCTACTCAACCCATGCGAGACGCTGCCGAAGCTTTTATTGCCTCCCTCACTCGGGATCAGCGCTCGAAAACGATTTTCCCGATAGAAACGGTGGAGTGGCGCAAATGGAGCAACATCCACCCAACGCTCATGCGCCACGGCTTGCCATTTTTCGAGATGAGCGGCGCACAGGTGGATCGCGCCTTTGCGCTCCTGAAAGCGAGTTTGAGCGCCGAAGGATTTCAGACCGCCCAGGATATCATGCGCCTCAACGAGACGGTGATGGAAATGACGGGCAAGCTCGATGAATATGGCGCCGACCTTTACTGGCT
>DASTOD010000370.1:0-18405 GCA_035762645.1 Binatia bacterium | reverse complement strand
GATGCTGGTCGCGTTTACGTTCGTCATCGTTCCGTTGTCTCCGCGCGTCGATCAGACGTTTTTCTTTGCTGACGATGATCCACAATTAGAACAAGACCGCAAAATCGGCCGAATCTTTCCCCAACAAGACCAGATCATCATCAATATTCAGGGTAAGATCAGCTCGCCGGCCTACCTATCAAAAATCGGCACATTGACAGACCGCCTGCTAAAAGTTCCGGGGGTTGTGACCGCGAAGAGCCTTACCCACGGGCCGAAAGACTTCAACGATGCGCTCACAAGTGAATTTTGGGGACGAACCCTCATCCCGCAAGCGAGAGATTCATCCAACGTTTTTGTTATTCTTGGCGGCGCTTCGAGTCGGCGCGCGATTCCCGAGATCGAAGCCATAGTGAGTCAATCCGAGACCGGATCGTTTCGACCCATCATAGCCGGCGTCCCCTACATGATCGAACTCATCCAGCGAAGGCTCATGTACGACGTGAAGGTCTTCAGCTTGTGCGCCGTCACGCTGTTCGGTTTGATGGTCGTTTTTATTTTTCGTTCCATTTCTATCCTTATCGGATGCCTGGCCACGAGCGCCGCTGCGACTTCGTTAACTCTTCTCGTCGGGCATGCTGTAGGGGTTGAAATGGGCCTCCTGACCGCCAATCTCGTGGCGTTGGTTTTTGTCTTGACGACTCCGCACACAATCTATTTTACCTACAACTGGAAGCGTGCCTCCGAAGATGCCTCCACTGCTGGCGGCGGTCTCCGCCAGGCGTTCCGAGAGACACTGCCGGGTTCCCTTTGGTCGACGAGCACGACCTTGCTGAGCTTTCTGAGCCTTTTTCTGGTCGAGGCCAAGCCGCTACGACAACTTGGCGCCAGCGGGTCGATCGGCGCTCTGTGCGCGCTCGCGGCGGCCTATATGATCTATCCCGTCTTTCTTCTCGGAGCCGGGCGTCAAAATGTCGCCCGGGGGGCCGACCCGACAAAGACAAACGGCCGGTTCATCCCACGCAGACAGTCGCGCTGGATTGCCGGCGCTTTCGTCCTCGTCTGTCTTTTACTTGGAACCGGAATCTTCCGGCTCAATACGGATCCGAGTTTGTTATCCTATTTTCCCGACGAGCTGAGGCGCGGCCTGGAACGAGTCGATCGAAGCGGCGGAAGCAGTCTTCTGGAGATTGTCCTCAGGGACGCGCGCGGCCGCACGCTTGCCACGGATGAGGCCTATGAGCGGCTTTGGCGGCTTCAGAGAGCGCTTGAGCGCGATCCGGAGGTCGGCACGATCATTTCGCTGCCGATGTTGATGGCCGAGGGAAAGGACTTTCCGCTTTCGTTTCTTTTTTCTTGGAAGCGGATTTTAGATTTTATGGCGAAGCCGAAGTACGAGAGCATCGCGCAAATATTTGTTTCGTACGACCATCTCTACGGCCGTTTCGTCCTGCGCATGCGGGAGACGGGCCGCCAGGCACCGCGCACAGTCATCATCGACCGTATAACAAAGACCGTGCAGCACCATGGCTTTGCGCCGGTTCTCGTCGGCAATACGTATCCCTTGCAGGCGCAGCTTTCGGCCGTTCTGGAGTCGAGCTTGATTCAAGGTTTAGGCGAGCTCGTTTTGTTGTTGGGCCTGATCGGGTTCATCGTGTCGCGCTCGATCTGGGTCGGACTGACAATGGCCTTTGGGATGGCGCTGGTGCCGGTCGGGCTACTCGGCACGATTGGCATTCTAAAGGCGCCGCTGGATGTGATTTCCGCTCCCGCGGCGAACCTTACTCTGGGGCTGGGCATCGATGATACGATGATTCACATGGTGCAGTGCTGGCGGATTCTGGTTAAACAGGGACACGCACGTGAGGAAGCGTGGAAGCTCGCCCGGTCACAGCTGTGGCGGCCGATTGTCGTCTCGATGCTGGTGGTAAGCGTCGGCTTTTCCATTTTTGTTCTCTCGCAGTTTCCACCGACTCAGCGTTTCGGCCTCTGGGTCGTGCTCGGAACGTTCCTGGTTCTGCCGGCCGCATTGGTTTTTCTTCCAACGGCCGCTTCGATTTGCAGCCAAGCTGAAGGAAGGCTGCAAGCTGAACGAAGTCTAAAGGGAGGCTAGTAGATCTCAAAATAACCGGTCGCGATCTTCTCGCCGTTCAGGTAGACGTCGGCCTCATACATGCCGGCGCGCCAATTTCCCGAACCGAATACTCCGATGCCGACCGAGTGGTGAGAGGAAGTCCAGTCTGGGTCTATTCGGCCCGGAGACTCGACAATTCTAAAAGTCTTTCCGTTCTGGCGGACATGGACGGTCATCGTGAAGAAGACTTTTTTTCCGGGTGAGGCATACTCGAGGTGAATTTCCGGGTGAACGCGGCTGGTGGCGACATGCTCAAAGCGATTTTTATATACCGGGTTTTTGAGCGGCGCTATATCGGAAGCGCCGCTGGAAAAGAACCTGAGTTCCGTAAGGCTCGCGTCGAGTGATGGAACCGCGGCAACCTTGCCGTTCCAAATCTTCGGCTCAGGCAGCGCGGGCGCACCATCAAGTTTCGAAGTGCTTCTGAGTGAAGAACCACAGCTTGCGATGAGCGGCACCAGCAGTGCGCCGATCAACAGTATCCAGCGTCTTTTCAAGTCAACCATTTATCCGTCCTTGTCCATCTGTGCTTGCGTTCAAATGCAATCGGAAGGCCAGCAATCGGAGTTGTCGAAGCGCCGCTCTTCCGCGGCCGGCGACATCCAACGCCGCAACAAAAGTGGCCAGAACAGACAAAAGTTGGCCATGATGGAGGTCGGCCGGGGTTAGCCTTCGTGCGCCGCGGCTTGCTCTCGGGTTGCGAGTCATCGGAAGACAGTCAGAGGCAACCAGGTCATCTGAGAGTGCTGATTGGTTTCAAACCGGCTTGGGAACTCTGGGGCGCGCTTCTCTGAGGAGATTGTTTTCGGCTGTCGGGGAAGCGGCCTTCCCCCGGGTTGTGGGCTCGAGTCTTTGTTCGGATGCCCGTTGCAGCGCTTTTGTGATTTCCTGCCGATCGTGAGTCGAAACGATCTCGGGCGCGGCCCTGTCATCACCGCCGCCCGGAGGGTGTTTGGCCGCGTCCCTCGGCGGGCGAACGGCGGGTTCGCGTGATTCGGGAACTTGGCCTAACGTTTCGGCCGGCTTCGTGTCGTCGTCCACCCAGGTTGCATCCGCTTGAGGCTTTGCCATCTCATCGGACAGGTGGTCGTCGTTGATAAAAACCGCTGCCGCGAAAACAGTTGTCCAGAGCCCGTCTTTATTGCCGACGGCGGACTGAGTGATGTTGCTCGTCCGGACGATCTTCCCGGACATTTTAAAAAGATGCTCTCGCTCGTCCCAGTCCAATTCCGGATCAAATTCAATCCCCACGGTGGTGGCGAGCATACTGGCGGCGAGGTCTTCGGCATATTCCCCCGCCCTTTCATCGGTTTCACCGAACGAATGATGCTCGGAAAGATACCCGTGCATGGAAGGATCGGCAGGCGTCGCTAAGCCGACGGAAGCTGCAATCAGACGATTGGGCTCGTTATTACTCTCTCGATCATAGACTGCAAAAATAATCTCGCCGGGGCGTAGGAGCTTTAACCCCTCCTCTTTGGAGATGATCTTGCAGCCGGGCGGGTAGATGCTCGAGACCAGAACCAGATTGCAGTGGGCCAAGCCGGCGGCGCGCAGCGCCAACTCGAAGGAGGCCAATTTCTCCTTATGAACACCGACCCCCTTTGTGAAAAAAACTTTTTTCGGAACCATTACCCGCTATTCTATTACGGAATGCCGCGAACTGACAAGAAAAATTTTTTATGTGCAGCCACACAGCCGACCTTCCCCGGTCTCGGCAAGACCATGAGTGAATCGCTCGAGAAGGACGAGAGAAGGCATTTTCTCGGCAATGCGGTCGCCACGCGTCAGCCACTTGACGCTGGAGCGTTCGCAAGTTATTGATTTCTCTTACGCCCGGATGGTGGAATTGGTAGACACACGGGACTTAAAATCCCGAGGACCCGGAAGGGTCCGTGCCGGTTCGAGTCCGGCTCCGGGCACCAATTCGTTCGTCGATTCGATTCGTTTCACTGCTGCCTCGAGCTTCCAACGGCCCAGTTGAGATTCAGACTCCTACCGCCCGCTCAGAAGACCGCGCATCCAGTCCAGTTCTTTAAAAATCAACATGGTTGTGTCATAGAGAAATGAAACCATGGAACGGCCGCAGCTTAGTTTAGCGCGCATGAAGGCTCAGGTTGACGAGTGGTTGCAGAGGCAATCCGGTTCGGCGGGCGAGGTCCTGATCGCCGAAATGCTGCGCACCGTCCTGAGATTGGCGGACGACGGCGCCAGCCGCGGCGACTTAAAAATCCTCAATCGAACCCTGAAGGAGCTGCGCTATGCATTCAAAGTGTTTGCTCCTTACAGCACGGTGCGGAAAGTCAGCATCTTCGGCTCGACGCGGTTGGCAGAAGACGATCCCTACTACCTCGCGGCCAGGAAACTTGGGCGCCGGCTTGCGGAAGAAGATTTTATGGTGATTACCGGGGCCGGTCCCGGGGTCATGCAGGCGGGGCACGAAGGGGCAGGGCGAGACAAAAGCTTCGGCGTCAATATCCGTCTGCCGTTGCCGCAGAAGGCGAACCGGTATATCCAAGGCGATCCAAAGCTCGTCAACTTCCATTTTTTCTTTACCCGCAAGCTCGTTTTCGTGAAGGAAGTGGATGCCTTTATTTTTTTTCCCGGCGGCTATGGAACTCATGACGAACTGACCGAGACGCTGACCTTGGCGCAGACCGGTAAGAGCCAGCTGGTGCCGCTCATTCTCTTCGACCTTGCCGACGGGGGGTATTGGGCCAAATGGGAAAAATTTGTGCGCGAGGGGATGTTGAATCGCGGGTACATTTCCGAGGATGAACTGTGTTTTTTCAAGATCATCAGCGATGTTGAAGCGGCGGTTCACGAGATCAAGACCTTTTATCGGAATTATCATTCGTATCGATTTGTCAAAGGCGACCTGGTGATTCGGCTGAACTGCCCGCCCGGGCCCGGCTTGATCGGCATCCTGAACCGCGAGTTCTGCGACATCTTGGGGAAGGGAAAAATTCAGGCGATTCAATCCCTGGCGGATGAATCGGATGAACCGAGCACCTTGCATCTGCACCGATTGCTCGTCCCCTTCGACCGCACTAATTTTGCCCGCTTGCGGCAGATGATCGATATCATTAACCGGGAGATCTAGTTTTTAAGGGGGTGCCTATGCCCTTCCAACGGATCGGTATTTTGAGCATCGGAGAAATGGGTTATCACTGGGCGCGGGTTCTCACGGCACATGGCGTCGAGGTGCTGACGTATGCGAAGGACCGCAGCGAGGCGACGCGCAAACGGGCGGAGGGCATCGGTGCAAGATGCCTGCCTTCGATGCAACGTTTGGTTGCCGAAGCCGACTTGATGGTTTCCATCGTCGTGCCGTCTGCGGCCAAACGGGTGGCGGGCAAAGTCGGCCAAGCCGCGGCGAAAGCCGGCCGCAAAGATCTGCTCTATCTGGATGCCAACGCGATTTCGCCTATGACGGCAAACCTCATAGGCGGGATCCTCTCGCAACACGGCGTCCGTTTCGTCGACGGCTGCATCATCGGCTCGGCCGCCAAGCTGGACAAGGGCGCTGTCGTCTATGTGTCGGGACCGGACGCACACAAGATTCAAGAGCTCAACAGTTGCGGGCTGGCGGTCCAAGTGCTCGGACCGAGCATCGCACAGGCTTCCGCCTTCAAGATCGTCTATGCCGGGTTGACCAAAGGGCTCCAGGGGTTGTTTGTCGAGCTCTTGCTGGGAGCGCGAAGTTTTGGTTTGCTGGACGAAATTCTAAAACGGTATGAGGAAAGCTTCCCCGGCCTGTTGGATAAAGTAGCCTCGAGCATCGTCGGGCTGCGCCTCCATGCCGGCAGACGGGCCGAGGAGATGGATGAGCTTAAGCGAACATTCATGAACCATGGAATGAAAGCCGTCATGGCGCCGGCGGCCCAGAAAGTGCTCCAATCCATCGCCGCTCTCGACCTTGGAAAAGCTTCTGAAACCGGAAGCCGCGAGGGGGATCTTCTGGAAACGCTGGAATTGTTCTTCAACCAAGGACTGCTCCACGAAAGTAGGCCAGCACCGGCCAATTCTCGAGCCATCGGCTAGTCTGGCCGCAGGCGCGGTCGCGCTATGGAGGGGTCGCGCAGATCTACGCACCACGAAGCGCACGAAGGCCACGAAGGATCGGGAAATTGATATATTGAACTTCTTAACTTCGTGCTCTTCGGGACCTTCGTGGTGAAATCTCTGCGGCTACTTTGGTTGCGGCATAGCCGCTGTGCGCTTCGTGGTGAAAAGCATCAGTTAGTCAATTTTAGGAGAAGGGGGAAGGAAGAGTGGCTAAAGCACAAAGGATAGAGAGAAAACAGCCGGAGTACGGCTCAGATGTGGTGGTGGATTTAATGAAGGCGTTCGACATCGAATACGCCGCCTTCAATCCGGGGGCGACGTTTCGCGGCATTCACGACTCCATCGTAAATTATGGAGGCAATCACCGGCCCGAGGTCATCTTCTGCAACCACGAAGAGATCTCGGTCGCGCTCGCTCACGGCTACGCCAAAGCGAAAGGCAAGCCGATGGTCGCGATCGTGCATAACATGGTCGGCCTCCAGCACGCCAGCATGGCGATTTTCAACGCCTGGATCGATCGGGTTCCGGTCATCGTTCTCGGCGGAACCGGGCCGATGAATACCAAGCGGCGCCGCCCGCGGATCGACTGGATTCACACCGCGCTGGTCCAGGGCAACCAGGTGCGCGACTACGTCAAATGGGATGATCAACCCTACACGCTGGCGGACGTTCCGGACTCTTTTATCCGGGGTTATCGAATTGCCACGACCGAACCGACCGCGCCTGTCTACATCAACTATGATGCCGACCTGCAGGAAGATCGCGTCGCCGGCTCCATGGATCTTCCAGACGTCAGCCGCTATGCCCCGCCGGCGCCCATGCAGGCCGATCCCGCGGCCTTGCGCCGCGCCGCGCAGTTACTCGTCGACGCAAAGGCGCCGCTTATTATCGCCGACTATCTCGGGCGCAACCCGGAATCGGTGGCCTCGCTGGTCGAACTGGCTGAACTTCTGGCAACGCCAGTCGTGGACAAGGGCGGGCGGTTCAATTTCCCCACCACCCATCCGTTGGACGCGACCGACGGAGCGAGAGAGTTGCTGCAAAAAGCCGACGTTATATTGGCGCTGGATGTGCCGGATCTGTACGGCTCACTCACGACGGTCAGCAAACAGACGCGGGCTTGTGAATACGTGACTTCGCCTGCGGCGAAGATCATCAGCGTTTCGATGAATGACATGCTGGTGAGAAGTTGGGCGGGTGATTACCAGGCGTTGCAGCCTGTTGACGTTCCGATGAGCGCGGACACTTCGGTCGCGGTCCCGGCGCTGACTCGGCTGTGCCGCGAGATTCTGGGAACGAACGAACAAAAACGAACGGCCATCGACGCTAGGCAGAAGGAGCTGGCAGAAAAACACAAAAGCCGGCGAGCCAAATGGCTGGCCGACGCTCAAGCCAAAGCTTCACTGCAAAATATCTCCACTGCCTTTCTGGCGTACGACCTAGGCGAGGTGATTAAACGCGAGGATTGGGTGCTGGTCAATGGAACCTCAAACGGCTGGTCTCGGCGTCTGTGGGACTTTACCCAGCCCAACCAGTATTTAGGGGCGAGCGGCGGCGCCGGCGTCGGCTACGGAGCCAGCGCGGCAATCGGCGCGGCTTTGGCCCTGAAAGACACGGGCAAATTGGCCGTCGATATCCAGGCGGACGGCGATTTGCTGATGACCTCGAGTTCTCTCTGGACCGCCGCCAAGCACCGGATTCCGCTCTTGATCGTGATGCACAACAACCAGTCCTTCTATAACTCCGAAGAGCACGGCATCGAGGTAGCTAAATACCGCGGCCGGCCGGTCGAGAATGCCGGGATCGGCACTCACGTCGATGATCCCGCCGTGGATTTTGCCAAGATGGCACAGTCCTTCGGCGTTCACGCGGAAGGTCCGATCCGCAAACCGGCGGAACTCCGGCCGGCACTGGAACGCGCGCTCAGGTTTGTCAAAGAGAAACGGCTTCCCGCTTTAGTGGACGTCATTTCAGAGCCACGGTAAAGAAGCGACGCGCAGCGAGTCGATGAGAGATTCCTACGACGATTTCCGGCGGGCGGTGGATCGCTCCGATGCCACCATCGAGTTGGGTCGCGCCACGCTGGCGATGGCGAAAAGCGAGTATCCGAATTTAGACGCAGAGATGTACCTGTCGCGCATCGATCAACTCGCGGCGGCTGTTTGCCGGCGAACCGGCAGTGAGCCGACGGTCTACCGCGCCATCGCCGCCCTTAACTACGTCCTCTTCCGGGAAGAGGGATTTCAGGGGAACCGGGAGGAGTACTACGACGCCAAGAACAGCTTCTTGAACGAGGTGATCGAACGCAAAAAGGGGATTCCGATCAGCCTCTCCGTCCTGTACATGCTCGTGGCGCAGCGCATCGGGCTGGCGCTTCACGGCGTGGGCTTTCCCGGCCATTTTCTGGTCAAGTACGCCGCTGCCGAAGAGGAGATCGTGATCGATCCATTCAATGGGGGAGAAGTCAAATCGGTGGAAAGTTTGGAAGGGCTCTTGCGCGCCCTGTCCGGCGGCGAGGTCGATTTTCATCCAGCTATGCTCGCGCCGGCGACCCCCAAGCAGATTCTCAAAAGAATGCTCGCCAATCTCAAAATAATCTACCTGCGGCAAGACGAGCCCTTGAAAGCGCTGACCGTGATCGATCGGCTGTTAATCCTCGACCCGCGCTCGCCGGAGTCTCTAAGGGACCGCGGCCTGGTTTACTTGAAGCTCGAATGTTTGAATCAAGCGTTGGAAGACTTCCGGGAGTATCTGCGCGTGGCGCCGGATGCGGTTGACGGCGCCACGATCAGAGATCACGTCGTCGCGCTGACCAAGCGGGTGAGGCAGATTCACTAGCCGCGAGCACCTACCGTTTCGAGAATTCCCGAAAATTAAAAGCGAAGGAAGTCGTTAGAAAGAAATCTTTGAACGCGGCGGTGGTCAATTTCCATGGGTCGATTTGCCACAACCTCAGCTGCCGCAGGTTGGCGACCGTGTGCGTCCAGACGCGCTCCAACTCGTGGCGTGAGTAGACGACCCGGTTGTTGATGGCGTCGAACTTGAGCAGCGTCAAACGAGGCTTGGCCGGCAGCAAGCCGCGCAACCGGCCGTAGGCATCTTGCCATTCGTGGATCCGATCGCCGAGCCGAATTCCAGCTTGAACCTGATGTATTTCATCGAGCCAGCGCCGGGCCGCGTCGCCTTCAGGCAGCCGCAGCTCCTGAATTTTTTCGCGCAAACTTTCCCACTGTTTCAAGAATCGATTGAGATCCTTGCGGCTAAAGAGAATCTTGGACGAGAGCTCTTCCAGCGGGTCGAGCAGTTTTCGGGCCTTTTCTGGCAATGCCTCTTTGGCACTGCCATAGATCTTCTGCAACTCGCCGATTCTGAGCGCTTGCCACACCTCGGTCTGGATTTTTTGGATCTGGCCGAGCCAGCGCTCCTCGGTCTCACTCTTCTTGCGGGTTTGCAGCCAGACCTCTTCCATTTCCTTGATGAACTTGGCCCAGCTCATCAAGAGGCGAGCGATTTCTTGGGTTCGTTTCCATAGGTGGACCGGCACAGGATCGATGGCAAAACCGAGCCGGCGAGATTTGCGGTCCTTCAAGCGAAAGAAGCCGGCAACCATCGGGTGCTGTCTTTCGATGAGAGCCGCGTTTTTGTACCAGAAAAATACCGACATGAGGTTCCAATAGGCCTTCGGATTGTCGCTCCAGCGGGATAAAATCTTGATCATGTTTTCTTTGCTATAGAAGGCCTTCCAGGCATTTTCATAGGCGTCGGTCCATTCCTCGGCGGTCATGCTCGGATGGTTGATGGTCGCATGGAAGGAGTCGCGCTTATTGAAATCGGGGTCCATCCACTCGCCGCGCTCTTTCATTTCGCGATGATCATGGGATCCCGGCAGCGGGGTCAGCATGAAGAAAGAAGCCTGGTCGGGCCCGACTTCATCCATGAGAAACCGGATGTCCTTCGCGACTTGATCCTTGGCATCCCAGGGGAGGCCGATAATATAACCGGTATGCACCACAACTCCCGCGTCATGCCACTCCTGAATGATATTCCTGTATTCCTCGACGTTATTTTGCTGTTTGCCTTCCGCTTTTAGGTTTTCCGGATTCACGCTCTCCATGCCGATGAAGACCTGGGTGCAGCCCGCTCTGGCCGCCAGCTTGACGAAATCCTTGGGTTTGCGCGCCAGGTCGACCTGCATCATGAAGGAGACCTGGATGCCTTCTTCTCTCAGCCCGATGAGGGCTTCGAAGGTTTCGCGCCAGAGCTTTTTCCTGGCGAAATTGTCATCGGTAAAAAAGTAGAATGAAACGCCGTGCTCCAAATAATTCTTACGGATAAGGGCGGTGAGACTCTCCGGGCTTCGCTCGCGCATTTTTCGTCCCTGGACGTTGATAATGGTGCAGAAACTGCAGGCAAACGGGCAGCCTCGAGAGGTGTCGGCCGTACCGAAGGCCGGATGCGCGAAATGTTTCATCGTCTTGGGGCTGGTCTTCGGCAGCGGCGCCGCGCCGATGTCCACGAGGTTCTGCAGGTCTTGCGCGAAGCTGTACAGCGGTTTCAGCCGCTCGTGCAGGAAATCGGCGAGAATCGTCTCCCACTTGCCTTCGACCTCGCCGGAGACCACGCAAATGGACTCGCGAAAGAGCTCCTGAATGTCGGGCTCTTGTTCTCCCAGCATGTTGATCGTGCCGCTGGTATGAAAGCCGCCGATGATGACCGAGAGGCCGGCGAAACGAAACATCCTTGCAAGATCGATGGCGCGGGGAAACTGGTTGGTTTGCACTCCGACCAGACAAATCAAAAGTTTTGTGCCGGGCTCCCGGCCCCAGCCGATGATTTTTCTGATCGGAATCTTTTCTGCCGTCTCGTCGTAAGTGACGACCTCAATGGGCAAATCGCCAAACACGCGGCGCTCTTTCACATCATCGGTCAGGCCGTGCAGAACGTTGAGCGTATTGCTCGGCAGCACGCCTTTCCAGAATCGGATGACGTAGCCATCGTCATCGTACTTGGATGGCTTGATCAGGACGATCCGAAACCGCTTGATCCGCGCATCGATCGCGGGCACAGCTTCCGTGCTTGTAACTTGAGTCAACATCTTCTATAAAAAAAAGACGAACAGATTCGGCCGTTTCGGGCGAATCTAACAGCGACCCCCAGCTATGTCAAGCTTTTTGCGGAGATGGCGCCGCTCTTAGCCGCTTATCCACTGCATGTTCCATGATCCAACTCTATCATGTATCCAAGCTGTACCCGCCTCATACTCCGGCTTTGACCGACATCAACCTACAGCTCGCCAAGGGCGAATTTGTATTCCTGACCGGCGCCAGCGGAGCGGGCAAAACGACGCTGTTGAAGCTGCTGTTTCGGGAGGAGGAGCCGACCGAGGGACAGATTTTGGTCGATGGCAACAATATCACGCGGCTCAACAGCCGCGCCATCGCCGGCCTGCGGCAGAAAATCGGTTTGGTTTTCCAGGAATTCAAATTGCTGCCGCGCCTGACCGCGATCGAAAACGTCGCGTTGGCGGCTGAAGTGGTCGGCCTCTCGAAACGCGAGAGTCACGCCAAAGCCTATCACCTGCTGCGGGAGCTCGGCTTGAAGGAGAAATACCAGGCCCGGCCGCAGACGCTTTCGGGCGGCGAGCAGCAGCGCGTGGCGATCGCGCGCGCGTTGATCAACGACCCGATTCTCATTTTGGCTGATGAGCCGACGGGAAATCTGGACGCCCAACTTGCGGATGAGACCATGCGACTGTTTTTCAAAATTCGCGAAAAAGGGGCGACCGTTATCGTCGCCAGTCACGATGTCGAGCTGATCAGCCGCTATGGCAGCAGGATCGTGTCTCTCCGACGCGGCCAGTTGACCGACGATTTGCGCCGGGTCCGAGAGGGGGCTTCGCATTGAACGGGGCGCAGCTGGCTTTCATCGGGCGGCGCGTGCGAAACAGCCTCTGGCATCTGCTGTGGAGCCATCTGCTCACCTCGGTGGCGATGGCCATGACTCTTTTCGTCTTTGGCGCCCTCATGCTCTTGCAGCATAACTTGCAAGGCTGGCTCAAGGGCTGGGGCGACGAGATCCAGATCAACGCCTATCTCGACAAATCGGTCGATGCCCTCGGCGCTGAGCGACTGCTGGATCAGATACGCGCGTTTCCCGAAGTGGAGCGCGTGCGCTATATTTCCCAGCGACAAGCATGGCAGGACTTTCGCGCCGCTCTGGGAACCCAGGCGACCGTTCTGGAAGGGCTGCCCGAGGATGTTTTGCCGGCGTCGTTCGAGATCTGGATCAAGCCGGCTTTTCGCGAGGGTCCGCTGGTGGAGCAGCTGGCCGGCCGGGTGAGGGCACAATCCGGGGTCGCCAGCGTCGAATATCCCCAAGAGTGGGTGGAGCGATTGGCTCTTGTGGTGCTCGCGGTCAAGTGGGCGAAGTGGATCATCGCCGGAGTGCTGTTCGTGGTCACATTTTTTATCGTGGGGAGCACCGTTCGCCTTGCGATACTGGCGCGAAAAGATGAAATCGAAATCATGCAGCTGGTTGGCGCGCCCGAAGAAATGATTCAGGCGCCGTTTGTCCTTGAGGGCATGATCCAGGGCCTTGCCGGCGCTTTGGCGTCGATTGTTTGTCTATGGTCGCTATTTCAAGTCCTGCGCCTGCAGATGGCCGGCGCGGCGGCGCTTTTTGGCCCGATGAGCTCGCTCCAATTTCTCGATCCGGCGAGCTTAGCCGTCATCCTGGCGATTGGCTGGATCCTCGGCGCCACGGGCAGCCTATTTTCTCTACGGAGGTTCATGAAAACGTGGAGAGGCTGATTTGGCAGGTGTGCTGTTTGTCCGTCGGGTTGTTCTGGCTTTTTCCGGAACCGTTGAACGCGGCGGCCGTTGAGAAGGATCTCCAGGGAATCAAGAAAAAAATCGAACAGGAAAAACAAGGGATCTCCCAAGCGCAAAAAAAAGAGGGATCCGTTCTCCAGTCGCTGCGGGAAATCGAGGGCGAGTTGGGCAAAAAGACCAAACACCTGAACCAGACCCAAGCGCGGCTCAATTCGATTCTGGCGGAAATGAATAAGAAACAGGCAGAGGAGAACAGGCTCAGAAGATCGATCGGCCAGCGCCAGCAACTTCTCGAAAAACGCGCCGTCGCTCTTTATCGCTGGTTTAGAGGGGGCAGCCCCTTCGTCATTCTCAATGGCAATGTTTCTTTCGGCCCGCTGTCGCAGCGGAGCCACTATTTGAAAGCCACAGTTTCCTTCGACCGCGAACTCATTGAAAAACTGACCGAAGAAGCTCGCCAACAAAATCTCCTTCGAGTGGAGCTCGAGCGCAAGCGCGAAGAGTTGACCGTGCAAAAACTAACCCTCGATGAAGCCCGGCAGGAGTTCCGCAGCGAGGCGGAGAAAAAAAAGCAAATGTTGGCGAGCCTGCGGCAAGAAAAAGCAACGCGGATGAAAGCCCTGAAGGAACTCGAGCAGGCGGCCCTTCGACTGCAGAAGATGATCGATGAGATCGCCAAAGCCTCGGTCGCCAAGTCGCGGCAAGCTCCGGCCGGCTCCGGTTTGGAAGCGATGCGGGGAAAGTTTGACTGGCCCGTCAAGGGCGAGTTGGCCGGCGTGTTCGGCAAGACCCGTCATCGGGAGTTTTCCGCTGAAGTGTTTCGCAAGGGCATCGATATCGAGGCGCCGTTTGGCGAACAGATCAAGGCGGTGGAGAAGGGCAAGGTTGTCTACGCCGATCGCTTTGCCGGATACGGCAAGATGATCATCATTGATCACGGCGATCGATTTTATACGATATATGCCCATCTAGCTGAAATGCTTAAGAAAACTGGCGATACCGTGAGCCGAGGGGAGACTGTCGGGCTGGTCGGAGACAGCGACTCTCTGGCCGGCGCCAAACTTTACTTCGAGATGCGAAAAGACGGCCGATCCATCGATCCTTTGCCGTGGTTTCGAAAGTATTAGATATTTTTTTTGTCTTGGGTTAAGATCGGTTCACGTGAATTCAGCGAGGAGACAAGCCATGCGAAAAATCGGACAGCGGGGAATGCCAGTGGTGCTCGTTTTACTCTTGGGAGTGGCTATAGGATTTTTCCTAGCCGGCCACTGGGTGCCCAATGTTTCGGCTGTTCCGCGTCAGGATTACGAAAGCCTGGAGGCGTTCACCAATATTCTGTCCATCGTCAAGAAAAATTACGTTGAGGATGTGGAAACGAAAAACCTGGTGCATGGCGCTATCAATGGGATGTTGAGCTCTCTGGACCCGCACAGCGCTTATTTGACTCCCGATCTTTACCGAGAGCTGCAGATGGATACGCAAGGACGGTTCGGCGGGTTGGGAATAGAGATCACCATCAGAAATGGCATTTTGACCGTCGTCTCGCCCATCGAGGACACGCCGGCCGCCAAGGCAGGGATCAAGTCCGGCGATCAAATATTCAAAATCGAGGATGAGTTTACCAAGGATATGACACTGGTGGATGCGGTAAAGAAAATGCGCGGGCCTAAGGGCACGAAGATCACCATTTCCATCAGACGAGAAGGGGTCGCCGATCTCATCGACTTCAACCTGATGCGTGATACGATTCGCGTCCAAAGCGTGCGCAGCCGCACGCTCGAGGAAGGGTACGCTTACATTCGTCTCGCTCAGTTCCAGGAGCGCAGCGACCGGGACCTGCAGAGGGCGCTGGAAAAGTTGGCCGGCGAAAAGAGCGGAATCAAAGGATTGGTGCTTGACCTGAGAAACAATCCCGGCGGGCTTTTGACGCAGGCGGTCCGCGTGAGCGACCTGTTCCTGGAGTCCGGTTTGATCGTCTACACCGAAGGCCGGATCGAATCCCAAAAACAAAAATTTTTCGCCCAGAAGCCGGGGTCGTGGGTCGATTTCCCGATGGTAGTTCTGGTCAACGGTGGGAGCGCCAGTGCCTCGGAAATCGTCGCCGGGGCGTTGCAGGATCACAAGCGCGCGGTGGTGTTGGGGACCAAGAGCTTTGGCAAAGGTTCCGTACAAACGATTCTTCCTCTCGATGACAGCTCCGCTTTGCGCTTGACAACGGCCCGGTACTTCACGCCCAAAGGGCGCTCGATCCAGGCTCTGGGGATTGTACCAGACATCGTTCTCGAAACCTCACCGCAGCAGGAAACCAAGCCCGAGGAAAAACGCCGGCCCTTGCTGCGCGAGGAAAATCTGCCGGGTCATTTGCAGAACAACCGGCAGCCGGGGTCCAGTCCACAACAGGATCCCGCAGAAAAGGATAAAGAAAAACTGGTCCCGCCGTCGGCGCCCACGGGCGACGAAAGTATCGACAACGACGTCCAGCTCAAACGCGCGTTGGACCTGTTGAAGAGTTGGGACGTGTTCAAACAATTGGTGCAAAAGAGAGCCGCCTAGAGGTTGTTGTATTTCCAACAGACGATCATCGTTTGGGAATTAGCCCTCCACTCCGGAGGGCTATTTTTTTCTAGCGACAGCCCCCTCGTTCATGGTCTGTTTGGGCCGCTCCAAGGCTCACCCTCCGCGTTACCGGCCGACCATGAATGGTCCGCGGCCTGACCGAGTTATGAAGATGGCGAAAGAAGCCGGCCCGCTCTCGGCGCCGGAGTGCGCCGCGGGCTTCTTGACGGTCAGCGAGCTCAACCAGCTCGTCAAAGGAACCCTCGAGGGGGAATTGAACTCGCTCTGGGTCGTCGGAGAAATTTCCAATTTTCGCGTCGCGCCTTCGGGTCATTACTATTTCACGCTGAAAGACGACAAGAGTCAGATCGCGGCGGTCATGTTCCGCCGCCAAGGGCTTGGGCTTCCTTTTGTCCCGGAAAACGGCATGGCGGTATTGTGTTTGGGCCGGGTAAGCCTCTACACGGTCAGAGGGGACCTCCAGCTGTATCTCGACAGCATGGAGCCGATGGGGCACGGGGCCCTGTACCTGGCCTTTGAGCAGTTAAAAAAACGCCTGGCCGAAGAAGGATTGTTCGCGCCACAAAGAAAGCGGCCCCTGCCTTTTTTGCCTGAGTCCATCGGCATCGTAACCTCGGAAAAGGGCGCCGCCATTCATGACATGGCGCGAATCCTGACGGACCGATTTCCCGACCGGCGAATCGTTGTCTGCCCGGTCAGGGTTCAGGGCAAGGGCGCCGCCGAAGAGATCGCCGCCGGCATTACCGATCTCGCTCGCGCGGGCAACGTCGATGTGGTCATCGTCGGAAGAGGCGGCGGGTCGCTGGAAGACTTGTGGGCGTTCAATGAAGAAGTCGTGGCGCGCGCCATCTTCGCGTCGCCGGTGCCGGTCCTCTCCGCGGTCGGCCACGAAATCGATTTCACCATCGCCGATTTCGTGGCCGATCAAAGGGCGCCGACGCCGACGGCGGCGGCAGAGATGGTGGTTCCGAGGAAGGCCGATCTTGTGGTGCAGCTCGCCGGATTTCAGAACCAACTTTCCAGGGCCATTGAGTGCAAAATCGAGGCGGCGAAAGATGTTCTGGCCGGGTTATTGAAGCGATTGGCCGACCCCGGGAGGACGCTCCGTGAAGATCAGCAGCGGTTGGACGAGCTGTCCGTGGATCTGCTTCGTGGCTTTCAATTTCGCCTGCGGCAACTGAGCGACAGGTTGACTCGCGGCGCGGGCCGATTGGATGCTCTAAGCCCGCTCGCAGTGCTCGAGCGGGGATATAGCCTTGTCCACAAGCTGCCTGAGGAAACCATGATCAAAGATGCGGCCTCTCTGCGGACAGGCGACCGGCTCCGTATTACGTTCGGCCACGGCAAGTCGATTTGCCGCGTCGAAGAAAAGGAGTGAGATGGTGTCCGATTGCGTCACCAGGCTGGCGATTTGCCTGGTCTTGCTCGGGGCTGGCCGTGCTTTTGGGGAGCCGGCGGCGAAACTGTCCGCCGCCCATTCGGTAGAGGTTTTTCAAGGGGAGCTTGCCGAGTTAAAGATTGCCGGGCACGGTCTATCGGCCGTCGAAGCCAAGATGGGCGCGGAGAGCATCCCGTTCTATCCCAACACCGACGGGGCGTTCACGGCGCTCGTAGGCGTCGATTTGGAAGCCGCACCGGGCTGGGCAAAGGTGCTGGTCAGGACCACGACCCGCGCGGGAACTCATCGGCAAACCCGAATCATGCTGAAGATCAAGCCGAAGTCATTCCCGCAGGAGTCATTCTCGGTGGCAACAGAGTTCGAGCCCTTCGGCCCGGAGGTGCTCGAAAGAATTCGTCGAGAGCAGAAACAATTCTCAAGCGTCTTTGCCCTCTCCACGCCACAACGTCTGTGGGACGGGCCGTTTGTGCCGCCGGTAGCGGGCGGAGTGACTTCACCGTTTGGTTTTCGCCGGGTGATCAATGGAATACCCCGCGCGCCGCACACCGGCGTCGATCTCAAAGCCCCTCTCGGGACCGAAGTGCTCGCCGCAAACCACGGCCGGGTTGCTCTAACGGGGGATTTTTTCTTCAGCGGCAAAAGCCTGGTTCTGGATCATGGCGGCGGGCTCTATACGAGCTATTTTCATCTATCGGAATTTAAGGTCGATGCGGGAAGCGAGATCCGCAAAGGCGAGGTGGTTGCCCTGTCGGGAATGACGGGGCGCGTCACCGGCCCCCATCTTCACTGGGGCGCGCGGATCAACGGGGCGCGCGTCGATCCCTTCAACCTGATCGAAAAGCTGGCCCGCAACCCGGAGAAACCCCGTCGCAGCAACGCAAAGGCCGGAGGAGGCGAAAACTGATGGCCAAAAAAGACCCATCGAGCAAGAACTTCGAGGCGGCTCTCGACGAACTCGAAAACCTGGTGGAACAGTTAGAATCGGGGGATTTGTCGTTGGAAGCTTCCCTTGAGACGTTTGAGAAAGGGGTAGGACTGGTCAAGTTCTGCAATCAGAAGTTGAACGAGATCGAAAAAAAAATCGAACTGCTCGTTAAAGACAAAGATGGACAGCTTCAGCTCAAGGCGTTCGAAAATTTGATCGCTGACGCCGATAAGAAAGAGGGCCAATGAGCAAGCAACTGGCGTGCGTCTTTAACGCCGCATCGGCGACGACTTTCGCTGAAAAGAACGTCGGGCGTTTCGTTCCTTTCGCGAACTGATTTGAAGATCGCATTGTGTCGGTGGTAGATTGAGGCGGTAAAACGTGCGGTCGGCAGGCCCTAAACGTCCGGTGACCTCTACTTTCGATATAAACGGTTACTTGGCTGCGCGGAAAATGATCATCGATCGCGCGTTGGAGCGCCATCTTAACGCGC
>DASTOD010000369.1:0-2896 GCA_035762645.1 Binatia bacterium | reverse complement strand
GACTCGACCAGCTGCAGGTAATACGGCGGGTTATATGCCATCCCCACAACCGGCGGATAATCGAAGCCCTCGATGAGCAATCCCGACTCGTAATTCATCGAAGGGCTGAGCGGCCCTCGCAGGAAGGCCATCCCTTTCTGGCGAACCCACGTCTCTACGGAAGCGAAGAGCGCTGCCGCAGCCTCCGGATCGTCAGCGCATTCGAAAAATCCCCAGACGCCCATCTGTTCGTTGTGAACCTGGTTAGAATGGCGATCGATGATGCCGGCGATTCTGCCCACCGTCTCCGAACCGCGTCGGGCCAGAAAAAGGATGCGCTCGGAAAACTCCCAGAAAGGGTGGCTGTGGGGGTCCAGTATTCGGCGAACCTCTTTCTTCAGGGGAGGAATCCACCTGGGGTATGCAGCATAGATACTCCATGGCAGGTCAATGAAGTCCTTTAAGGCCGATCTCCCTTCCACAGCAATAATCTCTATTCCGGCCATAATCCTTCCCAGCGATATGTTAACCCCATTTCAGGTGTCTGCCGGACTTGGGAATGCCGAAGACAGGAAGTCCCCGGGAATGGATGATGCAATTGCAATTTCGCCGAAGGGAGTGTAAATATCAACCACTATGCAACCTGTCCTGAGACCCTCCGATCTGCTGACGATTTTTTTTCTTGCCATGCTCTCCGGCCTTGCGGTTTTCTCCGCGCCGGCGAACCCGGCGTGGGCCGGACTTTTTGCAACCTACGCGGCGTTGGTCGTTGCGGTCCTGGCGGCTGCCGCGTATCGCACCCGGGTGGGTGCGGCAAAGAAGGGGTTCTACCTTTCCGTTGTCATCACGGTGATGACGGTCTCCATTGTTTTCAACAGTCTGGGGGAGCTCATCGCCAGCATTCATGCGACGACCTTCGATGACTTCCTTATCGCCGTCGATCATTCGATGTTCGGCGTTCACCCGACGGTCTGGATGGAACGGTGGATCAGGCCGACTCTTTCGGCTCTCCTCCAGTTCGCCTATATCAGTTACTATTTCATCCCCCTCTCGCTCGGAGTCGTGCTCATTGCCAAGGGCAGGTTCGGGGCGTTCGAAGAGGTCCTGTTCGGCATCCTGCTCTGCTTCTATCTCTCCTACGTCGGCTATCTGCTCGTCCCGGCTATCGGCCCCCGCTTTACGCTCAGCCACCTGCAGACCGGGGACCTGCAGTTGTACCCGTTGATTGAAACCATTCAGGGGGCTCTGAACGCTCTCGAAAAAAACAAGACTGACGCCTTTCCGAGCGGCCATACAGCCGTTTCGCTCATGTGCCTTTATTACGCATGGAAAGAACGGGAGAAAAAGCTTTTTGCGGTTTTTGTTCCAGTGGTAACGGGACTGCTCATCTCGACGGTCTATCTTCGCTATCACTACGTCATCGACGTGATTGCGGGGATCGCCTTGACGGGCTTGACCATAGCGCTGGCAGCGGGCCTGCAGCGACTGCTCGCAATGGAACCGGCTATCCGGGCGATGAAAAAATCAGCCCCAGGCCGCCCGCGAGACGATAAAACTTCCTGCCAGGACGATTCATGAAATTTTCTTTTCATAGATACGGTATTTTTTGTAGAGCTTGCCGCCCATGAGCTCACAGCCGCGCTGCATCAGGATGTTGTCCTCGAGAATCCACGAAAACTCCGCCCGCTCGTAACCTTTCTTCACGGCCGCCTTGAAGGATTCGAGATAAAGCAGGCCCTCGAGCCCCTTTTTTCGAAACTCCGCCGACACGCCCATGGCCATCACGCGGATGGCGTTGATCTTCCGGGAATACCACAGGAATTTCGCGATCTCCACGGGCCCGAGCGCGCCGTTCAGCTTCCCCAGGACCTGGTTGTAATCCGGCACGGCAACGAAGAACGCCGCCGGCTTCCCGTTGACTTCGGCCATGATCATCAGTTCCGGCACGATGAGAGGTTTGAGCCTTTTCGCCAGGGCCACGGTCTCCGCGTCGGTCATGGGCACAAAGCCCCAGTTATGGTTCCAGGCGGAGTTGTATACCTCTTTTACCGCTTCCACCTCTCGCGGGAACTGCCGCATGTTCGCCGGTCGCACGGTGAGCCCCGGGACGCGCGCCTTGACGGCCGCTGCCAGCCTCTCCAGCCTGCCCCCCGCCGCGACGTCCCGGATGACGGTTATGTAGGCGTAGAGGTTGCGCGCCGTGGTCAGGCCGCAGCGCTCCATGTAGTCGAGGTAGTATGCCGGCGTGTAGGTCATCATGACCATCGGCGGGGAATCGAAGCCTTCGAGAAGAAACCCGCACTCGTAGTTGGTCGACGGGTTCATCGGGCCCCGCATGATCTCGATATCGCGCGCTTTGAGCCATTTCGCCGCCGTATCCAGAAGTTCCCGGGCGACGGCACAATCGGCAAGGCATTCGAAGAAACCGAAAAATCCGGTTCGCTCATTATGGTATTGGATGTGGTTGCGGTCGATTATCGCGGCGATCCTGCCGACTGTTTCTCCGTTCTTGCGCGCGAGGAAACAGGCGGCTTCGGCGTGCTGGAAAAAAGGGTTCCTCTTTTCGCTCAGGAGGGATTCTACCTCGTTCCTGAGCGGCGGTACCCAGTTGGGGTTGCCCTGGTACACTTTCCACGGGAAGCGGATGAATTCGTGCATGCCGGCCGTGCCGTTGACCTCTTCGATGTCCACTGTCCCACCCATCGATCGGCTAAGGGATAACGCCGAGTTCTCTGCCGGCCTTCTCGATCATGTCGAGCGCCCGGTCGAGCATCTCGTCGGTATGGGTTGCCATGTAGCTCGTGCGGATGAGGCATCTGCCGGGCGTCGTCGCCGGCGGGATGACGGGGTTCACGAACACCCCGGCGTCATACAAGGTCTTCCACATCAGGAACGTTCGCTCCATCTCACCGATGAC
>DASTOD010000368.1:0-7365 GCA_035762645.1 Binatia bacterium | reverse complement strand
GTAAAAGAAATTCCGTGCAGCAAAATATATGAACCAAGGGACGCATGCCATGGCGATAAATGCGAGAATCTTGAACCACTGGATCGGACTCAATACCAGCGTCGACAGGCCGAGCGCCAAAAACTCGAACAGCTTGATGCTCAGATCCTGAATCGTGTTGGAAGGATAGCCGGCCATAAAAAGAGGGCTGTAACCCCAGATGGACTTGTCCTGATTCCAAAACGACTCCATAGACTTGAGATGATGAAAATGAAGCCCCCAGTCTTGTTCGATGACTGGCGCGCTGTCGACCACACCTCGCATTGGAACAAAGAGAAAAGCCAGACCCAGACAGTGAAGCATAAAAATGGCGCCGGTCCAGCCAACCGAGGCTCGTTCAGTCGGCCGGCGGACTAGGCCATCAGTCGGCGAGGAGGGGGGGGTACTCGCGGGTTTGGAGCTTCTCGTCCGCATAGTAGTCGATCTGCACCTTACGCCACGCGTGAAGACGTTGCGCGGTTCCTGGTTGAATCAAATTTGATATTTGTGCTCTTCTAGGTGATACGTCAAGGAAACTTTCGTCTAAAGGAAAATTTGATCCGCCGCCAGGATGTGTCGATAAAAGAAACGCGAGTTAAAACCCCTATGCCCGGCCACCATCTCGATCTTTCAGTCATCGTTCCCGCTTTTAACGAGGCAAAGAGACTCCCGAAGACGTTGAGAAGGCTCCACGAATATCTCAACGCGGGCAGCCTTAGTTATGAAATCCTCGTCGTGCTCGATGGTCCGTTGGACAACACGCGCGAGGTCCTGCAAAGCCTGACTGCTGAGATCCCTCGCCTCAAAATCGCGGATCGTCGGGTCAACCGAGGCAAGGGTTACACGGTCAAAGAGGGAATGCTGAAGGCCTCCGGCCGCATACGCCTCTTCACGGATGCCGACAATTCGACGGACATCGCGCATTTCGAAAAAATGAAGCCGCTGTTCGACGCAGGGTGCGACGTGGTGATTGCGTCGCGTAACTCGATGGATGTTCGCGAGGCGCAACAATCAGTTTCTCAAGTCTGGTATAAGCGGGTCATGGGGCATCTCGGCAATCTCCTCGTCCAGTTGTTCGCCGTGCGCGGCATTTGGGACACTCAGTGCGGCTTCAAGGCGTTTCGCGCGGAAGCCGCGCAGCGGATTTTTTCGCAGGCGACGATCGACGGGTGGGGCTTCGATATAGAGATCTTAGCGCTGGCTCGGCGCTTGAAGTACAAGATCGGCATCATTCCGGCCGATTGGGTCAATGATGACCGGAGCCATTTTCGGTGGGTCGATTACTTTAGAGTCGTGGGAGATATCGTAAAGGTGAGGAAAAATTTTCTTGTCGGTAAATATGATCTGTGAACCATGGCGTCTAGCGCGCGATCAAGCTTCCGAGCCAGCTGACGGTAAGGCCGCCGACGAGGAACACAAGAGTCAAGGGATTTCGTTCTTCGAGGCGGTGGATCTGCGGCAGGATATCCGCGGTGGCAATAGCTAGAAAGGTCCCTGCCGAGATGCCCAAAGCGATGGCGACATTTTCCGGCGAGAGAGCGCGTAAAAACAAGTAGGCGAGAAGCGCGCCAACGGGCGTCGTGAGGGAAAAGATCAGGCTCAAGATGGCGACTTTACCGCGACGCCAACCCGCCGACAGGAGGATGGATGAGATGGACATGCTGTCGGGCATCTTGTGAATGACGACCGCGAGAAGCACAACCGGACCTAATTCCGGCAGTATCAGCCCGGCGCCGAGCGCGATCCCATCCAAAAGGCTGTGAAGCGAGATGCCGAGAAAAGCCGGAATGCCCATCTGGTGGATGTCACATTCGCGTTCCTCACAGGCATGAATGAATACGAAGCGCTCCATTACGAAAATCAGCAGAAAGCCGGCCAAGATCGGCCATCCTACGCGGTCGGTGAGAACCCGGCCGGTCTCGGGCAGCATATGGAAAAAGACGGCCCCAAGCAGAACACCGGCGCTGAAGCTCAACAGCAGAGCGAGCACCCTTTGCGACAGGTCGCGCAAAAGCGGCAGAAAGCTGCCCACTAAAGATATGAAGATCACGGTTGGTAAATAGAGCGCAAGGGCGGACATAAGGGATGAGCGAAAACCGACGCTAACATAGGGTGGATAGGGCCGCAATGGCCGCGAGGCGGGGCGGATCCCGCACTTTTTAAGGGTTCCGGAGGTTGTCCTAGAGGTAATGGAGGCGGCCCGCGAGCGCCAGGCTCGTCTGGGCTTTTTTGATTCGCTCTATGGTTCCAAGATCCTGCCACAACCCGTCAAAGCGAAGACCATAGAGGCTTTCTCCTGCAAGCAGCATTCTTGGGTAAGTGTCTTTGGTGGTGCTGAATTTCTGCACGGCGGCATGGTTCATGAATTCGAAAATACGCGGCTCCAGGATCTGTACCCCGGTGAACATGAGCTTTGTGACTTCGACCGACGTTGCGCCCGGCCTTTCGGCCTGAAGAAATCTATCGATTCGACCGTCCGGGTCTATGTCGATGGAGCCGTATTGGTCCGCCAGGGGGTCGGGGCGAAGGACCAGCGTGGCAGTCGCCCTATTTTGCCGGTGAAACGCGATCAACTCCGAGAGCGGTAAATCGATCAACACATCGGTGTTGACGACGATAAACGTTTCGTCTTGGAAAAATGGCCTGGCCTTCAGTAGCCCGCCTCCGGTATCGAGCAACACGCGCTCTTTCGAGTAAGAGATTTTGAGCCCCAACTTGGCGCCGTCGCCGAGGTGGGCTTCGATCTGTTCGCCCAGATGGTGCAGGTTGATGACGATCTCGCGAATGCCATAGTGGCGGAGCAGCAACATCGGATACTCGATCATCGGACGGCCGGCGACAGACACGAGCGCTTTCGGGAGGGTATCGGTGACCGGGCGCAGGCGCTCCCCTTTACCGGCAGCGAAGATCATTGCTTTCATACAAGGTGTCGATGCTTTAGCGCTAGTTACTGCAAACTCATCGCATTTCCTCGTAATAATCGGCCAGGATCGTGTCGAGGTTCTCTAAACGAGGCGTGCGGGCAATGTTTCGCTTCAGTCGTCGCAAAGTCGGCGGAATGAATTTGTTGTAGCCGGATTTTCCTTTGACCCGATCCAGGTAGATGAAGCGGCCGACGACCTTGAGATCGCGCTGGATCGCTGAGAGCAGGTAGATTTCTAGGAATTCGTCGCGACTCACTTTCGGGTGGCCCCATTCTTCCCGCCTGTCCAAATAGTAGCGCATCAGTTGCTGTTCGAGCGGTGGTGAAATGACCCGATCCGTATCGCGATCATTCAACAGAGAGGCGAGATCGTATTGGGGCGGCGCCAGCAGCGCATCTTGAAAGTCGATGACGGCGATGGCGTCCTCGTGAATCATCATATTCCAGCTGTGGTAGTCGCGATGGTTGAGGCAGGGCGACTGCCGATCGAGTTTGTGGGCCATCGCCGCAAATATTCGCCGGAGCGCGTCGACGTCGTGCTCGCGCGCTTGAATACCCGGCCGTTTCACCAGCGCGTATTCGATAAAATGGTCAAACTCCCACAGGTACAGACGAGCATCAAAGCGCTGCTGAAAAGCGATGCAAGTTTCGTCGGCCGCTTTCGTGCCGCGCAACTGAATCACCAGAAGTTCATCGATCGCCTTGCGGTACCAGTGGAGGACTTGGGGCTCGCCGCTCCCCTGCACGCGGTCCCACAGGGCCGTGTCGCCCAGGTCCTCTAAAAGCAAAATTCCTTCCTTTTCCCAGCGACCATACAGCCGGGGCACCCTGACGCCGATTTTTGAAAGGAAACGGTGGACGTTGAGGAACGGAAGCTCGTTCAAAGGCTGCTTGAATATCGCCAGCTCTTCCGAAGAAAGAGGCAAACCGCTGCCGCCGGGGAGCTGCATGACAACCAGCGATCGCGGCAGTTTGGGGCCGGTCAACAGGGCGCGATAATAACGCCGGCTGGAAGCGTCGCCGGCCAACGCCGTCAGGGACGCCAGTTCCGCGTCTTTGCCCAAGGCGGCGCGGACCTTTGCGGCAATTAACTCTTCAAGCGATCGCGTCACTGGCGTCTGGTAAAAATTCGGGTTGCGGCTCAGCTGCCTGGAGGGAGGCCGGCACCGCCGGCTCGCTAAACCTCTCAGCTGCCGCCAAAGCCGATCGTGACTTTACCGGCTTCGACAATGACCGGTATCTGGCGGCGGCCATTTGAATGCTTGAGCATGCGCTGGAGCGCCTCGTCGTCTTCGAGAACATTGAGGTACTCAAAAGGAATCTTGCGGCGGGAGAATTCCTCACGGGCTCCCGTAGTGTAGGGGCAAAGATCCTGGCCGAAAATAAGAACTTTGTCTCTCGACATCGGTGGGCTCCCAAAAGATAGTGTTTCGAACAAAAGTCGCACCCCAAATTAGCCGATGGGCAATAAATTGCAAGCAACTGTTTTGCTATGTTACTTTGCTACAAGCTCCATTGCTAGTCTCGAAAGGTACCGCCCTCGATCTCGGTCGTCCATTTTGTATCGCAGTTTTGACCATGCCAGGGATTCTTTACATCGTCGCTACTCCTATCGGCAACCTCGAAGACATGACCCTGCGGGGGGTGCGGACGCTCGGGGAAGCCGATGTTATCGCGGCAGAGGACACTCGTCACACCCAGATCTTGCTGAATCACTTTGGCATCCGCACGCCTGTGACGAGCTATCACGAACACAACGAAAAGACCAAGGCGCGGCAGCTGATGGATCGGCTCGAACGCGGCCAAAGCGTCGCCCTCGTGTCAGACGCGGGAACGCCCGCTATTTCCGACCCCGGCTATCGTCTGATCGTTGCCGCGATTGCCGCCGGAATTCGCGTCACGCCGGTGCCGGGCGTTTCCGCAGTCACCGCCGTATTGAGCGCGAGCGGGCTGCCGACGGACCGTTTTGTATTCGAGGGTTTTTTGCCGGCTAAAAAAAATGACCGGCGGGCGAGGCTGCAAAGCCTGAGCGCTGACACTCGAACGTTGGTATTCTATGAAGCTCCGCACCGTCTGAAAGAATCGCTCGAGGATCTCTGCGAGATCTTGGGCGACCGCGAGGCCGTTCTGGCACGAGAGGTGAGCAAAATCCACGAAGAGTTCTGGCGCGGCCGTCTCGCGGACGCCGCCCGGGAAGCGTCTGAGCGAAATATCATCGGCGAGATCACGCTCGTGATCAAAGGTTCATCGGGCGAGCCCAAAATTACCGAGGATCGCCTCAAAACCGAGATTATCGAGCTTAGAAAGAAAGCCATGCGGGTGAAGGAGATCGCCGATTACTTGGGCGAAAAATATCGTTACCCCAAAAAGGCAATCTATCGCCTCGCCATCGAACAGAAATAGCCAAACGACAAGGAGACCGGGAGACAAGGAGAGCTACAAATTACCCCAGCCCGAGCTTTTTATGCGAAAGCTGTCAAAGTTATTTTGAGCGGATTCCCATACCGTATGAACTTTCGTAACCCGGGCCCCCGGCGGGCCGTGATGGCACCAAGTAATGAGTTCGTCAAGCTTTGAGCGCGTTCCCTCCGCGACGGCTTCAACGGATCCGTCGGGGCAGTTCATCACCCATCCGGTGAGGCCCAATTGGCGGGCCTTCTGCAGGGTCGAAGCGCGAAAATAAACTCCCTGTACCCTGCCGGCTATTTTTACGTGAGCACGTAGGCGATCGTTTGCGTTCTCCATCGCGCCTTCTTGTGATATCTTACTCCGACGAACCCGCACCGCAAGCAATCTTTCTGGCCGACTCATGCTCACCTCCGAAGGTGGCTTTAATGCTGAACATGTGCCGCTCCACAGAATGGGGGGCTCCAATAAGCGAAAAACTCTCGTTATCGGGACAAGCCGGACTGGCACCGGGTGATCGAGATGATTTTCAGTTCCCAGCGGCTCGTCCTGAGTCGAAAAAGGAATTCCTATCATTTAATAAGCGTAAATCGGGCTTTGCTCCATGATGTCAATCTCGACGATGCGACGGCTGGATCGCTGGCTGGGTGTGCCTCTATGCGCGCTACTGACAAATGTGCGCCGATTGCATGACCGTTTCGGCCAACGGGCGGATAGGCCGCCGCAACGCGTTGTGTTCGTAAAGCTAGCCGAGCAGGGATCCACGGTCCTGGCATTCTCGGCCATCAAGCGCGCGATCGAAAGGGTCGGCCGACAGAATGTCTACTTTGTCGTTTTCAAGGATAATCGGTTCATTCTCGATGCGATGAAGTTGATAGAGCCTGAAAATGTGCTGACAATCCGCGGTGATCGCGTCAGTTCGGCGGTGGTCGACGCACTTCGAGCGCTCCACCGGATGCAGAAGCTGCGGGTCGACGCGGCAATTGACCTGGAGTTCTTCGCGCGATCTTCGGCGGCGCTGAGTTACTTGAGCGGAGCGGCTTTTCGTGTGGGGCTTCACGCGTTCGGCGGTGAGGGGCCTTATCGCGGCAATCTTATGACCCACCGGCTGCGCTTCAATCCGTATCTCCACACCTCGCAAACATTTCGCATGATGGTTGAGGCATTAGGCATGGCCGCCGATCGGTTGCCGACATACGATGCGTTGCCCGTTCCTGCCGACGAATTACCGCCAGCCTTTGAGCCTGAGCCTCGAGAGATCGAAGAGGCTCGCGGCCTATTGCGGCAGGCTGCTGGTGCCGAAAGTGTGGAGCCGTTAATTTTACTCAATGCTAACTGCAGCGACCTGCTGCCGTTACGACGTTGGCCGGCCGATCGCTACGTTGAGTTGGCAAGGCGACTGCTCGCGCACTATCCTGAAGTATGGGTGGCGATGACGGGCAGCCCATCTGAGGCAACTGTGGTTGCTCGGCTCGTCGATCAGGTCCGTTCGCACCGCTGTTTCACCCTCGGTGGTCGAACCACGCTGAGGCAACTATTGGTAATTTACGGCCTAGCAGAGGTGCTGGTGACCAATGACAGCGGTCCGGCGCACTTTGCCGCGCTCACCGCCATTGACGTAGTGACGCTGTTCGGCCCGGAGCACCCGAAGCTGTTTGCCGCCCGTACGTCCCGTAATCACGTATTTTGGGAAGGTATCGCGTGCAGTCCGTGCCTCAGCGCGCTTAATAACCGCACTTCGCGTTGCCGAGATAACGTGTGTATGCAACGGATCGACTTGGATCGTGTGTTCGATATGGTGTGTCGGCTGTATGAGACACGGAAGCAGAACACACGCTTTTGCAGCGGCACATGACCGCCGAACATGACAGCAATAATTGTGTGTTGTTCGGTGGTTGGTTCGAGTAGATTCAATCGATCAATCGGTGCAAATGATCGTGAACGCAATGCTAACCCTGTGTACTGTCTATGGAAGGCGGACGACAGCGTAACGACAAAAAAAAGGCTGACAGTGGCCA
>DASTOD010000367.1:0-2340 GCA_035762645.1 Binatia bacterium | reverse complement strand
AGATTGGTGTCTTCGGTAAATTTGTAATCCAGCCGACTGGACGCGGCCAGGTTTCGGTAGTCATCGTTAATGCTGCGAAAACCGTCGCTTTCCAGGCGAGCCGCGCTTAATGAGTAGCCGAGTTTTCCCGCCTCGCCTCTGAGGCTCAGGACTTGGCGATGGGTGGACCCATTGCCGCCCTCTGCGGATAGTCCTAATTCCAACGGTCCTTGGCCTTTTTTTGTGATGATATTGATCACCCCGCCGATGGCTTGCGAGCCGTAAAGAGCTCCGCCGGCCCCGCGGAGAATTTCGATCCGTTCGATGTTCTCCGTCGTCAGGTGGGCAAAGTTAAAAGGCCCGGCTGTCGTGCTATTGACCTCGACACCGTCGATCAGAACCAAGACATGATCCGCTTCGGAGCCGCGAATGAATACTACTGTGTTGGTACCGCGGGAGCCCGACTGGACCACATCCAGCCCTGGGACACTGCGCAAAATTTCTAAAACTGTCTCTGCCTGTTGGGCACGGATGTCCTCTGTGCCGATGACTGAGATTGAAGTCGTTACGTCCTGTTGTGGAATTTCAGTTCTGGTCGCAGTCACAACGACCGCAGGAAGTGTATCCCTGTCCTGGGGAGAAGCGATTGATGGGGAGAACGAAAGAACAAATAAAAGTAGAATGATCCGTGCCGTCATGAAAACCTCCTTTTCCCGCGAAAGGGGAGTGTTGGGGCAGATTGGATAGGTCTCCTGGCTCAGGCTTTAGAGCCTACTCACCGCGCCTTCCCATCAATCTGGGAAGTTCAAAGGTTTCAGAGTTCAACGTTCAATCCAAAGGGGCCTTGAACTAATTGAACATTTGAACTGTTGAACTTTTTGGATCGACAGTGGCTCTACTGCGGCTTTCGTGGCCTTTACAGTTGCGGGGCAGCAGGGGAATTCTCCTCCCTCTCCTTCCCTCCCCATTTTGGATTTTGGATTGCCGATTTTGGATTAATCTAAAATCCGAAATCTAAAATCGAAAAATCGGAAGAGGTGGGGAGAGGTGGGAGTCACCCCTTTCCCTTAAATCCGACCGCGGTTAATAACCTGTTCTATCCCTCCTTGGTTCGTTGCTAAAAAAACTCTCAGCAGCCTGCTAATATTTCGCGTCCGTGAGTCTGAAATCAATCGGAATTTTCACCCAATTTTCCACCGGTATATCGCCATAGCGCGCCGGCGAGAACCGCCAGCTCCTTATCGCTTCCACCGCCGCTCGGTCCAATGCTTCACTGCCCGAACTCTGATTTACTTCGGCCGATTTAGACCTGCCCTGTTCATCCACTAAGACTCGGAGCAAGACCCGTCCTTCCTTACCCTCTCGGCGGGCCTCCTCGGGGTATTTCGGCGTGGGACTGTGCGCATAACTGACTTGCACGAATTTCGATCCTCCGGTGCCGTTGCCGTTTATACCGGTGCCCGTACCTGTCCCGGAGTTTCCCTGCCCGCCAGAGTCATCATCGCCGCCGCTTCCTTTTCCGAGATGCGTTGAAAAAGTCGCAAAAACTTCTGCCGGAGGACCAACAGCCGAGGCAATGGGTATGCCAGTGGCGGTATCAGTGGAGCTGAGGTTAAGGCCGCCAAGATCTTTCGGTTCGGGCGGCGATTCCTTTTCGGCGGTCGCTCTCTCTTCGGTCTGCCGCCCCGAAGCGAAGCGCTTTTTTTCAAGGGGCTTGCTCTGTTGCACGCCGGCGCGTGGGGCGCCCGTGACCTCCTGTTCGCGCAAACTTACCACCACTACGGGTATAAGGTCTTGGGCTTGCGGACTTAAAGAGACAATCGGATAGCTAAGCACCGCGGCGTGCAGAGTGATAGAAATGACCAGGAAAGCGCTGAGCCTCATCACCAATTCCCGTCGAAGCCTCTGAAAAAAATGAGCAAGAGTGGCACCTTTCTCTCTCTTCCGGAGAGGCCGGCTGAGAAGCTCAAGGCAGGTCTCCTGGCTTAGGCATTAACCTACTCGCCGCGCCTTCCCACCAATCTGAAGGTTCAAAGGTTCCAGAGTTCAACGTTCAGGTCGAAGGGCCCTTGAACTCTTGAACTTTTCAGACCGGCAGTGACTTACGCTGCGGCTTTCGTCGCCATCACAGTGGCGGGACCGCGCCGGAATCGCACCGGCTTCCCTGACGCCTTAGAGCGCCAAAACAATGCGAAGCGCAACCTACAACGGAAAAAATAGTATTGTCAAGCACACGTAGCCTAGCCTAGCGCGGCGGAGCCGCAACCAAATCAACAAGCCTTACTTCACCGCGGAGACGCAACAGCTCACATAAATGGGAGCATTTTCTTGATCAAAAGTTTTGACGCTGTGCGCTCAGCG
>DASTOD010000366.1:0-2289 GCA_035762645.1 Binatia bacterium | reverse complement strand
CATGCAAAAAGTCGCCCGGCTCGCTGCGGTCATCAGATCAAAGGGAGTAAACGCCGTGTCAGGCTCGGAGACGCGCACACGCCGCACCGGCAAACCGATTTCGGTGGCAGCGATTTGCGCCAGCGCGGTTTTTAACCCCTGTCCCATCTCGACGGAGCTGGTCAGAACATTGAGACTGCCGTCGCTATTGAGTTTAACCGTCGCCGTCGATGTGGTCGGTGTCGCCATGCCTTTGATAATGACGCCGATCCCTTTGGCACGGATCCTATTTCCTTCCCGGAGCACCAGGGGACCGTCTTTCCATCCAATTTTTTCGGCCGCCGCAGCGATGAGTTCGTTGTAGTGCATCTCGGGCATTGGCTCGCCGGTGGAAAAAGGATCGCCTTTTTGCAAAACATTCTTGAGCCTGAGCTCCAACGGATCGAGACCGAGCGCGTCCGCGATGATGTCCATCTGCGTTTCATGGGCCCAAGCCACCTGAGTGATGCCGTAACCCCGAAACGCCGCGGATGGCGGCGTATTGGTGTATACGCCATAGGAATCCATGTGCAGATGGGGCACCCGGTAGGGTCCGATGGCCGCGTACCCGCGGGTAATCAAATTCGGCGTGGTATCCCCGTAGGCGCCGGAATTGTAATAGCAATGCGCTTCGACGGCGACCAGGGTGCCATCGGCTTTCACGCCGGTCTTGAGTTTGATCTTGCACTCATGCTGAACGCCGAGAAGAAAACACTCCGCGCGTCGCGCCACCATGCGCACGGGCCTGCCGGTTTTCTGGGCCAGCAGGACCGCGGCCGGCTCCATTTTGGAATTGAGCTTGCCGCCGAAGCCGCCGCCAAGAGTAGAAACGATAATTCGCACATCGGCAATCGGAACTTTGAAAATTCCTGCGAGCTGGCGCTGGACGACATGGGGATTCTGGCTGCAGGTCCAGACGGTAATCCGGCTGCCGCTGACCTGCGCTACCGTCACATGCGGTTCAAGCGCAAGGTGATTAACCGAAGGGGAAGAAAACGAGTTCTCGAAAATCTCGTCCGAAGCACCGAAGCCCCGGGTCATGTCACCTTTGCGCTGCTTGAACAGGTGCACGATATTGGTTCCTTCCAGAGATCGCGCCGCCACATCCGGCCGCCCGGCTATGATGCGCCTCGGACCTGGATGCAGAATCGGCGCTCCTGGCTTTAGCGCCTCCTCCGGGTCAAATACCGCCTCTAGCTCTTCGTATTCGACAGTAATGAGTTCCACCGCTTCGGCCGCCGTATCCGCGTCTACGGCGGCGACCGCGGCCACGGTCTCGCCGACAAAGCGGACCCGGTCCAGCGCTACCGGTGTCTGGTCTTGAATGATCAGGCCGAAATAGGGGTCGATGTGATCGCCGGTCAGATCTTCGCGCGTCAGGACCGCGGCGACGCCGGGAAGCCTTTCCGCTTTCGAGGTATCGATTTTGACAATCCGCGCGTGCGCATGGGGACTATGAAGCACGCACGCATGGAGCATTCTGGGCAGCTCGAAATTCAACGTATAGTCGATGCTACCGGTCACCCTCACTTGCGAGTCTACCATGCTGATCGATTGTCCAATCGCCATGTCAGTTTCTTTACCTATCGTTAAAGCTTATTCCTAGGTTTTCCTGAATTACCTCCTCTCCCTTTGGGAGAGGATTGAGGTGAGGGTGACTGGGTCATGCGAGATTGCCCTCACCCTTGCCCTCTCCCAGAGGGAGAGGGTTTTCAAAGTCTGTGAATCGCGCGCCAACATTAACGATGGGGGTTTACTTCAGCAGCCATCCCCAGCGCTTGAGAATCTTTCGGGTGCGCTCCGGCGTGCTGATGATATCGCCCGCCAGCGGATGATTCTTCCATGTAAACGGCGTGGTGGCATCGATGATCATCCGCGAGTTGGCGTTCAACTCGCGCTGATCCGGTGCGATGGCCATGTCGATCCGACTACCCTTGGTGTCTTTGATAATTTCGACGCTACGCTCGGGGTCGGAGCGCGCGGCGATCGCCCAAACGACGTCTTGAATACTGGTAACGTCCACATGGTCGTCCACGACCACCGTCAGCCGGTTCATGTCGATGCCGCCGCCGCACTGCGAGGCGATCAACCCTGCCTGCTTGGCGTGACCGAAGTATTGCGTCTTGAGCGCCAGCACGGTCATCAAACGATTACCGGCCTCAGGCGGACACCAGACCCCGCACACACCCGGGACACCGGCCTTCTCGAGTTGGTCCCAAATCATGCCGGAGCGCAGATAGACCAGAAAACGATTATCCTCGTGCGGCGGCT
>DASTOD010000365.1:0-8640 GCA_035762645.1 Binatia bacterium | reverse complement strand
GGCAGACGGCTCTTATGCTGGCAGCACATGCGGGTCATCGCGAGGTCGTCGAAACACTGATTGCTCATCCAGCCAATCTGAACATTACTGCCAAGTTTGGACTGAGCGCTTTGATGCTCGCCCTCATTGCCGGGCATGCGGAAGTCGCCCGCCTTCTCGCGAAAGCTGGAGCGGATCTCTCATTGCGGGGAACCGGCGCTCCCGGGTTCGCTGGCAAGACAGCCTATGATCTTGCCGTGGAGCGCGGCATGCTGGAGTTAGCCGCAGAATTGAAGCCCCGAGATGACGTCAGCTGAGCGATGCGCGGAATATGAGAAGTTTAAAAAGATCGACGTGGCTTTTCGCGCCGGCGATCTTGCCGCGTTGCGCGCCGCGGTCGATGACCCAGCCAGCATACCGAACGGCAGGATGATGCCGATGACAATCGGTTCGTGCCTCGAATACGCGATTTACCACAGCCCATTACCCTTCATCCGCACGTTGCTCGAGATCGGCGCCGATCCCAATCCTACCGATCATGCCGGATTTCCGCCGTTGATCGCGGCATTGTCTTGCGGTCGGCCGGCGCCTGAATCACCTGGACGACCGGACGTGTTGGAGATCCTGAGACTGCTGGTCGCTTTTAAGTCCGATCCCAACCAACGCGGTATCAACGACTATACGCCGCTGCATATGGCTGTGGGCGAACACAACCTACAGGCGGTCGAGTTTCTGCTCCAAGCCGGCGCGGACCCGCTCCTCCGGACACGAATCGACGACGGCGAAACGCCACGCGAGATGGCGGAGAAAGCCGGCCTTCATGAGATCGCGGAGCTGCTGGCTCGGCATGAAGCGCGATGAGGGCAGGTGCCGTCGTCACTCGCCGTATTAGCTACCCAAGCAAAGATTTGAAGCACACACTGGATTGACCATTTATGGACTGTCGGAAAGGATAACTTGCTCAGGCCACTGGTGTATCAAGGAGGATCATGATCGCCTTCGATGTATTTTTAAACCGTAAGAGGCTTGCTCGCGCCGGCGTCGGTTCTGACGGCGTGCTCACAGCTATGACAACGTGGGTGCGCCGCCGTGCCCCTGCAACGGGTAAGTGGGACCGCGAGCTCAGCTTTAGTCTCGGGGGGTATAGAGCCACGGCCGACGCCGTGGGCGAACATTTAAAATGGCAAGATCGAAAGCTCAAGACTGGAGACGTTCTCACGATCAGAGTGATCACCGCCACGCGCGTTGATGCGCCAAAACGCCGGGTTGCCGAGGACCCAAAATTGCTGGAACGCTCGCAAAGACGCTACTACCAGCGCCTGAAAAGAAAGTTCGGGAAGCCGAGTAAGAAATGATCTGTGCCCGCATACATCGTGTATTGGAAAACGCGTTTAATAACGGCCTCGAGCGGACAACAAAAACGCTGGCCTTCTGCTGAAGGATCCTCGGAGCCGCTCCCGCAAACCCTTAGGCCACATCGGTAAGCAGATGGCACCGATATCGAACCCGACGCTCGAAGAGTTCCTCCGATGCGCACGTCAGGAGTTTCATTTTCTTGTCGTAGAATTCGGATTCCGAGAGCAGCCATTGCCCAGACAGCGCGATGTGAACCAGTTCCAGGTACGCTACCGCAACGCAACGACACTTGTGGAGGTGGAAGGCATCAACTGGGGATACGGTGTAGATGTGCTGCTTGCGCCTAGACGAAAACCAATTTTCCGCCCGCGGGATAGTTTCCCACTCTGGCCGATTGTGAAGCTAAGGAGGCCTGATCTGTATGATGGATTAGAGATCGGAGATCAGCTCGCTCAGTTATCAGCCTGGGCAGCCGCTCTGAGGGAGTGCGCCGAAGAAGTCCTGAGAGGTGATTTCACCATCCGTGCCGAAGTTAAAATGCTGATAGATAAAGAGGCGTCAAGGTTAAGGCTAAGCGAGCGATCCGAATTAGCAGAGTGGCGATACCGCACAGCCATAGAGGAGGCCAATGAGGCATTTCGATCCAAAGATTACCACAGAGTAGTTCGCATCCTGGCGCAACACGAGAACAGGCTGACTCCTGCACAGCGGTTGAAGTTGGAGTATGCCAAAAGGAAATGCAGTTGACAAAGTGCGGCCCAACGAAGGTAAGCCCAGGAGCCGCGATCATGGTTGACTTGGTTTCTCGCAATTGGCCATCGCGGCCCAGTGATGCCAGTCGTTAGCCATCGTCTGGAGAACCGACATGGAGACACCGACTAAACGATATCGCGACGTAGCCCGCCTCTTCGGTGAGCACGCACGCTCGCAGGGTCGGAAGGCAAGCCCCGAACCCGCGACCCCGGAAGAGATCTCGGCTGCCGAGCGAGCCCTGGGATGCCGGTTTCCCGACAGCTACCGTTGGTTCCAGCTGGAGTTCGGCGACTTCCCAGACGGTCCGCTCGACATTTACAGCGTCAGGACGGTGGAGCCACCGACGATGAACATCGTCGGGATCAATCTCGACGCGCGGCACAACGGCTATCCGCTCCTGCCGCCACACCTGATCGCTTTCAGTGACAGCGGCAGCGACTTGTGCTGCTTTGATACCTCGGCGCTGGAAGATGGTGAATGCCCAATCGTGTGGTGGAACCACGCAGGCAACGAAGCGCAACGGCCAGAGCGCGCTGGCCCTTCCTTCCTGGATTGGCTCGCAGCCGAAGTCCGAGAACGGGCCGCTGAGGAGAAGTGGTCGTATCTGAGGCGGCTCGCGAGTAACTTGCGCGCCGTCCGCAGCTTCGCGCGTGATGTCTTGAGAGCGCGCCGGAAGTAAGCCGTCTTCCGGCCGCGTAAACGACGCGCCGTTTGTCCCCACAGTCCGCGGCCCGCTGGCGCGTCTGGTGTGCTTACGTAACGTTTAGATGCCTCGAATAACCACCTACGCACCGATTGATGCTGCAGGTCGTGATTTGCGAGTTGGCGACTGGGTTCGCGTTGTCAGCGTGCCGGGTTCGGTGGCCACGATGCCACGCGAGTCAAGGCGTGCCTTCTCAGCTGCAGTGAGCAAAACCTTTCAAATTGAAGCATTTGACCGGGTCGGCTGCGCCGAACTGGACCTGAGCGCGAAAGTCGGTCCAGACACCATTTGGATCGAGCCTTTTTGCGTGGTGCGCACTCGCCGCCCCAAGCGACGCAGTGCGCGCTTTTCGCGGATCCTAGCCATACACAGAAGACTTAAAAGGCCGCGCTGGTCGTTTAGCTATACCGCCCGACATCGCACCGGTCCTAACCCCCTGAGACGGCTTGCGCGACTCAACGCATCGGTCGGCCTTGGACATGGGTGGTATGTGCTTGAGAGCCGGGGAGAGATTCACGGCACGTTCAGCACCTATGATCGAAAGGCAAGCTCTCGACGTCGGCTTGAGCGATTACGACTGCAGCTGAAGAAAGGCGGTCTTTTTAGTGTCTTACGAGTTAGCAGGGTGAGGCTCACCATCTAGCGCGGATTATTCATGATGAAACAGCGATCTCCAATCGGTGAGCCCTTCCGGGTCGATGGCCCCGGCGGAGAAAACGACGACAGACTACAGACGACAGACCACGTAGTCGGTGGTCGGTAGTCGGTGGTCTCCTTCCTTCAGCGCTTGCCAAATTGCTCAATGAGTTCCTCGTGGAAGACCGTCCCAAACTTCAAGTTCGGGAGTGACTCCCGGAGGAGCTTGAAATCTTCGATTGGCCACCAATAGGCAGTCAATAGGTTGACCAGCGATGTGAGCTCGCGTAGCGGGAGGAGCGTGCGATCTAAAGACCGGAGACTGATCAAGAGATAGCGCAGGCTGGAAAGGCGGCTTATGGGCGAGAGGCTCTCCACGATCTGCTTCGTCCAAGTACTACCCGTTACCGCCAACGCTTCAAGCTGAGTTAAATTTCCGAGCACCTCGAGCTGTCTCAGTTTCTTGATGTTCTCGAGCTCTAGCACTATGAGCTGGCGCAGATCACTCAGGACTTCGACGTTTTGAATCCCCGGCGAGCTTCCAATCGATAGAAACTGCAGTTGCTCTGCGGCCTTCAGCGCCGAAATGTCTTTGATACCGCTCCACTTGATATATAGTCCCTTAAGGCCTTCGATTTGACACGCGGCATCGAAGAGCTCTTGGCTAACCCGTGAATTGAACCATAGGAAGCGAACTTGCTTTAGGCCGCGAAGTGTTTGCACCCATTCCTTTACGAGTCTCTTTTGATTTGAGGACGTGCTGTCGAGTTGGGTGCAAACCAGGTTCAATTTATCTGTTCCCGTGTATTCCTCGATATCGGAAATTGGTGCCGGAGGGAAATCCGGCCGCGGACACCAGAAACCGTTTTTGATCTCTTCCTCGGTCAGGTGCATCCGTGTTTCCTAGAGCCCACTACTATCTCATCTGGCCTTAGCACGTCGGTCAACTTCAATTTCACTCTGATAA
Source organism: Binatia bacterium (assembly GCA_035762645.1). Lineage (GTDB taxonomy): Bacteria > Desulfobacterota > Binatia > UBA9968 > UBA9968 > DASTOD01. Next base: position 4,246 of record DASTOD010000365.1, on the reverse strand, counting down.
AATAGCCTCTTCAGAACTAAGTGAGTGGGAAAGCAAACCAGAATCGGATAGATACCCATGAGCGCGGCAAGGTACAAAGGAGCGGGCAGCCATTTTTGGGGCGCCTCGATCACGCCAAACACCCAGTTGATGTTCTTTTCAGGACTGCTGACACTATAGGTCAGGGCAAGAATGATGCAGCCCAGAAGAGACTGATATTTCCAGGCGCGAACATCGTAGCCCATCTTCCTTAGAGACCATAGCTGAATAATGGGAAGCGCAACATGAAACAAGGAGAGCGCTCGAATAGGAAGCGCAATCTCAGGATCGAACATGTAACCCACTACGCCTTCCGGGCCGGCGTCAAGCAACAGTTTGGGGAAAAAAATGAGGTTCCACACGATATCGAAAAGCAAAACGCCAGTCGCCATCATGCTGAGAAGAAACCGGCTTTCTAGCCAGAGGGCTACAAGCGTCCCAAACAGCCCCACGTCCGAGAACCAGAGAAAATTCGCCGGACCGTACCGAATCCAATAGACCGGCACGAGAACGATGACAAAAAGCGTGTACGGGATCTTGATCCAGAGAGAGATAGCCTGCAATTCAACCGCCAAAAACAAGCTTAGCGCGCATCGTCCCACACGACCTCACAGGCGTCAACCGGAGCTTGGTCACCGTAAAGGGAAACGTCTGCTTTTCCTTGCCAAATGAGTTTCGAGCGGGCAGAATCGCGGCATGCACCAAGAACGGCGCGGGCCTTCACTCGGAGAAATCTGTCACCACGTCACCATCTTGATTCACTTCCAGAGCGTGATCAGCAGCACGCCGGCGATGATCATGGCGGCGCCGAAGACGATCTTCAGCGTCACGCGCTCGACGTCCCTGAGAAAGAAGGCGCTCAGCGTGAGCGCAAACAGAGGCCCTGTGCAGCTGATCGGAATCACAACGGTTACTTTGCCGCGATCGAGCGCGTAGTAGATCGCCACCATTCCGAGGCTGACGGCAATTCCCGCGGCGAGATAATGCGGCAGGCATTGCCCCTACTGTCTCCCGAGTTTTGAATTAGGAATCTCTGGATTCGGCCATCGCCGGACGGAAAGAGGAGCCCCGCACTTCATACACCGCTACTTAAAGGCCGGGTCGGCCTCGGCGCCTTTGCGCGGTTTCCAGTCCAAAGAATAATACTCCCCGCGATCACGGGCCCAAGGATCGAAAACGTTTATGACGCCCTCCAGTTCCGGCGTCAGTTCGGGAATCGTCCTGAGGAGCACGCGCTTCAGCGGCGAAACTTCTGCCACGTGGCCGTTCGGCCGCCCTTTCTCCATCATCTTGCGGCCGGGTCCGTTGTTGTTGACCCACTCGATACCTAGATGGGTATAGAACTCGGGACGAAAGCTCGAGGTGAAAAACCGGTCACTGAAAAGTCGCCGCGACGCGTTCAAGATGAAAACTTGGAACTGAGTCTCGGAAATGGCGAAGCCGTGCGGACGGCTGAATTCCGCAAGCCAGCCGACCACCGTGTCGACGTCTTCGATGTTGTCGATCAGGCTGCCGTTCGGATGGCCGAGACAGTCATTGATGGGCGTGCCGTCGGCGTTGAGCTGCACGGCCGTGATCACCTTGGATGCGTCGCATCGATGCTGCCCATATACCTCGCGCAGCAGCGCGATCAGCCCCTCTTGCTCCGCCCGCTCGGGCGATCCCTTGGGCAATCGCGGGTCGATAAAGTCGTCGAACCTGGTCAATTGCTTGAGCCCGTATTGGCGGCGAAATTCATTGAATCGCGGCACGCCGCGCTCTCGGTCCCGGATCAAGTCGAGCGCGGCGACATCGATCTTTCCCGTTTCCGTGCGCAATCGCGGCAGCTCCAGGTTCTGCAGAAAAAGAGGGTGATTCTGGAGCGTCAGCAGGCCGAGCTGCTGGCGGCCCATCGAAATCGCCCAGTTCGCAAGACTTCGCTCACGCATCGCCTCCGTCGCTCGTCCACGAAAGGTCTCCACCACCGGGATCTTGCCGCGAATCAGGTTCGGATCCTTATCCCATTCGCGATACTCGATGAGATCGGGGACGAGCGGATGCAAGCGGTAGACGGTTACGAACTCCTCCGGGAAATTGAAAGGCGAGCCGAAGTGATTGATGCCACCGTTGATATGATCCGGGTTTTTGAGAGTCCAGATGTCGGTCTTCTTGGGGTCATATTTAGCAAAAATCGCGTCGTCGGAATAAACCCGGCTACCCAGTCCGAAAATCCCCGGTCCGGAAGCAAAAACGGAATACCATTGCCCGGCTTTTTTGGCGTCGTTCGTTTTGCCGAATTTACTGACGACGATTTTTTCGAGCGCGGCCTCCACGGAGCCACGGCCTCGAAACAATCCGTGCCAGTTGGCATTCATGCCGAGATAGAGCGGCTCGTTGTAGAGAAGCTGCGGCGTCCATTCCGTCGTGTGGATCTTGGCGATCTCGGCGGCGATCACAAGCCGCGCGACTTCGAACAAAGTGGCCGCCGTGACGTCTCTATAGCGAATCACCGCGTCCGGATGCGCGGGATCGCGCAAGCCGGAATCGCCGTCGGGCGTCGCCGCGGTTTGCTGGCGGAATGCGTCGACGAACAGATTGTGTTCGCGGGCAAAGACATTGTGGTAAAGGCTCAAACCGATGGTCCAGTTGTCGGGAAACGCGGTCGCCTCCTGGCCGGACCACTGCGGATGGATCGGATCCGCGGGCTCGAACACCGGCAAATAACCCTGGCGGTCGGCGGCGCCCGCGCGCCGGCTCACCGGAACCAGCAACAGCCTCGCCGGATCTTGGGGATCGCGCTTGACCCGATGGCGTGAGCTATCATCGAAGCCGTAAATCTGCGAGGCGTCCCACCACGCGGTCACGGTATTGCGCGACGTCTTATAGGCGCGGGAAAGATATTCTTTACCTTCGTGTGTGAAGGCCACCGGATCGCCTTCTTCCGCCACAATGCTCTTGTCGATGCCGTCACCAGGCCGGCAGCCGAGCTTTGCGATCGCGTCCGGAGAGAGAGGTTTGGCGACTCCGCCAGCCGGGTTCGTCGCGCAGCCCGCCGGCATCATTGCTGCGGCGTTGCGCCCCTCGACAAGATGCGAAAACCAGTCGTGAGTCATGAACTGAATCCAGAAAGCTGCCAGCACGTTGAAAAACGGTGCCTTCTTGTAATCGCACCGCCCAGCGGCAGAGGCGCCGGGCAAACCGCGACCCTCAAGGCACTTATCGGGATCAGACTGTAAACGGGTGAAGAGCCTGCGGCTGATCACTTGCGGATCGGGCTGCAATAGCCCGAGACGATCGCCGTGGCGGTTCTTGGCCAGCTGGTTTTGCCCCAGCTCGGGGAAGGTAGCTTCGAATTGAACGTTTCGCGCAAAGCGCTGGCCCGTGGAGCCCATCAGCGGATTTCGAATATCGTTACAGATGCCGGTCAGGTGGCGAAACCGAATGAGCTCGCCGCTACAAACCTGCTCGCCATCGCCGCCGACGCTCTGGTAGTTGAGATGATCTTTCGGGAGCCGCATCTCATCCCAACGCTTTAGCGCGGACCCGGGCACGCCCCCATGCCCCTGCACGTATTGTTTGTATGTCCCGCTGTTATCAAAGAGATTGAATTTGATCAGCTCGATGCGTTGGTATTCGAGATCGAGGAGCGCGCCGTCGATCCCCTGGCCATTCGGGCTCAAGTGTTTGAACCGCGAGAAGGATTCCGGCGCCCTGCTTTGACTGTCGCCGGTCGCCCAGTAGCTCGGCCAGTCCACCCAAGGACTACCTCGTGACGCAACCGCTTTGTCCCCGCCCCGGCAGCGCGCGGTCTCCTCTTGGACTTTTCCTGAAAACCTCTCGACCCGCTCCCCGGCAACCGGCCTGAATCCTCCAAGCCACACTTTAATGCAAGCGACAAGGTGGCTTGGCGCTGCGTCGCATCCAGCCAAAAGGAGCATCGCTGCAAAATAGAAACAAAGAATCCGACGCGGCATCATGATTCGAGGAAGACCGGGCAAGCTTCAATGCAATGACATATCAAATATTCCGGCTGACTCCAAAGCTTGCGTGCTGCGCTTTTCATGGCGGTTTCGAGGCAGGCGCCCCGGCATAGGCGATCCCTGGGGCTTGCTCGGCGGCGGAATTCAGAGTATCTTAGCGTGTTTTTTTTATCTATGACGGGCTTAAATCTCCTTCCAGTGGCAATCTCTCTGTTGCTCGTGACCGGGGTGTTCCTGTCCAAACCGTGTTGCAAAAAACCGGCGGAGGT
>DASTOD010000364.1:0-5660 GCA_035762645.1 Binatia bacterium | reverse complement strand
CTCAACATGGCTGCATTCTACACAGCCGATTATTACCTCTCGGTGTCAACAACGTTTTCACGGGCCGCAGGCATGTTGGTGGGTATTGTTGCTCCAGAACATGTCGCCGCCAATGCTTACTGGCAAAAGGTGAAGCCGATTGTGGATTGGCAGTTCATGCTGGTCCTCGGCATTCCTATCGGAGCTTATTTAGCGGCGCGTCTGAGCCAGAGAGCTGTGGAGTTCACCGGGCAACTCCCCGAAATGTGGGTAAGTCGATTCGGCACGAGCCGGGCTCAGCGTTGGACTTTGGGAATTCTCGGAGGCATCTTCGTCGGCTTCGGCGCCCGTCTGGCAGACGGCTGAACGAGCGGCCACGCCCTCAGTGGAGGGCTTCAAATGGCAGTGAGCAGTTGGATTTTTCTCGTGGCGATGATGTTATCAGGGACGATCATGGCACGTTTGATTTTCAGGAGGGTCTGACGATGGGACCGTTAGAAATTACCGGACCCGCGAGGCTGGCCCTTGGACTCGTAACGGGTATAACTTTTGGCTTTATTCTACAGAAGGCTCAAGTGACGAAGTATCAGAAGATCGTTTCGTTTTTTCGCTGGAGCGATCTTACCGTACAGAAGGTTATGTTCGCGGCAATCCTGTCGGGCATGGTGGGCGTTTATGTCCTACACGATTTGGGTATCGTTAATTTGCACATCAAGCCGACCCTGCTGGGCGCCAACATTCTCGGCGGCCTGATCTTCGGCGTCGGCATGTTGCTCTTGGGCTTCTGACCCGGTACCTGTGTCGCGGCCTTCGGTGAAGGCCGTTTAGATGGTTTATTTCGCGGCATTCTCGGTATCTTGATCGGCGCGGCTCTTTACTCTGAAGTTTATCCGTTCATTGAAGAGAATGTGCTAAAACTCGGTGACTATGGCAAGTTGACGTTTCCAGCATTACTTGGTGTCGACCCATGGCTTGTGATTGTCCCATTGGTGATCGTCATGACTGGTTTCCTGATCTGGCTCGATCGCAAACGGCTGTGAATCTTCCGGACTTCTGTGCTACCACTTTGACCGCTATAATGAGTGGTATTTATACGAAATCTAACGGCCCGCTGATCTTTGCGTGATTTCGCACTCCTGCGAATTCTACCAGCATCTTCTGCCTCAACGCTTCCGCGGCAAGAACGAGCGGATCGACGAAATGATCGAAGGTGTGCAATGAAAAATGCCGTCCCCTGTCGTCAACTGAAGATCAGCGTCCTGCGCTACAATCCGCAGGAACGCGAGCGGGCGCCGCACATGCAGACCTTTGAGATCGAAGAAGCCGAAGGCATGACCCTTTTTCGATGGAGCGATGGAGACTACTACGAAATGATCGGCAACGACAACGGTGTTTTCGGCTGCATGTCGCTGCTTGGTTGCCATGACGTTTGCCCGAAGGACCTGCCTCTCTCCACGCAAATTGCCTTTCTTAGACGGAAGATGGCCACAATGGGATGGAAGTAAGATCGCCTTCCTGACATTGCGATTCACCCTTCCGCACTGGTCAATTCAGTCGCCTACCGACTAAGCGACGTCATCATTCGCAACTTTGACTCGGCGATGGGGAGATCTTCGCACTATTGAAAATAAAGCGCTCTTTGAGTGGTGCTGGGCTTTGGCGATTTTGTTGGCATCCGCATTGCGAAAGTCACCAGGTAGATTTTGCGGTCAAGGAAATCGGTATGCCAAAAGTTGTCAATACATCCGCTACAGCGGTTATCAGCCAGCTAGTCGTTGATGAGAGTGTCAGTTGCCGAAAGGAAGGGGTGCCACCCGCGGTCGAAAAAGTCGAAAACTCTCCGGCGACGTCTTGGTTGGGTCCTCCGCCAGTGTCGAGCGTTACACTGATGGCCGTAGTGGACGTTCGCGGGCATCTAACCCCGCTTTACACGGCCCGTGATCTAGTGCGCTGGTGCAGAGCTGCGTGGCGCGTGGAGCTGCAGCCGCGATGACGTCCGTTCCGTTTCCCGGCATTCCTGCTACGGCGGATGGTTCCGAAGCGGTGGTGTGGGTCGAAACGCATATCACGCAGGGAGCCTGCGCCTACCCGATTACTCCTTCTACCAACATGGGCGGTGGTTATCAGTTGGCCGTAGCCAACGGCCAGCGGAATCTTTGGGGCGAGCCTCTCGCTTTCCTTGAATTGGAATCCGAGCATAGCTCGGCCAGCACGTGCGAAGGATTCGCGCTTGCCGGCGGGCGGGTTGCGAATTTCACGTCGGGTCAGGGATTGATCCTGATGAAGGAAGTGCTTTACGTCATCGCCGGCAAGCGCCTACCCGTTGTTTTTCATATCGGCGCCCGCGCGCTCACATCTCAGGGACTCAACATTCACGCCGGGCACGATGACGTGATGGGAGTGGCGGACTGTGGCTGGGGGATGCTATTCGCACGCAACGTTCAGGAGGCGGCGGACCTTGCGCTGATCGCCCGCCGCATCGCCGAAGAAAGCGAAACGCCTTTCTTCAATATCCAAGATGGTTTTCTCACAACGCACACGATCGAGAGCGTACGGCTTCCCGAGCCGGAGCTAATGAAGCAGTTTGTCGGCGATCCGAACAGCAAGCACCGGCTGCGGAACCTCATGCACCCTGGCCATCCGATGATGAGCGGCGTCGTGCAAAACCAAGACAGTTACATGAAAGGCAAAATCGCGCAGCGTTATTTCTACGATCGGCTGCCGGCGATCGTCAATCGGGCGATGGGCGAGTTCGCCTCGCTCACCGGCCGCCGCTACGGAACTATCGACGGCTACGCTCTCGACGACGCCGAGCTCGCATTGGTCGGCATGGGGAGTCTGCTCGAAACCGCAACGGCTACGGCAAAATACCTTCGCGAGCAAGAAGGCCTCAAAGTCGGCACGCTCCATGTCTCCTGCTTCCGGCCTTTTCCTGGTCCGGAAATTGTCGACGCGCTGAAGCACCTCAAAGCGATCGCGGTTATCGAGCGCATGGACAATCCGATAGCCCAGTCGAATCCGCTCACCGCCGAGATCAAGTCGGCTTTCGCGGATGCACTCTCGGGCGTTCCGGGCTATCCGAAAATCGATCGCCTGCCGGCGGTCTATTCCGGAGCGGCCGGCCTAGGCAGCCGAGACATCCGTCCCGGCGATTTTGTCGCCGTGTTCAATCACCTGCGCAAAGCCAGAGACCAAAGATTTTTTGTCCTTGGAATCGAGCATGCATTGGCTCTCGCGGCGGAGCAGGAGCCCGATGTGCGTCCCAGAGGGGCGTTTTCCATGCGCGGCCATTCCATCGGCGGTTATGGGTCGGTAACGACTAACAAGGTCATAGCGACGATTGTCGGCGACCTGTTCGGGCTTCGTGTGCAGGCCTATCCCATGTACGGATCCGAGAAAAAAGGCCTGCCGACGACCTATTTTCTCAGCGTCGCGGAGGAAGCGATCCGCGCCCATGCGGAGTTGCAGCACGTCGATTTCGTGCCACTCAATAATGTCAATGCCTTCAATCTGGGAAATCCTCTCAGTGGGCTAGTCGCCGGAGGGACCGTCTTCGTCCAGCACCAAAGTCAAAATCCTCTGCAGGTCTGGGGATCCATCCCCGCCAACACCAGGGATTTCATCAGGCGCCATCAGATTCGGGTGTTTGCCCTGGACGCCGTCAAGGTGGCCCAGGAGGTTACAAGCCATGCCCAACTGACCCAACGAATGCAGGGGATTGTTTTGCTGGGCGTTTTCTTGCGCGTGGCGCCTTTCGTAACGGAGCGCGGATTAAGGGATGAGCAAGTGTATGAAGCGGTCGAGAAATCGTTGCGGAAGTTTTTCGGCAAGCGCGGTGAAAAGGTGGTGAAAGAAAACTTGGAGGCCGTCCGGCGGGGACGGAGCGAGGTTTTTGAAATACCGCGAGAAATCATCATCGCGGCGGCGTAGGAGAAACACGGTATGAGCAAAAAAACCGTACGCGACTGGATGCACCATGGCGTGATTACTTGCACTGCGGATACAGCCGTCGAGGAAGTCGCCGGGACCATGGAAGGAAAGGACATCAGTGCTTTGGTTGTTGTCGATCAGGCCGGTGACGCCATCGGCGTGATCTCACGAACGGATCTCGTCAACGCGCGCTTCGTCCAGCCTTATTGGAGACATTGGCCCGGCATGACCGCCGCGCACCTGATGAGCAAACCCGTGATCAGTGTCTCGCCCGAGACCGATATCGACTCGGCTGCACATATCCTGCACGCAAAACGAATTCATCGACTTGTTGTGATGGAGACATCTGGCGGTCGCCTCTGTCCCGTGGGCATTCTCTCTGTGACCGATATCGCGAGACATCTGGGCGAATAGCACACAATCGAGGACTCCATATGGCTGAGCAAGAGACTATCTTTAATCCGTTAGAAGCCGAGGTTCAGGAACCTCGGCCGGCTCCGGGCATCAAGCGGCCCGGCGCGGCGATGGAAACGCATGAGGCGACCTTTGCGGATTCACACCTGATTGAGCTCGATCTCGACCGCTACGTCGACGACTTCAACCGGCGCGTTATCGGCGCCTACCAGGAGGGCAAAGGCTCGGCGGTTTTGCCGGCGGACTTGGGAGTGGCGCGCAGTCTCATTCCGCCCGGCACCGGTGCGCTGCGCGATTTTAGTTACATCGCCCCTGAGATCCCGAGGTTCATTGCCGATCGGTGCGTCGGTTGCATGACCTGCGTGACCGAGTGCCCCGATACCGCCATCCTCGGCAAAGCGATTCCAACTTCAAAAGTGGAACGCGCGCTATCTCGGATTGAAGATGAAGGCGAACGGGAGTGGGTGCGATCCCACTGGGTCCGCACACGGAAGTATCATGAGGTTCCGAGCAAAAAGGGCGAGGAGGGCGCTTTGTTCGGTATCTTTATCGACCCGACCAAGTGCAAGGGCTGCGCCGAGTGCGTGCAGGTGTGCGACGATCTGGATTATCATGCCCTGAAAATGGTCGCGAAGGATCAAAAAACCATTCCACGTTACCGAAGCGCGTTCAATTTCTTCCGCGAGATCGGGCCAACACCGAAGAGCTACATTAACGAGCGCGCCATGGCTGACTTCATGCTAGCCGAGGAATCGGCGTTGCTCTACGTCGGCGGAGCGGGCTCGTGCATGGGCTGCGGCGAAGCGACGGCCATTCGCATGATGCTGGCGGCGACCGGGTTCGTGCATAAGCCGGAACGGATCGGGATCGTGGCCTCGACCGGCTGCAATACCGTCTACGGCTCGACGTACCCGTACAATCCTTACCTCGTACCGTGGACCAATTCGTTGTTCGAGAACGCGCCGGCGGACGCGATGGGTATCCGCGCGCGCTGGGATCAAATGGGTTGGCAAGATAGGAAATTGTGGGTGATCGGTGGGGACGGCGCCATGTACGACATCGGCTTCCAGAGCCTGAGTCGCATGCTGGCAAGCGGCATGGACATCAATGTTCTGGTGTTGGACACGCAGGTCTATTCCAACACGGGCGGCCAGGCGTCGACGGCTTCCTTTGCCGGCCAGGATGCCAAGATGGCGGCTTTCGGCCGGGAGTCGCAGGGCAAGCGGGAGCGCAGAAAGGAGCTCGCGCAGATTTGTATGATGCACCCCGACGTGTATGTGGCGCAGACGACGCCCGCGCATATCAATCATTTTTACAAGGCCATCATGGCAGCCAAC
>DASTOD010000363.1:0-2940 GCA_035762645.1 Binatia bacterium | reverse complement strand
CTTCCGCGACCTGAGCGGCAAAGGCGGTCACGGGAGAATGATCGTCGTCCTTATTGACGGACTCTCCCGTGATCGAGCGGCCGGCTTGGGCCAATAGCTCACTCCAGGGTCGCTGCTTCTTGGTTTTCCTGTTGACGATTTTTTTTCCGCTGAGAATCAGGTCATTCTTCGCCCAACCCAATTTGGCTTCCGCTAAATTTAGCAATTCCTCTTTGGCCGCGCGCACCGCTTGGAACGCCACGCCGCTCGCCACGCGAGTGCCGCGGCTGCCGCCGAGCCCGGTATCGGCAGAAACACCGGAGTCCGTGTCCAGAGTTTTAACTTGAATCTCTTCGGGATCGCAGCCAAGTTCCTCGGCGACGATCTGCCTGAGCGTTGTGTACGTGCCGGTGCCTTGTTCGAAGAAAGATGTTTGGATCACGATCGAGCCGTCCGCGGCGAGCTCGACTTTGAGCGACGTGGTGCCGCCCCCTGGACCGCGATAACCCATCGCCACGCCGCGCCCGATATATTTCCCCTTCGGTGCTGAGTACCCCGCCGCTTTGGCAGCAGCCTTAAGCGTCTCCTTGGCCTTAATGGCGCGATAGTGGCCGCCGGTCAAAGTGATGTCGCCCTCTTCCATGAGATTTTTCATGCGGAACTCGTAGGGATCCATGCCGAGCTTGCGCGCAACGCAATCCATGTGGGATTCCGCGGCGAAAAATCCTTGCGGCTCTCCCGGAGCGCGCATCTGCCCGCCGGGAAGATTGTTTGTGTAGACACGCGAGACCGAAATGCGCGCGTGCTCGGCGCGGTAACAGCCGCCGGCGTGCGCGATGCCGCCGACGACGGCGCCGGGCCTGAATCCACCGTAGGCTCCGGCGTCGAGATAGGCATCCATTTGATGAGCGACAATCGTCCCGTCGCGCTTGACGCCGGTCTTCAATTTCATGATTGCCGCATGCCGCGGCGCGCCGGCAAAAAATTCTTCTCGGTACTCCATCACCATCTTGACCGGCCGGCGGCTGCGCACGGCGAGCATATAGCAGATCGGCTCATCGATCGGCGCCCCCTTGCCGCCGAAGTCGCCGCCGATCGCCACCGGGTTCACGCGGATCTTTTCTTTCGGAATGCCGAACGCCTGGGCCATGCTCTGTTTCAGGCCATGCGGCACCTTGTTGGGCGACCATATCTGCACCCGGTCCTGATCGTCGATCCACACCAGGCAACAGTGCGGCTCGATAAACGATTGATGCACGCGCGCCGCCGTGAACGTATTGTCGACGATCAAATCGGCTTGCGCGAATCCGGCTTCGAGATCGCCGCGGGTAAACACGTCGTGGACGAAGCGATTGGTCGGGTGATCCAACGGCTTCGGTAGTCCTTTGTAACTGCCCACCTCGGGATGAATGAGCGGGGCGCCTTCCTGCAGGGCCGATTCCGGATCGAATACTGCCGGAAGTTCTTCGTATTCGACTTGGATCAGGTCCAGAGCGTTCTCAGCCTGCTCCAGGGTCTCCGCCGCCACGGCCGCGACGCGCTCGCCCATGAAACGAGCCCGATCCTGTGCCAGCACGGAAATATCGCGATAACGCCGCCCGTAGAGAATTCCCCGCACATCGTTTCCAGTCAGCACCGCGCGCACGCCTGGGGCCTTCTCGGCGCGCGACACATCGATACTCTTGATGCGCGCGTGGGAGTAGGGGCTGCGGAGCGTCTTTCCCCAAAGCGCGCCAGGCAACAGCACATCCGAAGTGTAGCGCGCTTCACCTGTCACCTTTTCAGTGTTATCGGTTCGCGGTATCGATCGACCAATGAATTGGTAGCTCACGAGAGGTCCTCCTCAGGGCGCGATACTTGGCATGAGCACCACAAGATCGAACCATGATCATGCCGCCTTTTATCGTTTGGGCAAAGGCTCTGCTCCAGCGATTCTGTTGTAAAGCTTAACGTCTTCCGGATCTCGTGGGATATTCGTTACTAGGCGCTCTAACTCCTCGGGCATAAGAGGAGAAGCATCCGCACTGGTCATCTTCTTCCAATTTTTATGAAACTCGGGATCCTTCCATGACTTCCTGAAAGCATCCTTCAAAACCCTCACTCGCTCCTCCGACGTGCCAGGCGGTAGGACAAAAGCCTGGCTGAACCGCCCGAAGGCAGCGAACATCTCCAACACTCTTTTCTCCTTGTCCGTCCTGCCAAAAGTATGCACTGCGGGCAGCTCGCGAAAGGTGGGCTGATCGTACCGAAACCCGTGCGGGATTTCGGCAACGCCATGGAAGTTCGTGAGTCGCTCATTAATGAAATGAGGAGTCCGCTGAACTACCGTTTCTGCACTGTTGGCGCGGGCGTCTAACTCGCCCCGTAGGAGAGCGGCATCCATTTCCGCTCCGGAAAAGCCGACCACAAACCTGGGCTCCTTAAGATCGAGCAGCCACGCAAAAAGTCTGGCGATCACATAGTTGGAGTGGCCAACCGACTGTCCGCCGATCCTCAACCCTGTAGCCGCTTTCAGCTTATTGAGGTTATCCAAGCCGAGTTGACTTCGTGAAAAAAAGACATAGTTCACCTCGTTGTGACCAGATCCCAGGTAAATGAATTTATCAATGTCGTATTGAACACCCGGGAGACCGAGAATCGCAGAGGTTACGAGTCCACTACTGACTCGTGCGATCGTCAACCCGTCGCGAGGCGCATTGTTGTAAAGGTGATTGGCGGCCGTTCTACCGCCGCCGCCCGGCATAAACTGGACTACGATTTTCGGTTCACCGGGAATGTGCTTCTGCAGAACAGGAATCAATGCCTGGGTCCGGAGCTGGCCCACCCCACCCGGTGTGCTGTCTTGAATTAGCGTAATCAGTTTACCCCGATAAAAATCCGGCTGAGCCCATAATAAACTCGGCATCAGCCCGAGCCATACCGTACACGCAGCCATCGCCATTCGTTTCATGGGGAGCACCT
>DASTOD010000362.1:0-15533 GCA_035762645.1 Binatia bacterium | reverse complement strand
CATGCCCGGCAATGAGGGCGAGCATCAAAGCGCTCAGCCCAAACTTGGCAGTGATGTTCAGATTGGCCCGATGAGCAATTAGTGTTTCGACGACCTCGCGATGCCCGGCATGTGCTGCCAGCATGATGGCCGTCTGTCCGTAGCGATCGCGAGCATCGACATCTGTTCCGCGTCCAAGAAGATCACGGACGATCTGGACGTCACCACGCCTGATCGCATCCTCCCAGGAGGCGTCCATTACGCAACACTCCTTCGTTCTATCTTGCTGGAAAAACGGCGCTCTGAGATCAGGCAACTACTCTCCTGACTGCAGCTTCCTTGTAGAGGGCATCGGCGCGCCGCAGTCGCTCTGACAGGAGTTGCATTAACTGCAAGGCGAAGTGCGGGTTCTGCCGAACGAGAATATAGAACTGAGGTTCATCAATTTCGACCAGTTCGGTCTCCTCAAGTGTCACAACCGACGCCGTACGAGTCTTGTGCTCTAAGAGAGCCATTTCGCCGAAGACTTCCTCCTCACCCAAGGTATCGACGGCCTTGCCGTCGACAAGGATTGCTACTTGCCCCCGCTTGATGGCATACATCCCGTGTCCCTCGTCACCTTCCCTGAAGATCATCGTATGCGGAGGATAGAGCTTGCATGGGGAGGCATGCCGGAACAATCCGAATTTCCGATGAGTAGTGCTCATATATGTGGCTCCATCAGGAGTGGCTAATAGAAATATAGGCCGCCGATAGCTTGTTCTCCGTGAGTGAGACATTTCGTTGTCTTCATTCTGTGCCTAAACGTCCGAACTAACCCGTCTCCCGAGGTCCTAACTACTCCGTTGTTTCGGAAACTGCCTTATGGAGCCCAGATCCGTGACCCAGTCGAGGGCCGATCGGTACCAGCCTTGTGACTTTGGCCGCAGCTCGGCTCGCTGACGCGCGGTGCCCACGCGGATATTGAAGACTTGAGGGTCGGTTGCGTCCGCCGCGTAGATCTGCGTGCCGCACTCGGGACAGAACGCCTGGGCGCGTTTGTTGCCGCTTTCGGCAGTCTTTACATAAATCTTGGGCGGTCCGCCGGATAGGCTAAACGCATCTTTTGCCGCGGGAACACTGGTGCGGAAGGCGGTACCCGATAACGTCTGGCAATCCGTGCAATGGCATATTCCAACCTTCTCGGGATCGATTTCCGCGACGTAGGTAATATAACCGCAATGGCAGCCACCGTCGATCTTCATAGCATTGTCCTTCCTCTGTTCAGTTTATCGTCTCGCTCAACGCAAAGCTCAGCGGTTGTTCTTAGCGACCGGTCTGAAGCGAGGGTTAGGCGTCAGCACGCCACAGCCGGTGCTACCGCTATCGCGTGTTCGCCTCGGCCGTCGTGCCGAGAGGCACGGCGTCGGCAACGTGCTCGTTGAGGAAGTTGAGCTCGATCTTGGTGCCCACGGGATCGTAGAGGAACAGCTGGTAGCCCGCGTTCTCGATGTTCTGCTCCTCAAAATCGATGCCGAACGTCTTCAGGTGCTTGCGAAACTCGACCGCGCCCGAAGCCTTGAACGCGATGTGGTCCACGCTGCCGTTATGCTTGTCTTTGACGATCGACCCCGGCGGGAAGCGCGCGCTGACGTGGATGATAGGGTCGTCGCCGTCGTAGAGCCAGACCCCGCTGAACTTGAAATTGGGACGGTAACCAGTCTTCAAGCCGAGCACGTCGCCGTAGAACTTCTCGATCGCGGGAATATCCTCCGGTGAGCACCGGATGTTGAGATGCAGGAAACCCCCGAATTTCATGGTTATCCTCCTCCAAGCGAAAATTAGAATTCGTACTTACCCGCCGAAGAACAACTTTCCGATAATCAGTACCACACCTATCACTACAGCCACCAGTAACAGAGCATTTTTTAGCTTTAGCAATCGTGCTCTGGATTTCTCGAGCTGAACGAAAAGGTTATCTACGGCTCTATCTTGGCTCGTGCAGTTGTAGCCTGCGGATTCGAGCTGTGCGAGTAAGTCCTCGTACACAGGTCTTAAATAACCATGCAGCCAGGTATGAACGCCAAAAGCTTTTTTCCGGTTGTTATCGCAGACAATGACCCATTGCCACGTATCGCGCCATCTTGCTTTTGTATCGATAAGTTTAGCTATGTCTGAGATGGCAGGTGGCGTAGAGTCGAGGTGTACTATTGCACCGAATGCAAAGGGTAGAAAAAATCCCGGTTTGAATTCCTCTTTTACTATTCGGCGCACGTGGTTGCCGATTTCCACGGCGCTCATTTGCGTAGCACGAGATTCGATCACGCCACGGAACAAATTTAGCGTCTTCTTTTCCCATAAGGCGTCAGACAAATGCGGATTACACGGCTGCTTGGGGGAAAGAAGTTCCGCGGGAATAGAAAGGTTCATATGAAATCGCCGAGTGTCAGTAACTAGTAGCGAACATGTGAACCGAGATGCAAGATCTGATTGAGTTCCAGCCTTCCGATCGATTTACACCTGGGACAGGCCTTTCCGTTGAGTAAGGGTTGAAACTCTCTCATGAGCGGATACAAGCCCTTTCGATGGGCTTCGTCAACGAGGTCTCGGTAACCCGGATGCTCTTTCAAGACCTCTTCAAGTGGCCGCTCTTCCAATACTTCCACAACTTTCGCGTGCAACACATGAGTAGGGTCGGCCGAGGAAGATATCGAAACAAGCGCTCTCTTGCCGTCGGCGCATCCCGAATGAGCGATGTTTCTGAACCATCCACAGCCCTGACAGAGAACTCGAACCGTATGAAAATGTTGGTGCACCATGGCACGTGTCTAACGCGTTGCGGCTGAGCGGCTGTGTTTTTGTTGCGCCCGCTGCAGCCGCTTGCTAGTCGGTTCAGGTATACGCCGAGGATCCGACGTGTGGCCGCCCGATGCGACGAGTGCCTTCAGTTGGCGAACGATCTTTTTTGCCGCTCTCGTACGCCGAGCACTGCCGTTTTCCAGCACGTCGATCGCACTGGCGAGACCCTCGATGAGATTCTGTAGCGCTATTCTGGCCAGACCAGCCGAAAGAATATTTGCGAACACCAGACGTTCTCGCTCCCCGAGCCACTCCAGGCGCCCACCGGCGCGCTCTGCCTCCGCGGGAAGCACGTGAGTTACAAACTCGAAAGCTAGAACGAGTGCCTGGAGTGAGTCTTCGCCCGCAATCGGCCTGAGGCTATGTTTGCCCAAACCCCTAATCTCAACCGGACACCACCACGGATCGCCGCGCTCGGGCCGAGGAGATCGAACGGGTTGTCCGAATCTAACAGACACAACCCGGGCACCCTTACGAGGTCCTGCGAACCTGAGCCTCCGCTCGGCTATGACTCTACCAACGCTACGCGGTCGCCACATCTAATTCTTGCTCATGCATGAACCCGATCCCGCTAATCCGTGGAAAGCGAGCCTTTGAGGCGAGCGTTTTCGACATCAGTCTTGAACCGCGGGTTAGGCTTCAACTGGCATCCTGAATCTCTACCGTCTTCTTCTCTCTGGCCTCCGCCATCTCGCCCGCCTAACGTTATGCCGCTGAGCCAATTAACCCTCTCGCACCCAATACCGGTCGAGGTGACTCGATAACTTTTCACAGCCGAACGGTCTGGGGTTTTCACTAAGAGATTGAATCCGTAACACAAGTCGTTGCCGATCTTTCTTTTGTCCGACGTTATTCTTCCTGGCTATTTGTAGGCCACCGCCGCGCTCGATGGCCCCGCAAGGTGGATGATTTCAAAGCGTTTGAATCCGACTTCGCTGCACCATTTGCGGAAGTCCGCGCCAGAGTAATCAAATGCATCGCCAAATTCGATGAGCATGTTCAGCGACATCAGCAGGCCCTGGACGTTCTCGCGCCGGGCGTCGTCGATGAGGGCTTCGATGGCCACGAGCGCGCCGCCGGGCGACAGGGCGTCGTAGGCCGAGCGAATGAGCTGCAGCTTCTTTTCAAGATTCCAGTCGTGCAGAATCATGCCCATCGTGATGATGTCTGCCTTGGGGAGTGGGTTTTTAAAGAAATCACCGGACGCCGTGTCAACGCGGCTGCTCAAGCCAGCAGCCGCGATGTGCTTCTTCGCAATGGATTCGACGGGTGGCAGATCAAAGCTGATGCACCTAAGGTGTGGATGCTTCTTCGCGCATTCGATGCTCAGCAAGCCGGTCGCGCCGCCAACGTCACAGAGCGTTTGGAATCTGGAGAAATCAAACTTTTCCGCGAAGGCCTCGAAGTTCATTCGCGAAAGGCCCGTCATCGCGCCCATGAATTGTTCCAACCTCGGCAGGTCGGAGTAAAGCTCTTCAAACATGCCCTTCTGACCATGCTTGATCTCGTTCTGCGGTCTACCCGTCCGCAGCGCCTCAGGAAGATCGTTCCAGAATTTGAATAGCCGCGCGTTGAGCATGACCAAAATGCCCCCGATGTAACGCGGGCTGGCTTCGTCGAGGAATAGTGAGCCTTCCGGTGTGTTGAAATACTTCGCTTGCGCGTCGTCACCTTCGCGGCCGAGAAATCTCATCGCAACGAGCGCGTCGAAAAAGTCGGCGATGCCGCGCGGGTGGAGTTTCAATTCCGCACCCAACTCGGTGCCAGTGAGGCGGTTATTGGCTAGCTTCGTGAAGAGTCCCATCTCGACCGCAGTCAGTAAGACTTTCGATTGCCAAAAACCGAAGGCGGCTTGCAGGATGGGTGAGGGATCAAGAGACATGTTCATTTTAGCCTGATCTGGTCAATGATAGTTAAGTTGAAGAAACCTGACAAGTGTGAAGGTGGCGTGGTGCAAGGGAGCCTAACTATTAAGTGAGCTGCTCGTCCGCCTCGGTTCAACACATGTGTGTACACCATTGTTGTGCTTACATCGGTGTGGCCGAGGAGCTCCTGAACAGTGCGAATCTCATACCCGTCTTCTAGGAGGTGGGTGGCAAAAGAATGTCGAAAAGTGTGGGAACTCGCCGGCTCGGGAAGTCGAGCTTTCCGCACAGCGGGCGCGCTCCCGACACCACCAGTGCAAGAAGGGCGGCGACTATCGAGTATAGTGTCTAGCTGTGAGTAGTTGGGTACTCGACGGCTAGATCGGGGCGGGCTGGTCGAGCTCGAAGCCCAGGTCGGCGATCATGCGGTGCGCGTCGGAGGCCTCCTGGCCGGGTGTGGTCAGATAACCA
Source organism: Binatia bacterium (assembly GCA_035762645.1). Taxonomy (GTDB): domain Bacteria; phylum Desulfobacterota; class Binatia; order UBA9968; family UBA9968; genus DASTOD01. Next base: position 10,380 of record DASTOD010000362.1, on the reverse strand, counting down.
TTGACAAAAATCGAGTTGGCGGGGTAGAGGCTTAGCGGCTGAAGCGAGCGCAAGTTCACCTCGCGGCCGCCGGCGACGCGAATTTCTTTGCTCGGGTTGACGAAGCGAAAAAGGCAGAGAGCCTTGAGGCAGCGCTGCGGCGTTAGCTGCTTTAAATTTTCGAACGGGGTTCCGGGAATCGAATGCAAAAAATTGACTGGAATCGAATCGATATCCATCGCGCGTAACGCCAAAGCGAGATCGATGATGTCATCGTCGCTCTGGCCCATTCCGATGATTCCACCCGAGCAGGTGGAAACTCCCGCGGCCTTGACGTTTTCGATGGTTTCCACGCGATCATCGTAAGTATGGGTGGTCACGACTTCAGGATGATGCTGCCGGCTCGTGTTGAGATTGTGATTGATGCGCCCGACACCGGCTTCCTTCAGGGCGCGAGCTTTCTCGACGTTCATCAAGCCGAGAGAGCAGCAGATGTTGATCCCCACTACGCTTCGGATCTCCCGCGCGGCTTCGGCGATCTCTTGAATCTCCTTGTTTGTCGGGCCACGGCCGCTGTTGACGATGCAGAATCTCACGGCGCCCGCTTCCTTGGCGCGCTTTGCGGCTTCTATAAGTTTTTCCTTGGAGAGAAACGGGTAGCGATCGATGGGCGCTTCGGAAACGGAAGACTGAGAACAGTAGTGGCAGTCCTCGGGGCAGAGACCGCTCTTGGCGTTCTGAAGCACGTGGATTTGAACTCGCTTGCCGTAGTAGCGATGGCGAACCTTGAAGGCCGCGCTTAGAAGCTCCGGCAGCTCCTCATCCAACGCATTGAGCACGGCCATCATTTCTTCGCGGTCGGGAATTTCTCCTTGAAGCGATTTGTCTGCGAGTTTGCCAAAATCCATCACATACCTCCCAAGTCGAACGCTTGTACCATGGCAAGCATAGCTGATCAACCGTTTCGAAGCGAGGTAGTGAGCATTGAATGGAAGAAAGAAGGATTCTTCGCTCAGAATGACGCTCGGAAGTTGACATCTTCGCTAGGTGGGTCTTATAAGCGAAAAGGCGGGTTCGCTTCGCTCAACGTCTCGGGTCTCGTGTTTCGGGTCTCGGGTTTGAACTCGAAACGCGAAACTCGGAACCCGAAACAATGGGGACGGCCCGTAAGACAGTACTTATTGTCAGAAGGAGGATTGATTATGGCGAGTCAAGTTGGGATACATCCTGCAGTCGATCGTGGACTCAAACCCAGAGCCGAGAACTTTGCCGGCGGGACATTGCTCTGCCGCTGCGCGGACCACCGGGTGGCGGTCGGGATCAAGGGACAATGCGCGCACAATCACGTATGCGGTTGTACGAAGTGCTGGAAACCGAAAGGAGCATCGTTCTCACAGGTCGCCGTGGTGCCGCGTGAAAATCTCACGGTAATGAGAAATGGCGAAAAGCTCCAGGTTGTAGATCCTAAGGCGGCCATTCAGCGACATGCCTGCAAGCAATGCGGCGTTCACATGTACGGGCGGATCGAGAATAAAAGTCATCCGTTCTACGGGTTTGACTTTATCCACACCGAGCTATCGGACGAGGAAGGCTGGGCACCACCAGAGTTCGCGGCTTTTGTTTCCTCCATCATAGAATCGGGCGCGAACCCCAATAACATGGGGGCGGTAAGGGCCAGGTTAAAAGAAATCGGCCTGGAGCCTTACGACTGTTTGTCTCCGGCTCTCATGGATGCGATTGCGATTCACACGGCCAAGGCCGCCGGCGTACAGAGTCGTTAAGGGCAGACAAGGAGAGTAACGATGCCGCCTTATGGCACATGGCTTATGGCGTATGGTTTCGTCTAAGAGAGGGCCGACAATGTTGCACGCTTATCGCGTCTTCGACGCCGACGCCCATGGTTCGATTCATCCGAGAATGTGGGAGGACCTTCCCGGGCCCTATCGCGCGCGCCGCCCGCGGCCGGTCACCGTGCATGATGATTCCGGATTGGGAAATTATAATGCCGGCTGGCTGATCGAGGGTTCCGTGGAGCCGCATGCCGTGGGTCCCGGCGCGCAGCAGGCGAACACACCGCGAAACGTACTGGCGGAATTCGGCGCGGACAGCCGGCGCGAACACTGCTCCATCGACAGCATGACGCTTAACGATCCCCAAGCGCGCTTGCGCGACATGGACCGCATGGGGTTCGATGCGCAAATGATTTTTCCGAGCACGCTCTACGCCCATATGACCACCGATCCTGGATTCGAAGCGGCGCTCTTCCGCGCTTACAATCGCTTCGTCGCCGGTCAATGCCAGGCCGCGCCGCGGCGGCTCAAATGGTCGGGTCTGTTGCCGCTCAATGACCAGCGCCAGGCGTTCGCGGCCATCGACGAGATGCAGCGGCTCGGCGCGCGCGGCGCAGTCGTCTTCGGCACGGCCGGCGAGCGGCTGCTTTCGGATCCGATGTTTCTTCCGGTTTGGGATGAATTTAGCCGCGCCAACTTGCCGCTCTGCGTCCACATGGGAATGAGCTACCCGCCGCTCGCGCGGCTTGGCCGCTCGATTTACGACGGCCACATTATCGGGATGTCGCTGCCGGCGCAGCTCGCCTTCATGGCGATCGTCGGTCATCGAATGTTGGACCGCTACCCGGATCTAAAAGTGGCGTTCCTCGAATTCGGCGCCGAGTGGATTTTCTACATGGTTTCCAGAATGGACCACTACCTGCCGCTCGACCGCGGCGGCCACCCGTTCGGGCTCAGCATGCCCGATGCGGCAGAGCTGCCGCGGGCGAGCATGAAAGAATACGTCAAGTCGGGCCGAATTTTCGTGGCCGCGGAAGCCGACGATAGCCTGCTCGGTCTCTTGTTCGGGCTTATCGGCGAAGATCACGTGCTGTTTTCGTCCGACTTCCCGCACGGCGAAGGCCGCGAGAATGCCGCGCTGGAAATTCTCGCGCGCAAAGACCTCTCAGAGGCGCAAAAGAAGAAACTGCTCCACGACAACACGGCAAGACTGTTCGGCGAACCCTGAGTAGGTTGGCCAAAAAAGCTTAAGACGTGGGTCGAGGTGCTGGCGCGTCGATGCATAGGTTTCGCTCGCCCGACGTGTCGGGTCTCAGCATCTCGGGTCTCGGGTTTGACTCGAAACCCGAAACCCGGAACTCGGGAGCGCGTAAGCGTAAAGGAGGTGGCCCAAGTCATGAACGTCTTGTTGATCGAGCCGATTCTGGACAGGTATGTTGCACAGGCTGAAAGACGAGAGAAGGATTGGAGCCCCAAAGAAGTCGAAGCGCTACTGCTGAAACTGCGGGAAGAAATCTTGGACTGCCTGAAGTGACGGATGCGCGCGGCTACAGCGAGGCAAACGTGAATGGCGTCTTGACATAGCCGCGAAGCTTTATAGGTTAGAGATAGTTATGGAACTGCGAGACCATCCGCTAATGAGTTGTCAAGGCCATCGCAGCTGGCCTCCAATGTGGGCGTGGCTTGCCGGAAAAGAGAAGCGACACGCGAAAGGCGAAATCGGCATTCTGAAGGGCGTAAACTGGCCGGGCAGGGCATCACCCACCCGCCATCCAAAGTGTTTTTTAGTTATGGAGCATGAAGCGGGTTTGTACATCGGCTGCCTTCTTTTTGATGACACGCCATTTTGCTATCAGGTGTTCTACGAGCTCCAGAAGTATATCGGCCAACCTATTCAGCACATCGGCGGATTGGACTTTAGCCAGACGCTCTGAGCCTTGGCGTCTTGGCGCGAAAATATTCCAAACCTTCACGCGCCGGCCATCTCGATGGCCAGCGCCTTCACCCGTTTCAAATCCACCTTGCCCGATCCTAAAACAGGAATGGCGGGGATGGCAAAGAAATTCTCGCGTTTTGGAATCCATAATTTAGGCAGTTCCGATTGATTGAGCCTGTTCCAAAGTTCATCGGCGCTGATGCCGTTTTGGCTGTAAAAGACGACCAGCTTTTCTCCCCTGTGCTCGTCGGGAACGGCCGTCACGACGGAGGCCGCGTTGCCCAATATGGTATTGATCTCTTCCTCGATTTTTACATGCGGGACCATTTCGCCGCCGATCTTGCTGAACCGCGATAGCCGATCGGTGATGCGGATGAACCCGTCCGCGTCGATCGAGGCAATGTCGCCGGTCATGTACCAACTGTCGCGCATCACTTGCGCCGTGAGCTCGGGTGGTCCCAGATACCCGAGCATCCGGTTCGGTCCTTTGACGAGCAGCAGCCCCTGCTGCCCGTGGGGTAGAGGATTCCCGCTATCAGGATCGACAACGGTCGCCATGACTCCGGGAATCGGATGGCCGACGCTGCCCGGTTTGTGGCCGATCTGCCGCTGCTTGCCGTCGATGACGTCCGGGATGTTGACCGAGACCACGGGCGCCAACTCCGTGCAGCCGTAGCCTTCCAGCAGATCTAAGCCGAATTTGTTTTTAAACGCCGCGGCGATCTGCTCGCGGAGTTTTTCCGCGCCGGCAATGGCGTAGCGCAGGCTGGCGAACTGCTCACGCGAACAGCGCCTGACGTAGCCCGAATAGAAGGTGGGCGTGCTGATGAGAAGCGTAGCCCGGTATTTTTGCACCGCCTCGCCGATGGTTTTGGCATCCATCGGATTGGGATGGTAAACCGCGCCGAAGCCGGCGATGAGCGGCAGCCAAAGCGAGCCGGTGAAGCCGAAGGAATGAAACAGCGGTAAGACTCCCATGATGCAGTCGACGGCACTAAAGGGGATGACCTGGCGAATCCCTTCGACGTTAGAAAGAATGTTACAATGGGAAAGCATCACGCCTTTTGGGGTACCGGTGCTGCCGCTGGAAAAAATCACCGTGGCCAGCTGATCCGGACTCGGATTCGCGGTGTAGCGGCGTTTCAGAACGGCCGCTGGCAGCAAGAAGGCGGCGAGCGCGGTTTGCAGCTTTTCGAAGGCCGTGATGCTTCGACGGATCTCTTCAATGTCGGCCGTCTGCGGTCGCTCTTCCAAATGGGCTTTCGACAAAAAAGCGCGTGACGTCAAAATGGTGTTGATGCCGCACTGTTGCACCGCGGCCATCATCGCCTCCTCGCCGGCGGTGAAATTGAGGTTGACCGGAACCTTGCCAGCCAAAAGCACGGCGATATTGGCCAGAGCCCCCGCGACTGAGGCGGGGAGAATGATACCGACCATCGAATCGCGGGCGCATCGCGCTCGCACCCAGCGCCCGAGCAGCATGCTGCCGATCAAGGCTTTGCCGAAAGTCAGTTGGACGCCGTTGGTGTCGGCCATACAGAACGAGAACCAACGGCGCTTCGCCGTGCGGATAAATTCGGTATGGAGCAACGCCTGCGCGCTCGGGCGCCGATGCGCGGCGGCGCTTTCGAGTTCCAGCACCGCCTGACGCAGCGTGTGAGCGTCCGTCGAGGCGGGCAACGGCGCGCCGAACGAGACCGTCACCGGGTAGGGAATACGCTGCGGCCGTTTCCAGAAGAACCGCCCGTCTTTGAAGCTGAAGATGCTGCCCCAGACCTGGTCGAGATGGACGGGAATGATCGGCACATCCAGCCCTTCGACAATCCTTTCGAAGCCCCGTTTAAACGGCATCACGTGACCCGTACGGCTGATCGCGCCCTCGGCGAAGATACAGACCACGTGGCCCTGTTCCAATTCTCTGCGGGCGATTCTCAGCGATTCGATGATGCCGCGCGGGCTTGCGGCGGCGACGGGTATGGCTTTCATCAGGCGGAAGAGCCAATTCAACCAGGGGATTTGGTAATAATCCCGATCCAGCATGAAGCGGATGAAACGCTGCAGCGAGGCGCCGATGAGCAGAGCGTCGACAAACGAGACGTGATTGGAGACCAACAGCGCCGGCCCGCGAGCGGGAAGGTTTTCCGCGCCGACGATGCGGATGCGATAGAGCGTGTGGGTCAGAACCCAAAGCGTAAAGCGAACGAAAAAATCAGGCAACGCAGACAACGCATACGCGGTGGCCGCAAACGTCAGGACGCCGGCGAGCAGAATGATCTTGTCGGCGCCGACGCCCAGCAGACTATCGAGCGTCCAGAGCAGGACCGAAGCGCCCAGGACAGCGGCCATGTTCAGAAAGTTATTCGTGGCGATGAACTGGCCTTTCTGCTCGCGGCCACTGCGCTGCTGCAACAAGGCGTTCAGCGGCACCGCGAAGAGCCCGCCCGAGAAACCGAGGCACATCAGAGACAGGACGGCCCATGTGAAACTGAAGGAGGAATAGAAGAGCAAGACGGAGAAGATGCCCATGCCCACCGAGCCGAGCGGCACCAGGCCAAGCTCGATTTTGTCTCCCGACAAGCGGCCGGCGGCCAGGCTGCCGGCGCCGATACCGATCGCGGTGAAGGTCCAGAGCAGCCCGATCTGGGTTTCACCCAGCCGGAGAACTTCCTTTCCGAGGATTGGCAGAACCATCTGCAGCAGAGCGCCCAAAAACCAGAAGTACGAAATGCCCATCACGGTGAACCAGAGGATCGGGTTGCGGTAGAGTTGATTCACGCCCCCGCTGATTTCTTTCAGCGGGTTGGCGGAAAATTTCTTCACTGCTCCCGACGGCGGCACTTTGGTAATGCCCAAACTGGTGAGACTTCCCAAAACCGCGATGGCAATCAATACCACGCCGATCCAACTTAGGCGGTCTTGCCAGACTTCGTAGATCGTCCCGCCCATGGCCGTGCCGAGGATGATCGCCATGAACGTACTCATCTCCAGCAGACCGTTTCCGCGCGAAAGGTCTTTATCGGGGAGCATCTCCGGCAGGATGCCGTATTTCGCCGGGCTGAAGAACGTCGAGTGAAGGCCCATGAGAAAGACGACACCCAGCATCGGTTCGATGCGCTCGGAAAAAAACGCCAGCAGGCCGAGGCCCATGGCGACGATCTCGAAGAACTTGACGCCAACGAGCGCGGCGCGCTTGCTATACACGTCCGCGAGATGACCGGCGTATCCCGAAAAGAGAAGAAACGGCAGTATGAACAAACCGCCGATCAGGGGTATGTACTGGCTGCCGCCGCCCGCGGCCACCGGGGCGTTCAAGGCGACCAGAGTCACGATGATCTTGTAGAAGTTATCGTTGAAAGCGCCGAGGAACTGCGTCCAGAAGAAGCAAAGGAAGCCCCGTTGTTTCAAGATTTCGATGTATTTGCCCGCGGCCATGAGAGATATCGATTGTACCGGATGCCTCTATTCTGTTGCAACGAAAGTTTAACGCAAGACGTCCGGACTCCGTGCTCGTATTTCATCATTGCCGCGCGTGCAGGAATCCAGGACCCCCACCAAATCTCTACTTGGTTGAGGGGGAGACAAAGAGGAGGGAATATTACAGGCTGCGCGCCCCATGCGCAATTATCAGGACGGCGGTCCACCCGAGGATCAGGGCCATGCCGGCCATCTTCGGTCGAGCTATACGGATCGGCGATACCATGCCGAGGCCGCAGCCGATCAGCAGCGCGATGGATAACGGTATCGATGGCTTTAAAAAAAAGAACGACGACCAGATGAGCCCCGCCAGGGTGGTGGGAACGCCGATGAAGCGCGAATGGTCCGATTCGACATTGTAGGCGCCCAGACGCGTGAGGGCGCACAAAAGATAAAAGAAAGCCGCCGCCAACCAAATGACGCGCGCCGTAGGGTCAGCAAAAAACAGCGCCGAGTAAAAGCATGCAATCGGCGCGAGGCCAAATACGATCGCGTCGACCAGGCTATCGAGCTGAAGGCCGAATGCCTTCTCTTCTCGGCTTCGGGTGAAACGGCTCGCGAACTTGCCATCGAGCAAATCAGCGAACGCGCAAAACGCGATGAGCGACCCCGCCGGCGCAAGATTATTTGCTTCGAAAGACGAAAGGATCGCGATGAGTCCGGCGAGCAGCGAGAGATAAGAGAGCAGATGGCTCCGGTGAAAATACCGTGCGGCGCCTTGGCTCATTGCTTTTTCTCCCTGAGCTCACGCTCAAATTGGACGTAAAGCTGCCTCACCCGGTTTTTGTTCATCTCCAGCTCGTCCAGTTTCCACTCGCAAGTGGGTATAGAGGGTCTCCTGTAGACGTTTATGATTCCCGGCAAGGCACTGAAGCCCAATCCGGGATTGATTTCTTGAGGAGTGTCGATATAGAGCGGCACAATCGGTGCTTTGAGATTCGTCGCCAGGTGAAACGCCCCTTTGTTAAACGGGCCGATCGTTCCGTCGGTGACTCGTCTCCCCTCCGGGCTTAAATAAACGGACTCCCCGGTCCGCCGAAGCACCCGCTCCGCCCGCTGAAAGCACTTCACTCGATTGGCGCGATTGGTTTGCGAGGGAGTATAAAAAGTGCCGGTCAGATGCCCCATCACGGCCATGGGCACCCACTTGCGGGTTCCGCCCCACATGAAAAAGCGCGTGTTCGGGAGCATTAAAGCGATCAGAATAAAGACGTCCAGCGTGGAAGTGTGGTTGGAGATGTAGATCGTCTGGCTTTCCGGAAACGGTTCTGTCTGATGCACCCTAAAACGCACGCCCCACATCCGAAGGATGGCTCTCGCCGTTGACGCGGCGATGGCCTCGCAATAGAGCCGCCGCCTCCGGAAAAGAGTGATGACCGCTGTGACCAGCATCGCCAAGGCCGCCACGCTGAGGAGCAAGAGGGTTGCGGCACCCAGCCCAGCGGTTCGCATCGATCGACGGCGATCGGCCGGCAGGCCGCGCGATTCGGTTTCGATTAGCGAGTTCATGCCGCCTTCCTACAAACCACGGTTTGCATCGCCAGATTGAGCCGCCGCTCAAAAAGAAGCACGGGCGATAAAAGGATCTGACCGAGAACATAGGGGAAGACGGCCAAAGAGAGGTTCAACCCTTTGCCTTTAAGAATTTTAAAAGCCAATCCGGTGAAGAGGTAAAAGTAAGCCGGGAAGGCTCCGTACGGGAGGTAGTCCAGCACCTCGAAGCCGGCTCGGCGCACGAAGCTGAGCAACATTTCTTTGCTGTAGAGGACCGTGTGTTGGGGCGCCTGGAGGCCAGGCCACCGCTCCCGATACCAGCGATAACTCGCGCTATCCAGGCGTGGAACTTCAATGACGAGGCGGCCATCGGTCCTGAGGCAGTGGCGTGCCGTATCGAGCGTGCGCAAAGGATCGTAGTCGTGCTCGAGAAAATGCCACATCGTGATGAGATCGAAGCGATCGACGCCGAGCGTTTGGTCGTAAAAGAGACCGCAATGAAAATCGATCTGACGCCATCCCGGCAGATGCGAGAGGTCCTTGAAATCGACGCCGGTAACTTTAGCACCGTATCGGCTCCGCATCCTGATTAAAAAGGTTCCGGCTCCGCAGCCGACATCGAGCACCTCGCTGGCGGGCGTGAGCGTCATGTAGCGGCGAACGATGTCGTCCTTGCGCCGGTCGTGCCGCTCCATGGCGCGTTCGTAAAACCGCGCCAGCATGCCCCAATCGGTTTTTTTTCGATGCGCGATGTACTGGTCGTCATAGTAAGCCTTGATGTCTTCGACGCCGATCCTCGGGTTCTGATAGACAAGGCCGCATTCGCTGCAGACGACGAACGGAAAATTGCCCGGCTTGCCCGTAAGGTCGTCCTGGGCGATGACAAAGTCGCGCCAGGTCTTGCCGCCGCAGTAATAACAGACAATTTCGTCGCGCACCGGCTCGCGGACTCGCGCCGCTGACATTCGGATCATAAGGCACCTCTAAGCGAGAAGTTGAAGAGCTGGAGGTAGCCCAGGAGAAAAACGAGAATGCTCCCGGGAGGGACAACTTGCATCGAGCGATGAGACAAGAACAACCAGGTAAGGGCGATCAGGGTCACTACGGTGAGGAGGCCCTGCGCGATGGCCTGCATCAGCCCGTGGCTCATCAGCTCGGCCGCCATCACGGCGTAGAGACCGATGAGCCCGGCGATTTCCAGACCGAGAATCTTGCGGGCGGCCGGGACGCTCCCGAGGCTTCGATCGTGGAGAATCTCATAGATGCAGAAACAGAGATAGACGACCGACATCGAAAGGCCGAGAGAAATAAAGCCGGCCTGTGAGGGCTGGGTGATGAGGTAAACAAACAGCGGGTATTTGAGGAGAATGAGATGGCTATCGGCGAGTTTGTTGTGGGGCACGCGCCGCCGCCCGCGGTACCAGCACAAAAGACCGCCGCTCAGCAAAAGAAATGCGGCAAGCCGCGGAACGAAATCTCTACCGAGTGAGAGAAAAACAGAGTTGAGCGTGAAGAGAAGGATCAAAAAAGCCCTGAAAGGAACCAGGGAAACGGCCTTTGAGAGAATTCGCTCAGGGTGCTGGAGCCGGTCCTCCTCCAGGCTTTCCAAATCATCCCACAAACGAAACTGAAAAATGAGAGTGCAGGCAAGCGCGAATGCCGGGATGAAGCCCAGGCTTACAAGGCCCTGGGTCGAGGCGGCGGCGG
>DASTOD010000361.1:0-3790 GCA_035762645.1 Binatia bacterium | reverse complement strand
GTTTTGAGAATTCTCAAAACGTCAAAATGTGCAGCGCGATACCTCATGCGAGAAGTTTCAGCTTTCGGGAATTCCCGAAAGGTCGAAATGATGTCTGGATTCCCGATAGAAGCGTTCGGGAATGACGGACTTTAACCGCTGAGCCGCAGAGGGCGCAGAGTAAAGTCCAAACACACTTCCGCGGTTCGGGGATTCCCGAAATGTAAGTTGCGCGTGTTGGAACTTCGGCCCTCTAAGCATCAGCGATAAACTTCACGTCGGTGCCGAACCCGCATCACTTTTACAAGCTTAGCTCTGTCATCAATTTCGTAGAGAATGCGATAATCACCTACTCGAATACGCCAGTCGCTGCGAGATCCTGCGATTTTCTTGCATCCGACAGGTCGGGGATTCTGTGAGAGCGCTTTTAGGTGAGATATGATTCGATCAAAGATAGGTCGCGGGAGGCGCTTTAAATCTCGTTCTGCGGCGCGTTCGAGGAGAACCTCAGGCACCCGAGCCTTGCTCCTTCAGAAAATCTTCGAGTTTTCGGAACTTGAGCGGCTTACTTCTCATTTCTTTGAGCATTTTCAAATCCTCGACATCCTCCAGGCGCTCCAGCATAGAGCGGTATTCCTCGATGTCGAGTATCACGGCAGCCGGCTTACCTCCGCGAAGCACAATTTCGGGCTTTTTCATTTTCCTTTTCGTTTTCACTGGATGTTCTTCTCCTTACAGCAAATGATTGTATTTCACGAGTGCCCCCAGAGCAAATCGAGGGGGTTAACCGCGGAGGCGCGGAACTCGCCAGGAAAATTACGGTACGGCTCTGTGCCTATGCGGTGATTTTATCAAGGTGAGAAATTCAGGTGTTTACGAACACTCCCACGCAATCTTGCGCGGGACGTGCACTCGCGAATTCAAGCAGATCGAGCTCTCTTTGAAGTTTAGACGACAGGTGCGGGCAGAGCCTACGGCGCTGGCGGCGCTTCCCTTCTAGATATCGCCATAGTTGCTCGTCGGCGTTGAACTGTTCCACGAGCTGCTGAGTGCGCCGTTGTGCCGGAGGAAGATTTGAATACGGTTTCATGCGAGTTGAGTCTCGCTTATTTCTCCATCAGCACGATCGCGACGGCGGTGATCGGAAAACCTCTCTGCGTCCACCCGGTTCTTTGCAAAGCCGTTCACCTTCCACGGCTTGCACAGTAGACAGCCTGCCCGGCGATTTTTGGGTCGCTTACGCTTGTGATGCGCCATAGCTCAACGAATTACAACCGTTCAGTTCGCTCGATCTTTGCAAGGTTTCGGTCAAAAGTTCCCAAAGGAAGATGACCGGCTTTTCGAGCTACTTCGAGAATCAAAACAATCGGACAAGGCGAACCAGTATGTTCGTGTCAAGGGCGCGTATGCTTCTTCTTGATATAGCGCCGCACGCCTTTGTCGAACTCTTCTAGCTTTTTTGGCCTGAGGGTGCGTTTGGAAAAAATCGCCCGGTGAATATCCTCCGACGAATACCGACCGGCCTTACGAACAATCACCGTATCGCCTTGCTCAACCCACTCCAAGACGGAACCCGGACCAACGCCGAGTTTTCGTCGCACTTCGGCTGGAACGGAAATTTGACCTTGAGCTGTAACCTTCGATTGTGCGAGTGGCATGCTTTTAATTACCAACGTAATGAGTCACGGTCAATCTATTTTACCGAGCTGCGAGATTGCGACCCCCTCTTTAGTCGGGGTCCTGGATTCCCGATAGGGGCATTCGGGAATGACCCACGCTAAGACGTCAGAATCAGTTTAACCGCAGAGATCGCAAAGGGGCGCCGAGGTTTTAACGCTTCGCGCTTTGCGCCTAGCGCTTGGCGCGTTCGCCGCGCTCTGTGGTGAAAACTGTTTTCGCTTGCAGCATGGCGTCCATTGAATTAGTTATGGACGAGTCATGAGCAATGAAGCATCACCGTCGTCCTACGAGTACAGCGCGCTGCCCGATCGGCCGCCGCTGCGCTTTCCCAACGGAGCGCGTCTCGCGCTCATCATAACGATCAACCTGGAATACTGGGAAAAATCCCGGCCGGGTCAAAAGGAGCCGCTTTTCACCGGCGGCCCGATGACGATTCCGCATGCGCTTGCGGGAGACGTTTGGGACACCGCGAACTGGACCTGGCGCGAGTACGGCCAGCGCGTGGGGGTCTGGCGCCTGATCGACATGTTCGACAGCGCCGGCGTCAAGCCCTCCTGCACGGTCAACGGACTCATCATGGTGGAGCGGCGCCGCATCGTCGATGCGGTCAACGAGCGCGGCTGGGAGCTGGTGCCGCACAACTGGGCGCAAAACGATCTCCTGACTGACTACGCCGCCAATCCGTACGCGGAACGAGCCGTCATCAAACGTACCCTCGATAAATTTCAGGAAGTCGTCGGCCGTCCGGCAAAGGCCTGGCTCTCATCCGCCATTCGCGGCACCCCTCACACGCCCGCCTTCCTGAAGGAGTTCGGGCTGATCGCTTATTGCGATTACTTGAACGACGACCAGCCCTATCTGATCAAAACCGTTCACGGGTCGATCGTCTGCATCCCCTACTCGAACGACATCAATGATTTCAATCTGTTCGCCCGCGGCGGGTTATCGCCGGCCAGCGGCCTCGAGACGCTGAAGGCCTGCTTCGACCAGCTTTATACCGAAGGCGAGAAAACCGGCCGCATCATGAACCTGGGCTTGCATCCTCACGTCATCGGCCAGCCGCATCGGATCGCCGCGCTCCGCGAATTCGTCACGTACGCTCGATCGCACAAGGACGTGTGGCTCCCAAGCCGCGAGGAACTGGCGACATGGTATATGGATAACTCCGACGCGGCTAAGGCGGAGTAAGTCGCGCACCCCCTCTTTCATCTCCCCCTGGGAGCAGGGGGAGAAAGAGAGGGGGTCGCGGGCTGAAACCGCTGGAAGACTGGAACCACCGCGGAGGACGCAGAGAAAGAGAGCGGTTACAAAGAATCATCGCGCAAAGGCGCAAAGGGCGCCAAGGTTCCGAGACGAAAATATTGATCTTTCTTTGCGTGCTTGGCGTCTTGGCGCGATAACATTCTTTGGTTTCTGATTCGAACTCGGATTTCGGATTTTACCTATGGCGAAGACTACCGCTGACATCGTTTTTAAAAACGGCCTGATCGTAACTCCCATGGGCACGATCGAAGGCGGGGTTGCGATTGTGGACGGGAAGGTTGCCGCCGTCGGCCAGGATGCATTCTTGCCGCCCGGCGAACGCGAGATCGACTTGGCCGGAAAGACGCTCCTGCCGGGAGTGATCGATCCCGAGGTTCACCTCGGGAGCCATCGCTCGTTGGCCGATGATTTTCGTTCCGAGACCAGGGCCGCAGCCGCTTCCGGCGTCACGACCTGGGGGCTGCAGCTGAACAGTCTCTTCATTACCGGCGGAGCGGACAGGGTGAAGGGTCCGGCGGATATCCCAACTTTCACCGACGCCATGCCCGCGTTTTACGACGCCTGCCGTTCTTCAACGATCGATTTTTTCCTCACGCCGATCATGGGAACCGAAGCCCATGCCGCAGAGATGCCGCGGCTCGCGAAAGAACACGGCATCACCTCCTTCAAGCTCCATCTGCAGATGCAGGGGCCGTGGAAGCCCGCCTGGCCGAATTATGCCTTCGACGACGGCACCGTTTATTCAGTCTTCGACACCGTCGCCAGGCTCGGGCCGCCGGCGATCGCGCTTCTCCACTGCGAGAACTGGGAAATCGCCCGGGTGCTGGAGAACCGGCTCAAGGCGGCCAGCCGCGCGGATATGGGCGCC
>DASTOD010000360.1:0-3240 GCA_035762645.1 Binatia bacterium | reverse complement strand
CCCAAGGCTCGGAATGGAAGGTTGTCATTGTAATGATCGATGACTATCCAGGAGCAAGGATGATCTGCACGCGAGAATTTTGGTACACGGCAATTTCCAGAGCGAAAGAATTATGCGTACTCATCGGTCGCAAGGGCGTTGCAGATCAAGGATGCAGGAGAGTTGCCATCAGAAACAGAAAGACGTTTTTGAGGGAATTGATCCTGCGTGAACAAGCACGACGTGAACTTGCTGAGTTATAGCTATGCCGTTCGGACCAAGAGACTTAATCGACCTCGACTGTGATCTTTCCGAATTGAGAAAGATTCCAGGAATTCCAGGTTATTACATCAACCGACACGGACAAGTGTTTACAGTGCGACTTCTTAAGCCATTTCGCGACAAACAAGGATATGCGCGAGTCAACAGCGGACGACTTCGCAAGGCTGTTCATTGGTTGCTCGCAAAGGTCTTTCTTCCGCCACCAAGGACGGATCAAAAAGAGGTTCGCCACCTTGACGGAAACCCGCAAAACAATTCGCTGGACAACTTGGCATGGGGAACTAGGGCGGAGAACGCCGCCGATATGGCGCGGCACGGAACTGTCAAAGGATCAAATAATCCGCGAGCAATGCTCTCTGAATCGGAAGTCATTGAGATTTGCAAGTTGTTAGACAACGGATGTAAACAAAATGAAATTGCGGCCAAGTACAAAGTCAATAAAGCAACCATCACGGCAATCAGCAGCGGTCAAAACTGGTCGCATATCACGGGAAGAAAAAACACAGCAGCATAAGCATGTTGAGTATCGTCCACCGCCAAAATTCGACTTCGGCCCGATCCGCGTTCCGGTTGAATTGCACGACTCAGGCCGGGCTCGCATCTGCGGTCATGCCTGGGGACCGGACGAACGCCAGCGATCAGACGGCTGGCAATATTACATTTCGTTTGATGGTGGCGGAGAGTGGTGGATTGCGAGCGAGGAAGAAATAGAGAAGTGGCAGAAGTCCGTATAAATCAATGCATCAGAGCCAAACCAATCCGAATGATAACAAGTTTCACCGCGGTAACGGTGGCGATGGAAAACATTACTGGATCACTCCACCATCGCTTTACGCAGCACTGGATGATGAGTTTCATTTCGACTTTGACCCATGCCCGCATCCGCTGCCCGATGGCTTCGACGGACTGACGTGTGAATGGGGACAGCGGAACTACGTCAACCCGCCGTTTGGTTCGATTGTCCACGAGGGCAAAAAGAAAGGCCCGACAGCATGGATGAAAAAAGCAATCACAGAACATCGGAAAGGAAAGCTATGCGTCGTGGTGTATCCGGTTGACAAATGGGTTTTGATGATGCTTTCCGCCGTTGGATCCACTGTGAGAAACCTGGGGGATATTCGTTGGCTGTCGATTGAGGATGGCCAGCCAGGAAAGGGAACAGGCAGGCACATAGCTTGCTTTATTTTGGACTGAAATAATCGTGCGTCTAACACTCAACACCAATTCAATCGACGACTATTCCTGACGGGTGCGTTGTTGGTGTGTTTGGAAAACGACTGAGAATGCTAAAGCCGGCTTAGCAACCGCAACCGCAGCCGCAGACATGAATTTGGATGATGTTTGATGCTCGACTCCAAACTCCAAAAACTCAAAGACCACTTCGGCATCAGCACTGCCGCCGACTGGCACGGCGTGCGGCCCGAGTGGATCTTGTCTATCGACGGCTGCGGCCCCAAGACGCTCGAATATCTGCGGCTGATGTTGGCCCAGCACGATTTGACTTTGAAGGATGATCGCACGCCGGAGTATTGGCGGACGCATAAGGGCTCGGCCAGGGTGTGCGAAGTGCTGGGCAATGAGCTAATCGACGATGACGACGGCTCGCCGGCCGCGAAGGATCGCGGTGTTATCTGTCCGTTCACGGTGCTGATCGATTCGGCCGAGCAGCATCCATTTCAATTCGCCGGCCTGCGAACCGACGCCGCAGACGGCAACCGGCCGTTGATCGTGCCGACTAAGTTTCAATCGCTGGGCCGCTTCCCAGACAGCCTGGGTGACTACTCGCTGGATTCCACCGTGGGCGGTGTTGGCCGCTGCCACGTCGAACGCAAGAGCATGGCCGACGCTCACTCAACAATCCTGGGATGGGCAAGGAAAGGCGAGGACGTAGGCCACCGTGATCGATTCGAGCAAGAGCTTGAACGGCTGTCGGAAATGGAAGCGGGGCTGGTGGTTGTCGAGTGCTCGTTCGTGGAGCTGATCGCCAAAGCCCCGCAGTACGGTGTACGCACTGCTTCACAGAACGCTACGACGCTGCACCGCTCGATCCTTTCGTGGATGCGGAAATACCGCGTGCAGTGGCTGTTCGCAGACGATCGGCGGATTGCCGAGAAATCGGTTTTCAGGTGGCTGTGGAACTGGCACGCGGAGCAGGTGCAGTTGAGGAAAGCGGCCGAGAAAGAGGCCGGGAAGCGGCGGCAGAAGTTGCTCGCGCCAGAAGATGAATTTGATTTAGCGTCTGTCTAACTGAAAGGATTTAACCGTGTCTCTTGTACTCGAAATGCCAGCCGAAGAATTCACCCCAGCATCGCCCGACTTGCCGCCTGATGACGGCGTGGCACAAACAGCGGCAGATTTACTGGACGCTGGCGACGTCGGGCCCGACATCGACCAAGAGCAGGATGACCCGCCGTTCGACGTCAACACAGCAACTGGCGGCACGGCGGATGACGACGCTGCTGCGACAGAGCAGCCGGCAGAACAACCAGCGGTTGTTGAACCGAACGGCGATCAGCCCGCGAAAAAACGCCGCGGACGCAAAACTAAAGAGCCGGCCGTCACACTTGCCACCGAACCTGCCAACGTGCCGATCGACACGCCCGCCGTGGCTGAGCAACTGGCCAAAGCTGAAACGTCGCGATCCACACGGAAATTCAAAATCGCACAAGTCGAGCAAGAGTACATCGAAGTCACGCTGGCAATCAACGCCCATGAAGATGATGTCGAGTACGCAAAAGCCGAGATTAAGCGACTGGCCGAGCAGCAACGCGAGCTTGCCGCGGAACTCCGCAGCTTGCGGAATGACGAGCAATGGCAGCCGGATTTACCGCTGGCTGAGCTTGCCGCGGCCGTGACTGAAGTCATCGCACCAACAACCGAACAACAGCCGGCCGGCTGCCAGGTCCGCGACGCCTCGCCAGAGCAGGACGCTCCCCGGCCGGCTGTTTCTGATTGGCGATCGGTGCCGATCCGAGGCAA
>DASTOD010000359.1:0-2199 GCA_035762645.1 Binatia bacterium | reverse complement strand
AGGTAAACATTCTTCCCGTGTAATAAATCGTATGCCCCACCGACTGGGCGCCGAGACGGAGCCCGGGCGCTGAGCGCAACTTCTCCAGACTTCGTAGACCTGCGTCCCTGCGGCTTAAAAAAATGTGCGGGTGACCGCTATACGGCGTTCCGAGATAGATCAGCTTATTGATATCGTAGAGAACCCCGGTTTCCCCTACGACGGCGGCCGGCACCAAAGAAGAGAGCATAGCGCCCATCGTCAGTCCATCGGCGCGAGCCGTTCTATAGACGTGATTTGCGGCCTTTCGCCCGCCGCCCCCAGGCATGTACTCAACAACAATGGTGGGGTTGCCCGGAATATGCTTACGGAGAAAAGAAATAACAGTTCTTATCCGCAAGTCTGCCGTGCCGCCGGCGTCGGTCGCCGCAACCACAGCGATGGTCTTATCCTGATAAAAGGGAACCTGAGCGACTACGTAACCCGTTAAAATAATCCAGATCAAGAGCCCGCAAGACCCGGCCCTGAAAACAGCATGCATGATAGTTACCCTCTTCACAGTCTTCCCTCCCCCAAATTGGCTAGCGGGCAATCCATGTGCCCTGCCGTATTCTCCCTTGGCCTCAATGGCCTTTGCGACGCCGCTAGCTCATGAGCGGGCAGATCCTATTCCGATGAGAGACTTATTTCAATAATAGCCGGTCTGAACCGATTTTTTTCTAAGCTTGTCTTTCTCTATCAGCGCGTATATAGGCAAAGGGAAAATCCGCGGAGGAAAACTTCATGCCACTCCCGCCCATTGCGGCAACCACCATCGGTAGTTTTCCGCGCCCAGCCTGGCTCGCCGTTACGGAGCGGAGCCGAGTCAATTTCCGCCTCGAGGGGGCCGCATTGAAAGAAGCGCAGGATGACGCCACGACTCTGAGCATCCGGACTCAAGAACGGATCGGTCTCGATCTTCTGACCGACGGCGAGCAGCGTCGGACCGGTTTTATCGATCATGTTCTGGCGGCTTTCGAGGGTATCGACCTCAACCAGCAGGCGGTTAAGAAAATTTACCGCCGTCGCGAACAAGAGCGCCTAGTGCCGCGCATCGTCGGCCGCGTGACGCGCCGTGCGCCTGCGGTGCTTCAAGATCTTCGGTTCGCCAAGGCTCAGACCGCTAAGCCCATCAAGGTGGCGGTGCCCGGCCCGATGACGGTAATCGACAGCACTCTCGATCAAAGCTACAAGGATGAGCCCGCGCTCGCCATGGACATTGCAGCGGCGATCAATGCCGAGTTGCGCGATCTACAAGCTGCGGGGTGTGAAGCATTGCAAATCGACGAGCCCGCAATGACGCGCTATCACGAAAAGGTTTTCGACTACGGCGCGCGCGCCCTCGACCACTGTCTCGAAGGCATTCACACCCCGACATTCGTACATCTCTGCTACGGCTATCCCGGCGGCCTGCGGCAACAGCATGAGTACGAATATCCTGAGTTGCTCGAGGAGCTGATGAAGACGCGCATCGCCGGATTTGGCGTGGAGTTTGCCCGGAGCCGTTACGATCCCGCCGTCCTGAGCATCTGCAAAGGGCGGCTGGTCATGTTCGGCTGCGTGGATCCCGGCGATTCGCCGGTGCCATCGATAGAGAGCGTCGTCGATCGCGTGCGGACCGCTCTCAATTACATAGAGCCGATGAATCTACTGTTGGCGCCCGACTGTGGCCTGATGACTATCAGCCGTGAACTCGCGGAGGCCAAAGCGCGCCTGCTGGTCGAAGTCGCCCGGCGCCTACGCCGGATAATCTAGCCCCGACTCGTAACGGTAAAACAGTGGTCGCGAGTGGTGAACCCTCCGGGTCGATGGATTGTGCGACAGAAAACGACAACAGACTACAGACGACAGACTATGTAGTCCGTCGTCCCGTGGTCTGGGGTCCGTTTTGGCCACTTCCAAGGCTCCCGATTCGATTACAGGATTGTGGGTTTCCTCGGCCTCGGAAATAATCCGGAAGGAGCACCGATGACTCAGCAACGATACAACGCAGAAATTCAGCGGGCGAAGGGATTACTGGAACTGGCGGCGGCGATGTATGATACCTCGCTTTCGTACCAGACCACTCGAGCGGCGGAGCAGGTTCTGCAAACCGAATCTCGGCTCGGTCACCTCCTCACTTTATCTCTCAAAGCCACACCACGCCAAGGCGAGGACAGCGTTTCACTTTCTTTTGCCGCG
>DASTOD010000358.1:0-3287 GCA_035762645.1 Binatia bacterium | reverse complement strand
AAACCCGTTCCTTGGACTGGTCCTCGCCTGCGCGATGATTGTGAACCTCGGGCTCGTTGCCGGCCTCTCCGGCGCCGTGATTCCGATCCTGCTGAAGGCCTGGAAATTCGACCCGGCCATGGGCTCAGGCATTGTCGTCACCGGTCTCACCGATGCCTTCGGCTTCCTTTCCTTTCTCGGTCTGGCAACGCTGTTCATTCGTTACTTGACCTAACAGAGTGTGGTTTTCATTTGAGTCGCCCGGTTGGTTAGTTCTTGTCGACTGCTAAGATACTTGGCTTCGGCGCCTTTTTCATCAAGAAGACGATCCCGCCGATCAGGCTATCCAGAGCGACGACCAGGAACAACAGGAGACCAAAGGCGATCCCCTTCTCTGCACTGATCCCGATAATACCGAGCATGAATAGATATCCGCCTTCCCGCAGGCCAAAGCCATTGACGCTGATGGGCAGCGCGGCGAATATTCCGACCAAAGGATAAACGATTAGACAGTAGGAGAAGGGGATGTTGATGTGAAGCGCCCAGCCCATGATTACATGCATCCACGACTGGATCAGGTGGATACCGAGGGAACAGAAAATCGCTTGCAGGATCGCGCGCCAATGCGCCCGATAACTGCGCAGCGCTAGCCGAACCTTGACAACGATCGGATGGCCATCCTGAGGCAGGATGCGCGGCAGCAGAGGCGCGAGCAACCCCGCGGCGAAAAAACCGATCGCGAGCGCAATCGTTAGCGTGCGCAACGCCGCCGGCACTGCGTATTCGGGAAAAAGCGCCAGGCCGACAGCCCCGACCCAGACGAGCGCCACCATGCCGATGGCGCGATCGGCGAACACCGAAAGGACCGCTGTCGTCACCGACCAGCCCTTTCCTTGACGCTTCTCTTGATCCCGGGACAGATAATAGACGCGGCTGACATCGCCTCCCACCGTGCCGGGCGCAAACAGATTGAAAAACATCCCGATAAAATAGTATTCGACGAGATCCTTGAACGGGGTTTTAAATCCGAGAGGCCGCGCTAACAGCGTCCACCTGACGCTGCTAACGGCCTGGCAAACGAGATAGACGATCAAGGCGATCCCGATATAGGAGAAGTCTGCCGATGCAAGCGTATGCAAGAAACGATCGATAGGAACGCGAGTGAAGAAGAAAACGAGAAGCCCCACGCTGACCAGGACCTTCGCCAACAAAATCAGCGCGGGGTTTGCTTTTTTCATCCTTTGAGCGGAGGCTGGAAGAGCACCTGAGTTTGTTGATCTTCTATGGCAACGTCGACTAACACTCTACGGCCTTCGACGCGCAGCCGACCCTCGCTGTAAAGTTGGATGGCGCGCGGGTAGATCCGATGTTCTTGTTCAAGGATGCGAGCCGTCAGCGACCCCTCAGTATCGTCGGGGTACACCGGCACGACCGCCTGGATGATGATCGGCCCTTCATCACAGGCCTCGTTGACGAAATGAACCGTGCAGCCGGAAAAGCGCACGCCGTGCTCCAGGGCTTTTCTCTGGACATGAAGCCCCGGAAAAGCGGGAAGGAGCGCGGGATGGATATTCATGATGCGGTTCGAAAACGCCTTGACGAACACAGGCGAGAGCAGCCGCGTGAAGCCGGCGAGGACGACCAGCTCCACTCCGTGCCCCCGCAGTATGTCGACCAGGGCCTGATCGAAAGCCTCGCGGCTGGAAAAATTCTTGTGGTCCAGGACCTGCGTCGGAATTCCTCGATTCTCGGCGCGCACGAGCCCGTAAGCCCCGGAACGGTTGCTGACCACGATTTGGATCGTCGCGTTTAGAGTTTTCGCCGCGATCGCATCCAGGATCGCCTGCAGGTTGGTGCCGCTGCCGGAAATCAAGACGCCTATGGGAAGATGTCGCGACATCGGTTTATTGTCAGGCAATCAGGCTGACGCCCAGGGTTCCCTTGCGGATCTCGCCGATAACAAAATAGCTTTCCCCGATCTTTTCAAGCCACCCCGCAACCGAATCCACGTGCGTTTCGCCGACGACGACGATCATGCCTAGACCGTTGTTGAACGTATGGGCCATTTCTTTCTGAGAGATTCGACCCAGTTTTTGGATCAGGCCAAATATGGGAGGCGTGGTCCAACTCCGCCGATCGATCCACGCTCTTCGGCCTTTCGGCAGAATACGGGATAAATTGCCCGGAATTCCTCCGCCGGTAATGTGGCTCCTTTGATCGGAAACTTTGCGAACAGGCTGCGAACGATTTTGACATAGATCCGCGTCGGCTCCAACAGTTCCTCGCCGAGCGTCCGGCCAAGCGCCGGCCGGCGCCGATCGACGGTCCACCCGGCCAGCTCAAACAAAACTTTCCGCGCCAGGGAAAAGCCGTTGGCCAGATCAAAGAGCGCGCTGAAGCCGCCGACGCCGGCCAGCACGCCCGGGACGTTGGTTTTCCGCGCCAGAGGGCCGATACGGCGCACCGGTTCGTCACCCGCCTCGATACTCACGCCGGCTTTTGCGTAGGTCATGCCCTGTCTGGGAGTCTTCACGGCAACTTCGGGGATTTTACGTCGTCGATCCAACCGCCCCTGCGGAGGAGCCGGTGACTCCGAGGAGACCTCGAATCTTCAACGTGTATTCGCCGAAGCGACTGGAGCTCATCATTTCCATCGTGCGCGGCCGGCGCAAATCGATGGAGAGGATTTCCAGGAGTCTGCCCGGCCGAGCGGACATGACGATCACATAATCGGAGAGAAACACCGCCTCTTGAATGCTATGGGTCACGAAAAGCACGGTCTTCCTTCTCTCGTCCCAGATTCGCAGCAGCTCGAGGTCCAGCTCGTCGCGTGTCATGGCATCCAGAGCGCCGAAGGGTTCGTCCATGAGCAACAGTTGGGGATCGGTCACCAAAGCGCGGCATAGAGAGACTCTTTGCTGCATGCCGCCGGAGAGCTGATGAGGATACATGTCCTCGAAGCCTTCCAAACCAACGAGCTTGAGAAGCGAACGAGCCCTATCCAGGTGGCTAGCCACATCCAATTTGGCGAATTCCACGGGCAGTAGAACATTCCCCATCACCGGGCGCCATTTCAAAAGCACCGGCGATTGGAAGATCATCCCGACATTTTCAAGAGGGCCGTGGATCCGCTTGCCTCCGACCGAGATCGTTCCCGAGGTCGGCGCTAGAAGGCCTGAAATAATTTTTAGCAGGGTGCTTTTACCGCAACCGCTCGGACCGACAATGGAGACGAAATTGCCTGCTTGGATCTCGAACGAGACTCGTTCTAAAGCGTTGACGACCTTCAAGTCGCTCGTGAAAGTCCT
>DASTOD010000357.1:0-4321 GCA_035762645.1 Binatia bacterium | reverse complement strand
CCCACGGATCGGGTTTCTATTACCCTCTTCACAATCATTTTATCCGCCTCGGCTTAACGCATTCTGGCAAGGCCTGCAGACTCTTGGCTACACCGAGGGAAAGAATATTGTGTTTGAATTCCGGTATGCAGAAGGGAAATTCGATCGACTCCCCGATTTGGCTACAGAACTCGTGCGTCTTGACGTAGACGTGATTGTTACGACCACTGATCGAGGTATCTCGGCCGCAAAACACGCGAGCAGTACCATTCCAATTGTATTCGCTGTGGCTGGAGATCCGGTGGCGAGCGGCCTGGTTGCAAGCCTTGCGCGCCCGGGCGGAAATATTACAGGACTGACCAATTTGGCGCCAGAGCTAAGCGGGAAAAGAGTTGAGCTACTCAAAGAAGCAGTTCCATTGATAAAACGGGTAGCTTTTTTCTGGACTCCGGCCGGTGGAGCAGCCATTCCCTCGTTAAAAGCGACACACGAAACAGCGAACGCTTTGGGCCTTCAGCTCCAGACGTTTGAAGTAAACCATTCAAGGGATTTCGACAGCGCCTTTCAAACTATGACTCGGGAACACACCCAAGCGTTCGTCACAAATCCTGGTCCAATTATAAACAGTAATCAACGACGAATTCTCCAGTTTGCGGCGAAGAACGGGCTCGCTGCCATGTACGCAGCTCCGGAGTTTACGGATGCAGGCGGGCTCATGTCCTATGCTCCTAGCTATGAGGACATCTACCGCCGTGCTGCTATTTTGGTCGACAAGATACTTAAGGGTGCCAAGCCTGCCGAGTTGCCTATAGAGCAACCGAGGAAGTTTGAGCTGATAGTCAATCTGAAGACGGCAAAGCAGATCGGTCTCACGATTCCTGAATCGATTCTGTTTCGTGCGGACAAGGTGATCCGAGATGCGCCGGGATAAACCGGCATGGAGTAGCGGATGAAAGAGCCGCACAAGAAAGGAGTAGCGCACCATTTTGGCTCCGAGTCATCGCCTGGGTCCGAAAGGACACGGGTGAAGCGTTGGCAGGGGTACACACAGGCGAGGGATTGAGCTCCGAAATCACCACTTCGGTGTGCCGACCGTGTTCGAATACGGGGAAGGCAACATGAGGGGCAGCGTTAGTTGCGCGAGCTGTTCTTTGACACCGCGGAGTCAGAGACCCTAGGCATGTGGGGAAACTCCATGCGCGAGAACCGGGAGGCCCTGCAGACGCCCACACTGGATGGCAGTGCGGGACGGTCGAAGAAGGCTAAAAGCCGTAATGTCGACATGCACGTCTGTGGGGAGTCGGACGGCCTCATAGTACCAACGAAGCGGGCGAACAAAGTCGGCGTGTATGCGTTGGCAGCGGAGTCCGCAGAGGAAGGGGGGCGACCAAGGGGAACGCACCACAAGCCTACTTGCGCCGGACACAGAGCCGGGGATGCGAGTCACAGGGGTTGTGGCGCGTACGACAAGCACGAGTGGCTGGTCGTCACATGAACCCGAGGCAAGAGCCGTATGAGGTAATCCCTCACGTACGGATCCGTGCGGGGGGCCGCTCGCAAGGGCGGTCCCTACCGCGACTAATGGTTCGACGTTACTCACCACAGGTTTTAGATTTTCGATCGGGCAACAATATGAAGCCTAAAATCCCAAATCCAAGATCTAAAATCGTAGATGGATGAGGACGGATAAGGAGCTATGGCATGAAGTGCCCCCGTTGTAGGAAAGAGAATCCGCCACAGGCGAAATTTTGCTTGGAGTGCGGAGCCAGACTCGCGATGACATGCTCCAAATGCGGCACCGAGCTTCCGGCGGAAGCGAAGCACTGTCTTGAGTGTGGGCATCCTGTCTCAGAAGCCAGTGCTGCCGATCTCCGTGTTGGCTCCCCCGCCTCTTACACAGAGAGATCCACACCTTCTCAACGAGAGCAGCCGGGAGCGCCGTCGGACAAAACAATCATTACGCGGTTTGTGAACGGTGCTAGACCGGCGAGGATGCTATGGCTTCCACCGCTGGTCTTTGCCATTAACTTGGGGGTGGCGGCGCTCCTGGTCACATACAACATCATAGACCTCAAGCCTTCTCTGCCCCCTCACGATCCGTCCCAGCTCTTTAGCTACCAAGTCTTCGCCTTCGTCTTATCTATCCTTCTCCCATTTGTAGCCAGCGCCATTTACCTATGGTCCGTCTTCATGTGGCTGCTTAAGTTTCGGAAGACGCATGCAGGGGAGGAAGCGGCGCATGCGCCTCCGAATGTCGTAGAGAGAGCAGCGCACGCCCCGGTCACCCTTGCCCTCATTTGCCTTTTAAGCTGGGTCTTTGTGGGTATTCTCCTCTTCTTTCGTGTGTGGACGATCTTTTCTCAGATCACCTTGGGCATGGGAATTTATTTCTTCATCAGTCCGTTGCTCGGCGGTTTAATTTCCGCAGCATCCGTCTATTTTCTTTCCGAATACCTCTGCCGGACTCACGCCTGGCCCATCCTCTTTGAGGGCATCCCGATCCAGGGAAACCCCCGGCTCTGGAAGGTCCGCGTCGTACACCGTCTGTTCATTCAGATGCTTGCGATCTGTTTTCTCCCGCTGAGTGTAGTAGCCTTCACCGCGCTCATTCGGATGGACAGGCTCATTGCGGCGGAGGACCCGATTCTCATGCGCGTCATTTTGGTCATCATTCTGATTGTCGTCTCCGCTGCTGTAGGTGGGGCATGGCTGGCTTGGCTGGTGGCACATTCGATGAACCGCCCTTTGCGTCTTCTGGAAGGGGCAATGGCGCGCCTGCGGGGCGGAGATTTCTCCGTACGAGTGCCTGTAACTGCAACGGACGAAATTAGTGCTTTGGAGGAAGGTTTTAATCTAACGGCGCAGCGTCTCTCTGAGAGTTACGAAGCCCTCGAAGCGCGCAACCGCGAACTGGCTCAGGCACTTGACAGGGTTTCGTTTCTCGAGAGCGTTAAACGGAGTCTCGACCGTTTCGTACCGGAGACGGCGCGCCGGATTATCGAAGAGAACCCCGACGCTCCTGCCCTCCAGAAGATGGCGAAAGATGTAACGGTTCTCTTCCTCGACATTGAGGGCTACACCCGGCTCAGCGAGGAGCTTCCGCGCGAGAAGCTAAACGAGTTGATTGAACACTATTTCTCTCTCTACCTCCCAGACATCCGCGCAGCAGGAGGCGACATCAACGAGACGGCCGGTGACGGGCTCATGATCATTTTTCAAAACGGAAATCCCGATGAGCATGCCCTGGCGGCCGTTCGTGCAGCTCTTACCATTGTGGAAAAGACGGCTGCGGCCAACCGTGAAGCCACGGAAGCGCATCCTCCCATCTCGGTGAACATCGGAATCTGCTCGGGGGTATGCCACGTGGGAACAACTCGACTCAAGGGTGCGGCAGGAGAGCGGTGGACATTTACCGCCACAGGCCCGGTCACAAATCTCGCTGCGCGGCTCGGAGATCATGCCCACAACGGACAGAGCCTCATAAGCCGGGAGACAGCACAACGGGTGAGCGGCCGCGTCCACCTTCAAAAGTTAGGCCTAGTCTCCTTGAAGAACCTCTCCGAGCCGGTGGAGGTGTGGGAAGCTGTCAGGGGAACCGTAGAGGAGGAATCTAGCTCGGAACCCACCACGACTCTGACCTAGTGAGATTACGGTAGGAATAGTCTGAACGGTAGGAATAGTCTGATTGGACGGCAGAGACTAAAGCAGGTCTAGAGGAATTGGGTTAATGCGCCGCCACATACGTAGGCAAAATTCTCAAAGGCGTCAAGCCCGCAGACCTGCCGGTAGAGCAACCGACGGAGTTCGAGTTTTTCATCAATCTGAAGGCGGCGAAGCAGATCGGCCTGACGATCCCGCCCAACGTGCTGGCGCGTGCGGATAAAATCATCAAGTGATCGCCCATTTTCTTAGACACATCGGGTCAGAACAGCCAGTGGAACAGGTCACGGATCGTTGGCGCAATCGGAGCGGAGGATCTGCCGTTTGGTTTGACACATATCGTCGTGGTTGTCAGGATAGCGGCTCGGAAGTTTGTTTTGACGGCTTACGGTATCGAGAGGAAAGGCGGTAGGTAACGACGATGCGAAAAGAAGTTCAATTCCACTATGACCGGGAAGCTGATGTGCTTTATCTATCTATAGGCAAGCCACAGAAAGCAAAGACAATTGAAATTGGCGAGGATTTTGTTCTGAGAGTACATCCGAAAAGCGGACAGGTGGTCGGTCTGACGATCATTAACTTCGCAAAACACTTTCCCCAACTGCGACCGGGGCGGTACGATCTCCCAACGAACGGTTCGTTTAATGCAGCGCGGCTTTTGGAACAGGCTCTGATCGTCCAA
>DASTOD010000356.1:0-12604 GCA_035762645.1 Binatia bacterium | reverse complement strand
ACGGCAGGGATCGACCTCGAGCCCAAGCCGCTCCAGCGGCCGGCTCCGCCGATCTGGATCGGCAGCTGGGGCTCGGATGCGGGCCTGAGGCGAGTCGCCCGACTCGGGGATGGCTGGCTGGCCTCCGCCTATAACGCGACGCCGGATCAATTCAGCATGGGATTACAGAAGCTACGCGACGAGCTTCAAAAAAGAGGCAAGGATCCGGAGAGCTTTCCGAACGCCCTGGTTACGACGTTCATGTACATCACAGAAGACCGGGCGGAGGCGGACCGTATTTTATCCGACATCTTTGCGGACATGCTGAAACGCCCCGTCGAACAGCTCCGCGAGCGCCTTCTGGTTGGCTCGGCGGAAGCGTGCGCCGAAAAACTCGCGGCTTACTCGGCGGCTGGTGTGCGGCGGGTCTTTTTATGGCCGATCGCAGCCGAGGTTGATCAGCTCACGGTTTTTCAGAAGGAGGTGGCGCCGCTGGTCAAGGCGTAAAATCGTTTCGAGTCTCGGGTTTCGAGTCTCGAGTCCCCCTCCCCGTCTGCCCCGACTAGCGAGCGCAGCTCGCGGTATCGAGGGGAACACGAGACGCGAGACCCGAAACCCAGTTACTCTCCCATCACCTTTCTCATCAAGCCGATCACTTCCGGCGGTTGCACCATGACTTCTTTGGCCAGAGCCTCCAGTTCGTCGCCGTGAAGGAGCACCGGCTCGAGTCCTTTCCTCTTGGCTTCTCCCATCAGGTCGGGGTCATTCAGTGCCTTGGCGTATCCTGCGCGCAGGAGTTTCACCTGCTCTGCAGGAGTTGCGGGAGACGCGATCATCGGCGCGCTGCCGAACCCTCCGGAACCGAGCAGAACATTAGACAATCGGCGAATGGCGTCTGTGGTTTGATACTGATCCATGAGCTCCGTGAGGAGCGGGGTGTCAGCCAGACGCGCGTCGCGCTTTTTTCCGGTTTGAACCAGCACCCGAACCAATCCTTTGCTCCGCCAGGTATTAAACGGCTCCCGTCCGAAGTACACTTGAACTGAGAAAGCGCGGCAGTGCACTTCTCCTCGTTCCACCGCCAACTCGATTTCCGCGCCGCCCTGATAACCCGTCACTAAAGTGAACTTCGCGCCGATCGCCTGTTCCAGCAGTTTAGGAAAATAGTAACCTGTGTTCCCTGTGCCGGTGACGCCGCACTTTGGCGGCACGGTGGCGCTCCGGACTTCGTGGATCGTATGGTAGGGAGCGTTGGCCCACATATAGAGCAAGGCATTGGTGGGCGCCGCGCTGCCGACCCAGGTGAACTTGGGCCAATCGAACTGAACCTCTTTGCGCTTGAGCAGCTGATCTAAATACAGAGCCGCGTTGATGACGCCGATCGTCAAGCCGTCGGGTTTGGCGACGTTGTAGACATGGTTGGCCGCCACCATCGAACCGGCGCCGGTCATGATCTGCACCACCGTCGCCGGATTACCCGGAATGTATTTCGGCAGTTGAGACGCGACGAGCCGCGCCCACTGGTCATGAGCGCTGCCGGCAGGATATCCGACCACGACTCTGATCATCTTGTTCTGAAAATAAGGCGTTTGCGCCGAGATGTTGGAACTCCAGATCAAAAGCAGAAGCAGCGAACAGCATAAGGCCTTCATGGCTTTACCTCCCGCGGAAACTATTCAGCCGGTAAGCGCCAGGTAACATATGGCAATTTGGCAGCCACCGTCAAGAATAACCGGATCTGGTTACTCCTATGCTTGAAAGTTTTCGCGGCTTGCGCAAATTTCCGTCGATTTAGAAGAGACCTACTCACCGCGGAGGCGCTGAGGGCGCAGAGTAAAGAGTTCTTGTCAAGAAATACTCCGACCTCCGTGAACTCTGCGTCTCTGCGGTGCAGTAAGGTACGCTTGTTGGGGCGTAGCCGCGCTGTAAATCGCCTCTTAACGACATCTCCTCTTTCTATTACAATAGAATACTCACGCGATCCGTGGATCGAACAAAAGACTGTTAGGAGAATAATGCATGCGCAAGTGGATCATTATCGGCGCCGTTTTGCTGACCTTGGGTGCGGCGGTGATCGTCGCGCTATTGAATTTGAATTCTCTTCTTAGGCGCAACAAGGACTATCTCCTCGACCAGGCGCAACAGGCTTTGGGACGCAAGCTTTCGGTGGGCGACGTGGAAGTCACTCTGTGGGGCGGGCTCGGGGTAAAACTCAATAATTTCAAGATGTCCGATGATCCATCCTTTTCTTCGGGGGATTTTGTTCGCGCTCAGGATCTGCAGGTCAATCTCAAGCTCCTTCCCTTACTGCGAAAAGAGTTCGAAGTTAAGCGGCTGATCCTCCACGGTCCCGTCATTGAAATTGTTCGCGACAAGCAGGGCAGGTTCAATTTCTCCACGATCGGCAAGAGCGAAAAGGATAAACGCGAGAAGGAAACAGTCAAGAAGCCGTCCGAGGCGGAGAAAAAAATGCCGCCGTCATTGCTCGTCTCCCTCGTCGATATTTCCGGCGGCGAAGTACATTACCTCGACCGTCAGAAAGGCGCCGATATTCGAGCGAAGCAAATCGACTTCAAGGTCAAAGACCTCGACTGGAACCGTCCGTTCACGGCGGAACTGGCTACCGCCCTATTTGCAGAAAAGCAGAACCTCAAGCTTCAGGCTCGCATCGGCCCGCTTGGCTCCAAAGAAGACCTCAGCGACGTGCCCTTCGACGGCAAAGCCAATATCGACCCGCTGGATTTTGATAAGCTGACGGCTGCCCTGCCGCCGATCAAAGCGGCGTTGCCGAAAGATTTGGGGCTATCCGGAATAGTGAAACTCAAAGATCTCCAACTCAAAGGAACCCTGAAGGATCTTGCCCTGAAGGGAAGCCTCGACGGAACCGAAGCCGCAGTGAATTTCGGCAAGACCTTACGCAAGGTCGCCGGTATTCCTTTGGTCCTGTCCACCGATGCTCGCTACGCGAATCGTGTCCTTCGGCTGGGGCAAACCAAAGTCCAACTGAATAACATGGAGTCCACGGCCAAAGGCGATCTGATGTTAGGCGATGCTCCCGCGGTCAATCTGGCGCTTAACTCGAACCGATTCTCTCTCGAAGGCTGGGACAAGATTATTCCGGCCATTCACGGCTACGATCTTTCCGGCAACATTGAAGCGCACACAACTATCAGGGGAAAATTGGGCCAGGGCGCCGCGCCGCAAATCCAGGGCACCTTGACGCTTGCGGGAGTGAGCGCCAAGCCGCCTGGGTTCCCGCAAGCCATCAAAAACCTGGATACGACGATCAATTTTACCGGGCAGCGGGCGGAGTTCAAAGATATGACCTTGAGCTTGGGGCACTCAAACATTCGGTTAGCGGCTCAAATCGATCGGTTTGCGCCGCTCACCTTCTCTTATAAGCTCTCGACTCCGGAGCTGCGGCCAGCCGATTTTCAAGCCGGGCTGGCGCCGGACCGAGCGGCCGACGTCATTCGAAATTTAACCAGCGAAGGCACGTTGCGGACCAAAGAGGGCGCGCTTACCTTTCAGGGAAATCTCGCCTCGACCCAGGGAACTCTCTACAAGATCAATTATACAAACCTCGGAACGAACCTCGCGCTCGAAAACAACATCGCGCACATCCGTAGCCTCCGGGTCAACGCAGTCAGCGGTTCCCTACAGGCCGAAGGAGAATACGCCTATAAGCAGCCCGCGCCGCGGTTTTCGCTCACCTCCAAGGTGCAGGGCATCGACCTCGCCGAATTGCATCGCGCGTTGGAGATCAAGACCTCGCGTGACATTCAGGGACGTCTACATGCCGACATGAAAATTTCGGGCAACGGCAAACAGTGGGAGGAGATCAAACCCACTCTAAGAGGGCAAGGACAAGCGGAGGTCGTCGAAGGAGCGCTGCTCAATTTCAACATTGCCGAGAGCGTGCTCACGAGCATCACGGGGATTCCAGGCCTGACCTCTATCATTAATCCGCAAGTTCGACAAAAGTACCCCGAGACATTCCAGGCCAAGGACACCAAATTCAAAGAACTAAAAGGATTGTTTAATTTGGCCGACTCGCGGATCAACGTGAAAGATCTACAAATCGCCGCGGCAGATTACCGAGTGCAGGGAAACGGCTGGGTCGATTTTGAAAAACGGGTCGATTTCCAAGCCCGGTTGATGCTTTCGCCAATGCTCTCCGCCGACCTCGCCCGCTCCGTTCGGGAACTCGCCTATGCGTTTAACAGCCAAAACCAGTTTGAAGTACCGTTTACCCTCACCGGGACGCTTCCCAATGTCCGGCCTAGACCCGACTCGAGCTACGTCGGCAAGATGATCGAACGCGGCTTTGTCCGCAGGGGTACCGAAGAGCTCCAGCGAAGATTTTTCGGCAAGAAAGAAACCGCGCCTCCCGCCGAGCAAACGCCGCAAGCCGTGCCTTCGCCCGAAAGGACCGACAAGAGAGGGAGCCGAACGGAAGACCTGATCCGCAAAGGACTCGAAGGGTTGTTCAAACGCTAGGCGGCTTGTTCACATGAAACAGGGTCTCGAGCGGAGTGCTCTTCCGGGGATGCTACAAAGAGACGACGACTGACCACGCGACCACGGACTACGTGGTCCGTCGTCTGTGGTCAGTGGTCGCTTTCGGCAAAGCGATTATAGAGCCAGCCGAAAATGGCGCCGGCAAATCCCCCCGCTGCAAAGGCGTACAATAGGCCGATGACGACGCTTAGAGGACCGGTTTCGGGGCGATAACCGGGATAAACTGAAGTCATCATGCCGAGATAGGCGCCGCCGTACGGAGGCCAAATCACATTTAGCAGCGCGACAAAAAGAAAGGACAAGGCCTTACCGAGCGCGCCGGCAAGAATTAAAGCCTTTACGGAAAGCTTCATGGCGGTTGCCTCCTCCCAGAAACACGGCGTCACGACAACAGGCGACAGGAGCCGTCTTCGGTAGTCCGCGGTCAGTGGTAACGGGCCGGTTTTAGACCCTCACGAGATATGAACCTCGACAACACCGAACCCGCCCGTCCGAATGTCGCGCGCGCTGCCGGCATCGTGAGCCTCGCCGTCATGGCGAGCCGCGTCCTCGGATTGGTGCGGGATCAGGTATTTGCGGCGTTGTTCGGCGCCGGGCTTCAGTACGATGCCTTCCTTACCGCCTTTCGAATTCCGAATTTGCTCCGCGATCTATTCGCGGAGGGCGCTCTGTCCGCGGCCTTTGTCACGACCTTCACTCAGGTGCTTGAAAGCAAGGGAGACAAAGAAGCGTTCCGATTGTCCAATCGTGTCGCCACCGCGTTGGTCCTGGTCCTCGGCGCTGTCTGCATTCTCGGCTGGATCTTTGCCCCGACAATCGTGTATTTGCTGGCGCCCGGGTTTTTCGAAGTGCCCGGCAAATCCGAGCTGACGATCCATCTGACGAGAATCATGATTCCCTTCATCTTGTTCGTCGCGCTCGCAGCTAAAGCGATGGGGATTCTGAACGCGCGCCAACGCTTCGCTGTGCCGGCTCTCGCTCCCGCATTCTTCAACCTGGGGTCCGTGCTCGGAGGGCTGTTTTTCGGTTTCATGATTGGGCCTTCCGTTGGTCTGAGCCCGATAGAAGGAATGGCTGTCGGGACTCTGCTGGGCGGCTTTTTACAATTCGCTGTTCAATGGCCGAGCCTGCGCCGCGCGGGCTTTCGCTATCGACCCATGCTTAGCCTGAGGGATCCGGGGCTGCGGCAGATCGTCCGTCTCATG
Source organism: Binatia bacterium (assembly GCA_035762645.1). Taxonomy (GTDB): domain Bacteria; phylum Desulfobacterota; class Binatia; order UBA9968; family UBA9968; genus DASTOD01. The sequence goes on along the minus strand of DASTOD010000356.1, from coordinate 6,899 downwards.
GGGCCCGCGATCATCGGCACGGCGGCGGTTCAGATCAACGTTTTCGTCAACACCAACTTTGCTTCGTCGATCATCGACCCCATGACCGGCGCCGTCGCCAACGGTCCGGTATCCTGGTTGAACTACGCCTTTCGTTTCATGCAATTTCCCATCGGCGTGTTTGGCGTCGCCGTCGCGACTGCCACGCTGCCGCCGCTTTCACGCAGCACGGCGCATCGGGACTACGACGCATTTCGCCGAACTCTCGCGCATTCTCTAGTGCTGGTCTTTCTCCTGTGCATTCCGTCGGCGGTCGGATTGGCCGTGCTGGGCCGGCCCATCATCGCGCTCATCTTTGAGCATGGCAGGTTTACCGCCTTCGATACCGCCCAAACGGGCAATGCGCTCGCCGCTTACTCCGCCGGATTGGCCGGCTACGCCGCCATCAAGGTGCTCTCGCCGGCCTTTTACGCCCTTGGCGACGCGCGCACTCCCATGCTGATCAGCCTCGGCTCGATCGCGGTGAATTATGTGATGAATTCTCTCCTCGTCGGCCCGCTCGGACACGTCGGGTTGGCGTTTTCTACATCGACCGTGGCACTGGTTAACTTCGCTCTGCTCGCGCTGGTGATGCGCCGCCGATTGGGACGGCTGGACGGAGACCGCACAGCGCTCATGGTGTTACGTATTTGCGCGGCTTCGATTCCCATGGCCGCCGTCGCCTGGTGGGTGAGCGCGCTTTGCTCCGCATTACCGCTCACCGGCCTTGTGCTCGATTTCGTACGAGTCGCCGTGCCCATCGCCCTCGGCGGAATGACCTTCTACATCGGTTGTCGATGGCTAAAAATCGACGAGCTGGACGATGCCGTTAATGCGATCACAGCCAGATTTCGACGCTTCGTCGAGCGCTAGCGCTGATCACCGTAAGCCGGCAGTTAGCCTTCCCCCTCCTCAGTCCTCCCCCGCGCGGCGCGGGGGAGGAAGAAGGTGGGGGTAACTTAGCGCTGGTCGCCCGGCGGCAAAGCGCTTCGCCGGGTGAGTTCCGGGGCGATTCGAAGCGGCTCAAAAAACGCGTCTTCGCGGTGAACGTATCCGCTGATGTCCTTATCGTTCAAGGAAAGGACCTGAAGATACTCTCCACGCTCCGCCAGAAGCTTAACCCAAGTGCCCCGCGGCAGCGAGGCGATAATATTCGCATTTGACTGCGGTTTGTCGCGAACGAACGAAAGATCCACCACCTCGTAAAAGACTTCTCTAGATGGCTGCCGTTCGCTGCTCGAAGCTTTTGCAGATTCCTGGGCCTGCTTGGCCTCTACTGAGACGGCTTGTGGTTCCAGGCGGTCGGGCAGCGGATCCTCTGCCGGCACTGTCTTTGTCGACTTCTGCTCGGCCGACGGGCGCACGTCCGTTTTGGATTTCCGATTGCTTTTTACCTCTGGAGCAGGCGTCGCGCGCGCGTTCACGGCTTCCGTCGGGGGCGCGGCGTCCCGGTTGCGTGCCTCCTGAAGATGAGGGCCGGCATCCGGGTTCTTTCGCCGCACGTCAGGCGCGCTCACCTTGTTTACCTGCTGCCAGCTAGTGCGAACGCCCGGCTCGTCCGTCAGCTTGGCTGGAAGTTTCCATAGAGAATTGCCGATGTCGCGCGAATAGAACAGCAGGCAAACAGCGGCAAGCAGCATGACGCCTAACAGCGTCCCAACTCCCATGGCAGGGCTTGTCGGGACAAACGGCACGCGTTTTTTCGTGACGTTCGCACGCGCCGCTGACTCCATCGCATCAATCCGCGTTATCGCATCGGCAATCTCCGTATTCTCCGGCTCCGAAGACTCCGCCCTGTCCTTTTCACGCTCCTTAGCGTCGGCCGCACTTTGCGGCGCTTCGCTTGTCGATTGAGGTTCGTTTCGGAGCTGGAGTCCGCGCGCGACTTCGGCGATCATTCCCGCCGAGATTTCTCTTCTTGATGCCTCGCTGGCCATCGCCAGAGCGCTGTCGCAAATCACATTGATAAGCCGGGGAATGCCCCTCGCGTAGCCGGCGATGGCTTCAAGCGCTTCTGGTTGAAAAGGTCCGCTTCCCGCATAGCCGGCCATCCTAAGTCTCGAATCGATGTAAGGACCGACCTCGGCACCCGCGAGCCGAGCCAGCCGGCACCGCATAACCAAACGCTGCTTTAGCTGCCAGAGTTGTGGTTGGTCGAGCTTGATTTCGAGCTCGGGTTGTCCAACGAGCACGATTTGGAGGAGCTTCTCTTTGTCGGTCTCCAAATTGGAAAGAAGACGGATCCCTTCCAGCATCTCATTGCTCAACTGTTGGGCTTCATCGATCAGCAGACTAACGGTCCGGCGCTCCTTTAGCTGTTCGATCAAAAACTGATTGAGCCGGCCCGTCAGCAAGGATCTGTCCTCTGCGATATCGAGCAACCCCAGATCGCGCAAAATCGTTTGCAGCAGTTCGGTGAAGCTCGCCGGGATGTCAAAAATAAACGCGGTGCGGACATCGGACGCCAAGCTGTTCATCAGCGCTCTCAGCAATGTGGTTTTTCCCGCACCTTCTTCTCCGGTGATAAGAACGAAGCCTTTGTGCGCGCCGATGCCGTAGCGCAGGGTCGCCATAGCCTCTTTGAAGCTACCATGCTGATACAAGAAGCGTGGGTCCGGGAGGACGCTGAACGGGGTTTCGCTGAGGCCGAAGTAGTCGGTATAAGTCATGTCTCCCCAGGTTCCAGCATGACGACCTGCAGCGCCGACGTCAAGGGCGTTGGCAGCTAGTGCGAAAGTGTGCTTTTTGAATTCAGAGCCGTGTAGGACGGCGTGCGGGGCTCGCTTTTGGGGAACTCTAGGCGTGAGACTCAAGACTCAAAACGGCACTCGAGACGGTGAAAGTTATGGCGCCTCCGATCTGCTCATCTGCGCCCACCTGACCGAAATGCTGTTGCGGATATCCCTGACTTCGGGAACCTGACGGGCCGCTTCTTCGGCCGCGGCCTTTTGGTTTGCCGTCTGGACTTGTCCTCCAAGAAAAACCGTGCCGTTGACAAATGCGACCGCAACTCCGCTCACTCCGCGGTTGGCGATGGCATCCTGGATTTGTTGTTGCACTCGCTTGCGATCTACTTCCAGGCGCTTACGCTGTATCTCTTCAGCGGACGCAAATCTGACTCCGTCAGAGGGGCTCGTCACAGACCTCTGGTTTTGCGCCGCACCGGTCGGGCTCTTGCGTTCCATTTCCAGCCGCTTGCGTTGTATTTCTTCGGCGGAAGCAAATCGTACCCCGTTAGGGGAGCTCACGACAGGCGGCTGATTTTTCGCCACATTGGTCTCGCTGTTTTGAATCGGCTGTTTTGATCTTTCCGGTTTTTTGATCGAATTGTCGCCGCTCGTGGCAACTCGTGAATCGGCTCCCGCCTTCTTTTCCTCTCTGCTCTCGACCGATGCTGAATCGTCCGACTGCGCAGGGGCCTGTTCCTGTACCCCTCCCAAATGACCGGAAGCTTGCTCCGGTGGGGTGGAAAAATTGTGCTGCGTCTCGCGAACAGGCTCAACCCGCTCCTCCGTCAAGGGCGGCTGGAGCTTCTCTTCTGCTGCAGGCATTCTCTGTTCCCGCGGCGGTGCCGCCGGAGTTGTCTTTTCCGGCCCTGCCGGAGTAGCCGGCAAAGACGCAAACTGATTCGCCGACTCATCCGGAGTAAAATTCTGCCACGCAAGTAGCGAGCCGCCGACAATAACGACCGCTGCGAGCAAGCCGCCTAACTCGAGGTGCCTGCGAGATAGTTTTGGGCGAGGCGGGGGAGGTGCCTGGCGGCGAAAGGGCCGCAGACGCAAACCCTCATCCTCGAAATCCGCATCGGTCTGATGACGAATCGGTGGCCAAGCGTCTTCCGACTGAGGCTGTTCTGGTTGGTCGTTCTCACGCGATGCAGTCCGCTCGGGTTGCTCGTCTTTGACTCGCGCGGTATCGCCGAGACCAGGCGACCAGTCTTTATCGCTTACTTCCGACCCACAGCGCCGGCAAAATTCTTCCCCGCGTTCAATGACGCTGGCGCAGCCGGCACATTGCGCGGCGGCATCCCCCTCCACGGAGCGTAACCGGAGACCGTGCGTCGGACAAAAAATATCCGTCTCGAGAAATCCTTGGCGGCAGACAATGCAATATTTCATCGATCGGCTCAGAGCCTAGGCGTCGATTTCCGGATAGACGTGGCGCGTACGGTAGGCTCGGTAAAGCGGCAAGGGTCCATGTCCGTAATGGATTCAGCAAGCCACATGCCATTAAACTCCTGCGTCCGATATTGTTACGGTTTTTAGACTCTCAGCAAAACAGAAAAACAGCCCGAAGGCAATAGTTGCAGGAATTTTCCTGCAATCGTCACTCCGCAGCCTGTTCCAGTCGTGACACATCGGGCAGATCCGGGATGTCAACACTGGGACCCCAACGTTACAGAGTTGCTTCAGGTTTCATGTTTCTAGTTAAAAACTACAACCTTGAAACTCGGGACTAGAACCTCCCAAAATAGATATAGTTGATTGACATAGGATGCTTTTACGATACTGTTTTGAAGAAGTGAATCAGTTCGAAGCGGCTTAAATTCAGCTAAAGGAGTCTTCATGGCCAGCGAAGGATTGCACGAACCTGCCGATAAACTAACTCCCGAAACCATCGACATCCACCGTGGCATCGTGTCGCTCATGGAAGAGTTGGAAGCGATCGATTGGTACCGCCAGCGAGCGGACGCTTGCGGCGATCCGCAACTGCGCGCGGTGCTAGAGCACAACATGAATGAAGAAATCGAGCATGCTTCGATGGCGCTCGAATGGATACGCCGCAAGGTTCCCAAATTCGACGAGGCGCTGAAGACCTACCTCTTCACCACCGGGGACATTACCGAAATTGAAGAAGAGACAAAAAATGGCGCAAGCCATCAGGCGCTTCCCCCCCGCTTCCAAACGCGCGCGACGATCGGCGACATGAAAGGAAACTAACGATGGCTGACGCCTTGACCCCCGCCGGAACCGTTGCACCCGAGTTGTTGAGTAAAATCGAGCACGCCGCAATCGCCGCCGCCCGCGACATCCTGACGGGACGTAAAATCATCGATGTCGAAGGTCCCTATGGGCTCGGATTGACCACGGTCGAAGTCGGCAACGACGATGTTTGCCGTGAGCCGGGACCCACCGAAGCGAGCGCCGTGGTCAGCCGAGCATTGTCGATGCCGATGATTTATCGCCGTTTTTCTCTGTCCAAACGCCGCATCGCTGCTTCTCAGGAAATCGGCCAGCCGTTAAATCTCAAGGTGGCGGAAGACGCGGCGCAGGCCGTTGCCCATCGGGAAGAGGAATTTATTTATCACGGCCAGCCGAGTTTCCATCTTTTGGGCCTGCTCACGGCCGAAGGAAGAAACACCTTGACGGGCGGTAATTGGGGCAACGTCGATGAAGTTTTGGACAACGTGATTTCGGCGGTCAACATTCTCGACGGCAAAGGCTACCGCGGCCCTTACGGGTTGGCCCTGGCGCCCGCGCTATATAACAATTTGTTTCGTCGTTACGCCGGAACAGAGCTCCTCCAGATCGAGCATCTGAAACGGCTCTGCACTCGCGGCATCGTCAAGGCCGACATCGACGGCGGCGTCTTGGTGGCAAAGGATGTCGGCTCGATCATCTTGGGTCAGGATATGCAGGCCAGTTACCTCGGTCCCGACGCAGCACACGAACATTTCACGGTAAGCGAGTCCGTAGTCCTCAAGATTGAAGCGCCCGATGCAATTTGCGCCATTGCTCCGGCGGAAGGCACTAGGATTCGGCCGCCCGGATGAAACCCGGAAACGCCCCATCTCTGTTCTTAGTGTCATTCTGAGCCGCAGGCGAAGAATCCAGTCTTCGTAACCACTGAGTTCGAAATGCTTCGCTCTCGCTCAGCATGACATCAGAGCGCTTTATTAGCTTTCAGGCAAAGTTGCAGACCTGAGACACTGCTGCGGCTAATTACGCTGTAATTGCACAGTTTATAGTGGCACGAGCTTTGCGCTCACTGTTTCAATCCATGAAACAGTCGAACCAAAAAGCGCGGCGACGAAACGGCAGGAACGCGCCGGAGGCGTCGAAGGGCCGCGCGGGTAAACAGCAGACGCAAGAGTCAAAAAAGCCGGACCCCATCCCCCGCGCCAAACCCGACGGCTCGCACCGGACCCTGGCAGAGGTCTTCAATCATTTTGCCACTTCGGCGTCCCGCGCGGCCGGCAATCCGGCAACTTTCGCGGCAGCTATCTCTATCATCATCCTGTGGGCTGTTAGCGGCCCCTTCTTCGGCTTCAGCGACACCTGGCAGCTCATCATCAATACTTCCACGACGATCGTTACCTTCCTGATGGTCTTTCTGATTCAGAACACCCAAAACCGTGACAATGAGGCGATCCAGATCAAGCTTGACGAACTGATCCGCGCCGCGAAAGGGGCGCAAAACGCGGTGCTCGATCTCGAAGGAATGACCGTGGAGGACCTCGATGAGATCCGTGGCCAATACGAGGATCTCGCCAAAGAGGCGCGGCACGAACTGAAAACGGGGGGTGTGCGCGCCGGTCAGGACGATAAAGGAAAACAAAAGGAGTAATCAATGGCAAGCGAACGGCAAAAAGGGCGGCGCGAAAAAATATCCAGAAAGCCGCGCGAGCGGCAAAGCGCAAGCAAACTTTGAAACGTCTCCCCAAGAAGACTCGCGTCGCGCTGGGTAAAGAGGCTGCCAAGGCGAGGCAGCGAAGCCGCTCCGGACGCTAGTCGGACAAGGAAAAGGAAAAAGCAGCGAGGCGGGGGGATTCAACTGTCTTCAACTAAACAGGAGCCCTTCGACTGGGCTCAGGGCGATCGGCACGTACTTTAAACTCACTGACTCCATAACCTTGAGCCTCTCGAACCGGAGCGAAGTTT
>DASTOD010000355.1:0-8482 GCA_035762645.1 Binatia bacterium | reverse complement strand
CCATCCGGACGCTCCTTGTTTAATGCAGCGAATACTCTCTCAAAACCGTTCGCATCTCGTACCTCCCAAGACCGAACAGTCAACCCCAGCGCACGCGCCGCGACTAGGAGATTCTCTTTCACCTCGCGTGCAATGCCCGGAATGGCCGGATCGTAGAGAACCGCGACACGGGCAACTTTGGGAACGGCTTCTTTGAGCAGCTCCAACCGCTTCCCGCCTAGTTCTCTGCCAAGGTTTGAAATGCCGGTGACGTTGCCGCCGGGACGGGCAAGGCTTTCAATGAAGCCTGCCTCGACAGGATCGATCCCAGTGCCCACCATAACGATGGGAATCGTCTTGGTCGCATTCTTAGCCGCCTGGATACTCGGGGGCCCTCCTGCTGCCACGATGAGATCGACCTTGAGACGCACCAACTCGGCTGTAAGCTCAGGGTACCGATCTCGCTTCCCCTACGCATAGCGGTACTCGATGGCGATGTTCTGTCCTTCTATGTAGCCACGCTCGCGCAGAGCCAGCCGAATTGCCTCGGAACGGGCGGCCTCACGAGCTGGATCGACATTCGAAAGATACCCTATCCGTGGGATCTTCTTCGGCTGCTGCGCCTCGGCGAAGGGTGCAGTTGTCAGCAAGATAGTTGTCAGTAACCAGAAAAGACATTTTGAATTCATAGTTTAGCTTTGCTCTTTAACTGATCACTGACCACGGGCAACTGTTACTTGATTGCTGGCATCGCAGCTCTCTTCATGGCGCACCTCGTTTCGAGCGTTACTTATCACGCGGATAGAGATTATGGAAAGTGTGATTTTATGGTAAATCGTTGCAATCGACCGTGAGGTAATCTTATTCTGTCGGACCAAGGGCACGGGAAGCGACTGAACCGGAGACGAATCATGTGAAAGGAGCGTGACCTCATGGCTTTCCCCGATTTCGTTGAAGCGTACCAGTGGAATTACCGGACGCAGCATCCCAGGCGGCCAGACTGGTTCACGGAATGGCCCGGCGGCGCCAGGATGGCGGTTATGCTCATCTTGCTGCACGAGTGGGAGTCCGTACCCGCTCCGCGCAGGCCGATGCCCAAAGACGCGCATCACACCTTCGACTATCTGGCTCTGGGTGCGCGTGAATACGGCGCCAGGTTCGGCGTCTGGCGCCTGCTTGACGTTTTGGACCGGCGCAAGATTAAAGCCACGGTTATCACCAGCGGCCTGGTGGCCGAGCTATTTCCGGAAAGCGTCAGGGAAGTCAAAGCGCGGGGACACGAGCTTGCCACCCACGGATGGGACCAGTCGATGCATCCTCCCGTTTTCAAAACGAGAGAGGATGAAAGAAACGCGATTCTCAATTCCGTTGCTGCGTTGGAAAAAGCGGCCGGACAGCGGATCGTCGGTTACATGTCACAGGGGCCGCGGCCGACCCCGAACACGTTAGAGATATGCACCGAGTTGGGATTTACCTGGACTGCCGACTATTCCGACTCGGATGTCCCGTACGTGATCGACGTCAACGGCAAGAAAATCGTATCCGTTGGTTATGTCATGCCGAATTACACCGACAACGACCTCGTGCCATTAGGCCTCGACGGCGGCCTCAGGCAATTACAGCAAGCCTTCGATGCCAGTTACGAAGAGTCTCGGAGGCATCCCATGAAATTCTGCTACGTCTGCCACGTTCACATTAGCGGGAGACCTGGGATGAGTAGACTGGTGGATCGCTTTATCGAGCATGCCCAACGGCACGACGGAGTGCGGTTTTACCCTTGCATCGACATCGCGAACTTCTGGCTCGAACGCGAAGGAAAAAAGTGACTCATCAAGAAGTGATGCATGATCTTACGATCGTCCGCAGAGAATGAAAATGGAGGCGTATCCCTCCACCCCAAACCCAATTTTAAGAGAATCCGTCATTCCCGAATGCTTCTATCGGGAATCCAGGCAAACCGGAACTGGACCTCCGATTAAAACATTCGGGGGTGACGTCTCTCAGAGTCGCTATCCCTTTTCACTTCCAACCGAACTTTCAAAGAAGTGGAGAGTGTAGGGGCGCAAACGGTTTTAGGCCGCGAGGATAAACCTTGTCACTTTTTCAATTCGAAATGCTTCTCGGCCATCTCGCAGATCTGCTGTCCGATGGCGAGAGATGCCGTTGCGCCGGGGGAGGGCGCGTTTAGGACGTGGATGGCGCTTCGGCTCTGTCGGATGACGAAGTCGTCGACCAATGCGCCGCTTGCGGAAACCGCCTGAGCACGCACGCCGGCCCCGCCGGCGACGAGGTCGCTCTCGCGAATCTCCGGTAAAAGTTTTTGCAGCGCGCGCACGAATGCTGATTTGCTGAGTGAACGATAGAGTTCACCAAATCCGGTCCGCCAGTATTTTCCCGTCATCGCCCAAAAACCCTTGAATGAAACGGTCTGCCACAAATCGTTGACGTTGACGTTCGTGTGGCGATATCCCTCGCGGGCCAGCGCGAGCACCGCGTTCGGCCCGGCTTCGACGCCGCCTTTTGCCATGCGGGTGAAGTGGACGCCCAAGAACGGAAAAGTCGGATCGGGCACGGGATAGATCAGATTGCGCACCAGAAACTGTCTGTGCGGTGCGATTTTATAATATTCGCCGCGGAACGGAATGATGCGGTGGTCTTCCTGCTCGGCAGTCGAGCCTGCGCCCATCATCTTGGCGACGAGGTCCGACTGCAAGCCGCAGCAATTGATCAAATATTTTGTCCGATAATCGCCGCCCGAGGTCTGCAAGACGATCTCATCCGGGCGATCGAGAATACCCACGACTCTCTGAGACAGGCGAATGTCGCCGCCGGCATTGCGAATATTTTCCGCGTATGCGGCAGCGACCTTTTTGTAATCAACAATTCCCGTCTCGGGTACATACAAGCCCTTAATTCCGATCGCGTGGGGTTCCAATTCTTTCAATCGTTCGGGCCCGATGATTTCCAAGCCTTGCAATCCGTTGGCGATGCCGCGGCGATGGAGCTCGTCGAGGCGCGGTAATTCCTCTTGGCTGGTCGCGACGACGACTTTACCGCAGATTTCGTAGGGCACGGAATGGTTGTCGCAGAAGGCGATCAGAGCCTTGCGACCCATGACGCAGTCGCGCGCCTTGAGCGAGCCCGGGCGATAGTAAAGCCCTGAGTGAAGCACGCCGCTGTTGTTGCCGGTTTGGTGACGCGCGAGTTGGGCCTCTTTTTCCAAAATTAGAAGCCTGATGTTGGGATGCGCCGCGGTGACCTTCAACGCCGTGGCGAGGCCGAGAATGCCGCCGCCGATGATCGTCAGGTCGTACCGGGAAGCCATGGAAGTTCAAAGTTCAAGGTTCAAAGTTCAACTTCTCACGTTGAACCTGGAACGTTGAACCTTGAGCGGGTTTGTTTCATAGGTGGAGCAGCCTGCGGGAATTCTTCTCGGTGAACCTCCGCACATTTTCCGGACGCGGCTGTTTTTCAACCGCCGCGAAGGATTTTTTCAATGGACCGAGCCCGCCGCAGTAGTCGGAGCCGAAGACCATCCGCTCTTCGCCCATCGTGTCGATCAGAAACGAGAGGGTGCGGGGGTCGGAACTGGCCGTGTCGATCAGGAAATGTTCGAGAAAGATCTCGGAATAGCGCCGTTCGCCCGCCGGCCCTTTGTGTTTCCAGAAAAGACGGTGAAGTAACAGTGGCAGACCGCCGCCCGAACTGCGAATCACGATTCTTAGATTCGGGTAACGGTCGAAGACGCCGCTGGCGATCATCCGCAGAACGCACTCCGATATCTCCGCATCCGAGAGCACGGCGTACGCCACCCCGGCGCCGCCGGCTTCCAAGCGCTTGAGCGTGGGATTTTTCGCGGCCCCGGCGCCGTGAAGAAAGATCGGCCAGCCGAGCTGAGTAATTTTCGTGTAAACAGGATCCATCTCGGGGAGATCGACGACCATCTCGCCGTCCACCGTCGGATACAGCAGCGCGGCGCGGAAGCCTCGAGCCGAGGCGCGCTCTAATTCATTGACCGAAGCCTCGATGTTCTTCAGCGAAAGGGCTGCGACTCCCATAAGACGGCCGGAGTAGGGCGCGATTCGTTCGGCGAGGATATCGTTGGATAAACGGACCACCTCGAGAGCCTGCTCCGCCGCAAGCTGGTCCGCGTAGAGACCCGCGCCCTGACAAATAAGCTGGAGATCCAGGCCCACCTCGTCCATTTCTTTGACGCGCTTGCCAAAATCAGGGGAATCGTAGTCGTCGATCCGAGGGCTCCGACCGGTGAATTGGGCAAACTTCTCCACCACTTCGGGCGGAGTGTGATGCGCGTGCCAGTCAATCCAAATCGCCATGTCCGACTCCTTTCTCCAAAGTCACCCTACCAGACGGAGACCGCCGGCCGCGACGGCCAATTTACTTTTCGCTGTCATTTGATTTATCGCCCTTTGATTTATCGCCCTTTGAAGTCAAATCACCGCCGACGATTTTTCCGATCAGATCCGGAATGTCGGGGGGCGAATCTGTTTCTCTAATCTTTCCGCCTGGAGGGATGATCTTTTCCGATGCTCCGGGCGTAATAAGGACGAACTTGTCGCCGATCAGCCCGCGAGCCCGCACCGATGCAATCACATCGTCTTGCAGCTTGATTTGGGAGTCCAATCGCATTGTTAAGCGGGCGCGATCTTCAACCAGAGTAATGGCTTCGACTTTTCCTACTTTCACGCCGGCGATTTCCACGGGATCACCGTTTTTTAAGCCGGCTACCGAGGGAAAGTCGGCGTACACCACATAGCCTGTATTACCGAAGACTTCGACTTTTCCCAAGCGAATCGCAAGATAGCCGAGGCACACGATCCCCACAATGACAAAGATGCCCACGATGATTTCGCTCCGCGTTTGATTCACTTGTCAATCTCCTACAGAACCTGGATAGGACCCTCGGTCTTTCCCTGAATGAATTGCTGCACGATTGGGTTTTGGGAAGTTCGAAAGGCTTCCGGTTGGGTTATCTCCTGGATGACGCCGCCAGCCAGCATGGCAACGTAGTCTGAGATGTCAAAGACTTGAGGAATCGTGTGGCTTACGAGAACTCCTGTGAAGCCAAAGGTTTCCTGGGTTGTGGCAATAAGCTGGTGAATGCCGGTGGCCAAGACCGGATCGAGCCCAGTCGTAGGCTCGTCAAATAGGACGATTTCCGGATCCATGATTAGTGCACGGGCCAGTCCAGCGCGCTTTTTCATGCCGCCACTCAGTTCCGCAGGATATTTGTGGCCCATTCCCTCAAGCCCGACACCCTCCAGGCGCGCCACTACCTTTTTTTTTATCGCGCCTTCAGTCGTATGGGTTTTTTCCCTTAAAGGAAAGGCAACGTTGTCAAACACCGTCATGGAATCGAGTAGCGCCGCGCCTTGGAACAATACACCGAATCTGCCGCGGATCTGGTAAAGCTCTTTCTGCCCGAGTTTGGTGATATCTACGCCGTCCACCCGTACCTCACCCTCGTCGGGAAGGAGAAGAGCATTCAGATGCTTCAGCAGCACGGTTTTTCCACAACCGCTGGTTCCAACAATTGTGGTGATCTTTCCGGTAGCAAACTCCAGGTTGACGCCGTTGAGGACCTTTTGACCGTGAAAGCTTTTATGCAAATTAACGACGCGTATCATCAAGTCACAGCATGTCACAGCATAATGGAGGTGAGGAAATAGTCCCAAACCAGGATAAGAACAAACGAAAGCACCACGGCCTCGGTTGTTGCCTGGCTAACTCCGGTCGCCATCGGAGGCGCATGAAAGCCCTTGTAGCAACAGATCCACGTGATGATGAGTCCGAAGCTGAGAGACTTGATAAAGCCGCTGTAGACGTCATGGAACACGACGGCGTTCTCCATCCCGGAGATGTAGCTGCCGGAGCTGACGCCGAGAAGTCCCACGCCGACGAGGTAGGAGCCGTAAATCCCTACGGCGTCAAAAATGGCAGTCAGGAGAGGCATGGCGATCAGGCTGGCCACGAGCCGTGGGGAAACCAAATATTTAATTGGATTGATGGCCATAGAATAGAGCGCGTCGATTTGTTCTGTAGCCCGCATTGTGCCGAGTTCTGCAGCCATGGCGGAGCCAGTTCTGCCCGTGACCATAAACGCCGAAAGGACCGGACCCAGCTCGCGCAAAAGACCTAAGGCCGTGGCCGAGCCAAGCCAACTTTCGGCATTGAACTGGCGCAGACTATAATAACCCTGGAAACCCATTACCATGCCGGTAAAAAAGCCCGAGAGCACGACGACTGAGAGAGAGTCCACACCGATCGTTTTGATGTGGTAGATGATGAGCCGAATTTTGGCCGGCGGACGAAATGCCAAAAAAATTCCCGACAAGAGGAAAAGAACCATCCTTCCTATGCCGGAAATTTGATCTAAGGTGAAGCGGCCGACGCTAGCGAGCAGCGAAATCATTTTTGCGTTTCGACGAGAGAAGATACTAAAATGACGCTAATATAGAAAACTCGAACGATTTTCAAGGAACGAGAGCCGAAACGAATGAAAAAAGCTGGGCCGACGACTTTCTCGACCGGCGAAGCGACCGTCAACGAAGCGCCGCGCGCAACCGTTACCGACGGAAACGATCCGCGGACGGACGGCGCCAGCGGGGAAGAAAGCCGCGACGAGACGTTGGATGCGCTTTTTCATGGCCGGTTAAAAGTTTATCAAAGCCGGCGTGGATTTCGTTCTTCGCTCGATTCTTTGCTCGCCGCTTTTTTCGTCACAGTCCGCGAGGGGGACAAAATCATGGATCTGGGGAGCGGCAACGGCGCCATCGCGCTCGTGCTGGCTGCCCTCTACCCCTCGCTGTCCGTCGTGGGATTGGAGCTTCAGAGCGGCATGGTCGATCGAGCCGGCCGAAATATTCGGTTGAACCGTTATGAACACAGGGTGAGCGTCGTGCGCGGCGATGTGCGCGCCATCGAACGGATAGCGTCGCCGGCAAGCTTTGACGCCGTCGTCTGTAATCCCCCTTACCGAACTTCCCGCAGTGGGCGGTTAAGCGCAGAGCGGGAAAAAACGGTCGCGCGGCACGAAATCGAGGGAACGCTCGATGATTTCGTTGCCGCAGGCGCTTACCTGTTGCCTGCCAAAGGTCGATTGGCAGTTGTTTATCATGCGGCTCGCACCGTTGACCTCCTTCAATCGATGAGAAAGGCACGGCTCGAGCCGAAGCGCCTCAGGATGGTGCATTCCTTTACCGCTTCCCCAGCCTCTCTGGCGCTCGTCGAAGGCGTAAAAGGCGGAAGGAGCGAGATCCAGGTCCTGGCGCCGCTGGTAGTCTATCGGCGAGACAGAAGTTACACGGCGGAGCTGAAAGCCATGCTGGAAGGCAAGAGAATCTAACCAGCGCGCGCCGGCTGGCGATTCCGATAAAGGGAACCCTGAGACTCAATTACCTTGTTTCGGTTGCTCGTGCCCCCTTCTAAGCTCGTCGTTTTCGACGGAGATGACTTTTCATCAAACTCGCGAAGGCTTGGCGGATCTCGTTATCCGGTATCGATGCCAAGAAGTCCGCGTCAAGTTTTAAATCAGGCGGTGCCCCAGCGCCGGCGAGGTTTTTCGGATCTGGCTCCGGACGCTCGGCGTCTTCGGTATCAATGGTTCCAACCACGAAAAAGATATTTTTCACGACCTCGGCCCTGAGCCGCTGATTGAGCTTCTCCGAAATCATATCTTTCATGTACTGGAGCTGCTGCATCCAGACGGGGCTCGTTACCTTTACCAATAGCGTGCCGTTGCGAATCCTTTCCGGCTGGGCATTTCGCGCTATGGTTTTGCCGACGACCTCCCCCCAAACGGGCCAGATCCCATATTCATCCAATCGAGGGGAGAGCTGCAGGCGCTTGAGCGACTTGTCCAGAACGGCGCCGAATTTTTCCATTGGATCTGCTTTGGCCATGACCATCCCTGGCCATAAACTTACTCAAGATGAGTGCGTGAGTCTAGTAAAATCCGCGAAATATTCATGAATTTCACTTCACCCCCCCGAGGGTGAGAAAAAAAATTTCGCGGGCGAAAAAATTTTCTTGACAAAAATTTGTAAAACCTTTAGCTATACAAAATCTAGTGCATTCCCTGGTTGAATAACACCATATATTGATATAGGTAGTAGAAAGGGGACAACTCAAAATGGCCAGCACGGTGTCACAAGTAGCTGAAATCAATTCAATTCAGGCCGATTCCAGGCCACCGACGGGTCTCAAGCTCGGGCGCCATTTTACTCGCGCCGGAGTGAGCCCCTTCGATGAGATTGAATGGGAGCTCAGAGCGGCTTCCATTATCAATGAAAAAGGCAGGGTTGTTTTTGAGCAGACCAACGTTGAAATTCCCAAGGCGTGGTCTCAGATGGCAACCAATGTGGTGGTCTCAAAATATTTTCGTGGCCCGTTAGGAAGCCCGCAGCGGGAGCACAGCGTCCGGCAGATGATCGGCCGCGTAGTCCAGACGATTACTCAGTGGGGCATCAAGGACGGTTATTTC
>DASTOD010000354.1:0-2671 GCA_035762645.1 Binatia bacterium | reverse complement strand
TGTGATGATTGCAAAGCTGAGAATAAAAATCCGATTAAATATTTGGTGAAGACGGCTGAGAGGATTGACTTTAAAAGGTTCAAACGAGATAGATTGTACGTTAACTGCAAAAGACTGAAGTGCATCGGGGGGTTTGTCTTGAGGTCGGGGTGCCTCGTTGCCCGCTGAGGCACCCCTTAGACTTTTAAATGACCGGTGTTGGAGCTGCTGTGTGTCAGAGGACGAGCGGCTTCACGATTGCGTTCGTGTTCTGCCTTGGCCGCACAAAAAGTAACCTCTCGGAGTCCATCCGGACTCTTTATCAGAACGGTATACGACCCATCATCTTCGTTGATGTAAGACGCTCGGACTGCTCGCTCCCACGGTCGTCCGAGAATCAAATCCGCGTTTGAATGCTTCACCACAAAAAAGTGCTGTTTGACTTCGACGCCGCCGATACTGACAGGGACGTCATGACAAACGCCGATGGGACCAGATGACTCGAGTTCAGCATCGGTATCGTACGCGTTGATGCGCCAATGAATATCGGTGTCAATGGGCAGCTCAAGTTGATCAAAAGTACGTTTCGGCATAAGGTTGACTTCCGAACCATTGTCCAGAGTGGCATTGATGGCAACGCGATCATCCAGAATGACCTTCGCATGGCCTGAAGGCAGAGCGTAGTAAGATTTAAGCGCAGTGGAATTGACGTCGGCGGAAGTAGCAGAAGTACCAGCGACGACTGGAGTACTGGCGGCAACTGGTTCAATTGGAATGCGACGTTTCCGAGTTTGATCGTGTAAGTAACCGGTAACATCCCCGGACACAGCGAGGATTTCGCGAATAGAAAGCTGAACGGGTGTATCCATAATTTTTTCGCCGATTTGCGATGTAGAGACAGTTTGACTGAGGTCGGATGCAAGCTTGAACTTTTTCCCGGGCTCGGCAGGAGGCGGTCCATTGACTACAGGCTGACTGCGCTGGAGTGGTTGAAGCGGTTGAAGCGGAGGAACATCCGACATTTCCGTGTCAACAGCCTCATCACGAGGCATACGACGTTCAGGAGGAGTAGCGGCGGCAGGAGCGGGAGCAGAATTGGTTTCGGTACGAGGTCTGACATTCCGAAATCGAGGTTCCGAGTCGCGTTTCCTCTTCTCGTCGACATTGACATCCACAATTTCGTCGACACGGGTCCCTTTTTCGAAATCCAGAGTCGTGCGCAAAATAGCCCCATGGCCGACATGAGCGTAAGGGTCGTCAAGAAGAATATTGCGAGTGCTAACATTCACAGCGCTCGCAGGAGGTGAGTTGGAGATTAGCGCTTTCATTCCACCTCTGCCGTACATAACCGCTAACTCTTCGCCGGTTGCACAGTTGATGAGGCGTCGATTTTCGTTGAATCGAGTGATACCGCTTTGCAATGCAGCAGTGAACTCCGAACAGTTGCGTCGTACGTGATCGGGGCTGTCGCACCAAAGACAGCGAAGTGGTCTAGTAGCTGATGACTGAGTTGATGCACTCGAAGATGTCGTAGAAGACTGAGGCTTCATGTGCGCCTGTAACAACAACGTGAGCTGAGATAGCTTCTCGGTCAGCTCGGCGACCGAATCACTGCGGGTACGAGTCGGAGTGGACGTTACTGGCGTCGCCGAGGAAATAGCGGGAATACCCGTACCGACGGGGACCGAAGAAGTACCAAGGATAGAGGGAGATGCAGTCGGAACTTCGGAAACAGGATTGCTCTCACGCAGCGCTCGTTCATTACTGTACGCTAATAGAGCTTGATTGGTTTCAGCTGCCTCGAGAATGTATTCTTTGAGTTTATTGTAATCCGGCACAGTCTTTCCAACATCTAGTGCTGACAATTTCCATTTCTGCTTGACACAGAATCCGAGAGCTTTCCTTCGATGCTCATCTGAAAGGCCGTCGAGAAGCCGGCTGATTCGTTCAAGGGTCGAAAGCGCTCCTTGATTGAACAAAACTTCGGAGATCGAACTGTAGCGAAGAATGTAAACGTTTAAATCGATTTTTCCTGTGCGTGCTTCGTTCACAACTTCATGAAGAGCAGCTGGCGTGTTCTCCGGCGAATCATGCTGCCAGAACAACCCTTTGAGATCCAATTGAAGCGTGTCCCAATTTTTGTTAGCATAACCAGGTAGATCCTTCACCACTTTACGAAGAGTCTTGTCGCAATAGGAAGGCAGATGTGTACACTTATCGTCGGCAGAATAACCGAAGACATTGCATTCCAAATCCCAATTTTCGAGGAATTCCGTGACATTCCGTCCATCGAAGTGTAAGGCACCAGGTTGTCCAGGACGAGGCATTACGCCATAGACCGTCGGAGGTCGAGCTGATCCAGTAAGAGTAGGGTCGGAGCCGGTCATGTTGGTCCGGAGAAACGCGTTACGGCGAAGATTAAAGTTTGACTGAAGGGATGATTGGTTACCGGAAGGTTGGAAAGCGGAAGATAAATCGTGAGGAGGTTCGTTGGCGGTCTGAGTTGGATTAATTTTTCGTTTTCCTTGCTCCCTCTCCGGCGGAGCGGGAGGGCCAATCTTATACGGTGGAGTATCCGAAAGAAGCTCCTTTTTCTCGAAGCCGATGGGTCCCGTGAGACAAACTTCCGAGCATCTTGTCGAATAAGATCGCAAGCCGGCGCCATGCCGAAAATATTTCCTTGTGAACGTGG
>DASTOD010000353.1:0-5890 GCA_035762645.1 Binatia bacterium | reverse complement strand
CGGCAGAGGAGGCGCGCGAACTTGTAGTCTTTTTCGTTTTTCTCCCAGCCGCGAAACGGCCGGTCCGAAGGGTCCGAATCGATCCAAACGTAATCGCCGTCGTCGATGCCGAGCGCCCTGGCGTCCTCCGGGTGGATATCGACGTAACCTTCCGCCGCGAAAGGCTGGCGCTTGTCGTGCCGATAGATGTCGCCGAAAGGCCCGAACAGCATCGCCACCATATCGGTGTCGATCGGCATCGTGTGCGCGCCGTGGCGGTATTTCGGCGTGTGGAAGACGAACCTGTAGCCGTTCTTCGCAAGCGGGTGGGCGGTCTTCTTCGCTTCTTCCCACGTCTTCACGACGTTTCGCCCCTGGCGGATTTCGTTCGACAGGTCGTCTTTATTCACGCCGTAAGCTTCCGGTCCTTTGGCCTTTATGAAAGGATGCGGCGGAGCGATGATGATGTTGGGCTCATAAAACGTCGAATCGATCGGCTCGCGATGGACGGGGAGGTTTTCTCCGGCGTCGATAAATTCGTCTTCTTCTCTATAGAACTCCAAACGTCCGCTCTTGGTGTACCACGGCCGGGAGTCGTACACTTGCTCGTAGCCGACCGACTTCGGATTGGTCCGCGTCATCATCAGAGCGGGAATCCCTTTCTTTGCCTTCTCCTCCAGCTCGGTGATCTTGTAGCCCTTGGTGTTGGAAGAGTGATCGAGGATGCGCTGCAAGTAGACTTCCACGTTCTTGTCATCGACAAACTTCCACATATCGCCGAAGCGTGAGTCGCCGGTTCGCTTCGCCAAAGCCTTACCGACGAGCGCCAGACACTCGATGTCCCCGCGGGTCTCGAAGGATCGCGCCAGCGGCGTCCGTGGAAAGACGGTGAGAAAGGGATTGGTAACCGACGCGCACATGTCGGGGTATTTAAGCTCTGCCCAGCTGTCCACCGCCAATACTACGTCAGCCCATTCGCACGAGGTTGACCACCACCATTCCTGAACGGCGATCATTTCGATTTTGGGCAGGACGTTGACCACGGTGTTGTAGTGCCACTTGACGTTGCCGAGGATCGAGTTAGCGTTGGCGAACCACAGCGACTTCGTCGGCGTCGGCATGTGCGTCTTGCCGGTAATCATCGTCCTGCCCATCTTGAGCGGGTGGTCCTCGTTGTTGTAGTAGTGAGCCCACTCCGGCCTCCAGTATTGCTTCGGCCGCGCCGGTTTTGCGCCGTCAAGCTCGATGTCGAACGGGTTCTCGTTGATGTATTGTGGTACACCGTTGAACATAGCGACGCGGTAATTTCCCGCATACGAGCCGATGTTGCCGGTGATTTTTCCGATATTGCCCGTGAGCGCGGCGAGTAGAAACTGCGTCCGGTCCTTGTTGTCGTTGTTGAAAAACTGGTTCGGTCCCATCCCGATCGCAAACAAAGTGGTGCCCGGAACCCGAGCAATCTCCCGCGCGAGAGTTTCGATCGCTTGAGCGGGCGCCCACGTGATCTCTTCGGTTGTCTTGGGATCGAAATGCTTGGCGTATTCGAGGATCACGTCGAAAATCGGCCGGCACGTGACTTTCTTCCCGTCCTTAAGTGCGATCTCCACGGACCCCTCCAGGAGCGGATCGGCCAGGGGCGAGAATTTCCCCACCTGGTCGCGGCTAATCACGTCGGGCTTAGAGGTTTTCGATTCCACCAAACGAAATCTCCCCAGGCCTGCCGCAACTCTTCGGAAATCAGCATCTCGGTTTGGGCACCCGGCGGCGGCACTTTGTCCCCCTTCGCTAAAACCCTCGTCTGGTTCCTTAGAGCCGCCGGCTTCGTGCCGAAGACTTCCTCGGCGCGCAGGAGCTTGAGGCTATCAGCTCGAACCAATAGCGGTAGATCGGTGAAGCGCCGGATGTAATCGGCGTCGTAGAGCTTTTCCCGCATGATCACATTGCAAAGTCCGAGCGCCAGCGCCGGCGTCGTTCCCGGGCGCACGACGATCGCGTCGTCGGCTTTGCTGCTCGTCGAGGAATACTCGCAGGCGATAACCACCACTTTGGTTCCCTTCAGCCGAGCTTCGGTCAGCCAGTGCGTATCCGGCATTTTGGTCGTGACCCAGTTCATGCCCCAGACGACAACCATGCGCGCTTGTTCCACTGCGTGGAGATCGAACTCCACGGTCTGCTGCCCGGTGACCATCGGATGGCCCGGCGGAAGATCGGTATGCCAGGAATAGTTGTCCCACCCCCGTCCACCCAGAGCGTCTTCAGGCTTGACGCCGCGGAGCTTGTGATCCAGCAGCGCCATGGAATTGGCCAGCCGATACATGCCGAAAACCCGCGTCAGACCCAACAGCGGCATGCCGCCACGAAATTTAAGAACCTGCGTCCCCGCCCCTTTGGTTGCTTGGACGATTTCTTGGTCGTATCCCTGCTGCAGTAGCAGCTTTTGACCTTTCTCCCCGTTATAGGTCGTCGCGATATTGACGAGAACCGCCGCCACTAGATCCGCGGCCTCATCGTGCGTGACGCGCAGCCATTCGTCGCGGGCGCGGTTGAAGTACTCTTTAGGCGGTTTGCCGTCTTTTTCGCGCGGGAAGCCTTTTTCGACCCAGGCTCTAAAGCCCTTGCGCACCATGGGATAGCGCACCCGTCGGTCGCCGTAAAAGCGCCGCGTGAGCGCTAGACCCTTCTGACAAATGCGCGGATCCCAGCGGTGCGTAACCTTCGCCCCATAGAGGTCTGTCGCCTCGCCGTACTTCATCGTCGGACCGATCCGCGTCACCACTCCGTCGCGCGTGTACGCGTTCAGGATACAGTTGTGGGTGTCATTGGGCGCGCAGAGAAACGTGAAACTCGAATCGGGCCTCCACAGATCGCGGTAGGTTTTTTCCCAGTTGCGATCGGGGTATGCGGCCAGCGGATTTTCAATCGCCTGCAGGCCCCACGCCTCGCTCGCCGAGAGCGCGAACGCCGAAAAGCCCGCGGCCCCCAGCCATTCCATAAACTGCCGGCGGCTCAAGTCCTTCATTTTTTTCCCTCCCATGTGCGAATGAACGCGACGATAGACGCGATCTCCGAGTCCGTCAGCGCTCCTCGCACCGTCGAGCTGGTGCCGAACGCGGCCATCGACGTTCCGGTCCGCCCGTTCTGAACGGTCTTGAAGAGATAAGTGTCGGTTGCCAGATCGAGGAAAACCCCATTGTTGAGCGCGGGCCCTTCCTTGCCCTCTCCTCGGTTTCCATGACAGCTTGCGCACGCCGAGGCATACAACCTTTGGCCTTGCGCCACGTCTCCCTCAATCCAGCGCCGAGCTTTGGAATCTCCTTCATAGGCCGTGTTTCCCATTCCGCGTATGTATTGCACCAGCCGGCCGATTTCCTCTTCGCGCAGCCCACCCTCTTGCTCTCCCCAGGCGGGCATTCGCCTACCTGGCCGGCCCCGTTTGATCTGCTCGCGCAAAAAATCGTCGGATACCAGGCGGAGGAAATCGGGGTTTCCGACAGCGGGGAAAGCAGCCAAACCAGCGTAGCGCATGCCTTCACCCATCGGCCCGTGGCAGGCGGCGCAGAAGGTCCCATAGAGAGTCGCGCCGTCGGTCGCAAACTCTCGCGCTCCAAACCGCTCGGCTCGAATGCGGTCCTTCGGCCACAGAGCTTCGGGGTAGCTCCGGCGGCGCAGAGACAACATGTAAAACGTCAGCTGGTCGATCTGCCGCTCCGTTAATCCTAACTCGGGCATAGCCGAGCCATGCACCACCGAAGCCGGGGCCCGAAAATGCTGCTTTAGCCAATTCGCAAGCGTCCGCTCGCCCGGCACCTGGGTGAAACTCAGTTGCCCGGGATCCTTATTGCCGAGCGCGGTTAAATCGGGGCCATCATCCCCGCCCACGCCGCGGACCTTGTGGCATCCCCGGCAACCCAAAGAGTGAAAGAGCGCTTTTGCTTCAACGAGACCGGGGGCGCCGACACGTGAGCGGAGATACTCATCGAGCTCAAGCCGCTCCGCTTCGGAAAGCTGGCCGAACGCAGAAGTCCATGGACCGAAGGCCGCTCGCTTTTTTTGCTCGATGTGGCGCTCGTACCAGTCGGTCTTGAACCCCGTCGCCCCGACGCGCGACAGATCCGGTCCCTCCAGTCCGCCCGCGGCGCCGGGACGCAAAGTTCCGCCGCGGCCGTCCAGCTTGTGGCAAGCGAGACAGTCCGCTTGTTCGAATTTAGCCTTTCCTCTCTCAAGCCGGCTGAGATTGGGAACGCTCAGATGCGTGTGACAGCCGCCACAGCCGGCGTATGAATATTCTTTGGCGAGCATCGGCTCCGGCCAGTGCGGCACCGCGCCGTGCGCGTCCGCGGTGTCGGTGGCGCGACCCTGGCCGCTGTGACACGCCACACAGCCGTATGAGGCGGGATCATGCACCACGTTAACGTGGCGCCCGTAGAGCCGGTCGCCCTCGAGGCCGCTCTCGGCCGGCGCCATGCCGACGTGACAGCTCACGCAGCGGTCGGTTGCTCCGACTTCGCGGCTGACGATCTGTCTTAGCTGAATCGCAAACGCTTCACCCTGAGATGGCGCAAGCCGCCCCTGAATGTCCCGTTGAATCCGCCGCCAATCGCGAAAGAAATTCTCGTGTATCGCGGCGACCAAAAGCACGATCAGCGCGGCGAGACTCGCCCAAAGCAGCAGATGTTTGTTGCCTTTCATGGTTTAGCCTGGATCCCCTAAAGAGCGCCGTTCTGCCGAAACATCATCCGATAGACTTGCAATCTGTTATTTGCCATTAGAGATTCCCAGCTAGTGTCCCGGCCATTGCGAAGGCGACCAATAAAAATCCCAATTTGGCCCACGGAAGTAGGTTCCGATCACGGTGAGCACGATAAAACCGCAGACAAAACAGGTGAAAAGAACCAGCGCCCCCGCGCGGGTCGAGTCATACCTCCTGAGACACCAAACGGAGTAGAGACCGTAACAAAGCGTGAGCAGGGTGCCGGGGTTGACCAGAGTAATCACGAGCTGAGGTGTGGCCGGCCACCATTGCCGAATCCAGCCGAACCGAATCACGAATGCCTCGATCGCCAGCACGGTGGCAAGACCGAACGCGGCGGAACGAACGACCAGCGGCCATCCTCCCGGACCGCCGAACCACATCCCGGTTCCTTCCGTTTCGCGATCGAGATAAGGTATCAAGCCGAGGCCTATAAGAACGATCATCGGAATACCGATGCCACCCATAAACGCGGAGTGCGAAACCAGTTCTTGAAGCCCGAGAAAATACCATGGCGCTTTGGCGGGATTTTCGGGGACAGCCGGATTGGCTATTTCCTTGAGCGGGGCATCGAGGAAGATCGCTAGAATGACCGAGAGCGCGATCGTCAACATGAAAACCGCAGCTTCGGCGATCATCAGATGGGGCATGGAAGGAACCGTTTGCTCGGGCCCGCTCCCCACGATCGGCGTCCTTCCTTTGACGATCGCAGCCAGGCTGTAAGTTTTCTGCGTCATCTCGGTAAAAACCGGATATACGCCCGATGGCGGGCCGAGCCTGCGGTCGGCATCGCCCGGGCGCGCCAGGCCCCCGTCTTTGCGGATGCGCCAGAAATGAACGCTCATAAGCATGACCAGAGCCAACGGAAGAATCATCACGTGAAAAAGGTAGAAGCGGATGAGCGCCTCTTCTCCGACCTCTTCGGAACCGAGCAGGATCAACTTCTGCAATCCGCCCACGTCAAACCACTCCGTGATCCCCAGCGCGTCGGTCACTTCGCGCGGCGACTGCGCAATGTTCGCGCCGATCGTGATCGCCCAATACGCGAGCTGATCCCACGGAAGAAGATATCCCGTGAACGAGAGACCCAGCGTTAAGGCTAAGAGCCCCATGCCGATTACCCAATTGAACTCGCGCGGTGCGCGGTAAGCCGCGGTATAG
>DASTOD010000352.1:0-3847 GCA_035762645.1 Binatia bacterium | reverse complement strand
CCGCCACTGCCTCGTCGTCATTTTCTACGCGACGGATGAGTTCCAATAGGTCGCTCTTGGCTTTGCTAATCGGAACGTATTTTGAAATCTCATTCATAATGACCTCAATAATGGCTATTATAGTGGCTACTCCGGAGGTTTCAACAAGTGACACGAAACTAGTTCACCTTGACGGTCGGATTTGATTAGATAGACGATAGAAATTTGCGATCCTCTATCATCGATCTTGGGAGGTCCGAATATCGAAATCCGAATATCGAAATTCGAAACAAATTTAAATGACCAAAAGGGGCAATGTTGCAAGCAGGGTAGTTCGGATTACCTTTTGGATTTTTTTAGGGTTTGGTTTTATTTGACTGTTGTTTGTTTCGGATTTCGTGCTTCGGATTTCGGATTTTGATTAGATGGAGGATAGAAAACGCGATCCTCTATCATCGATCTTCGATCCTCAACCGCTTTGGCAGGGAGATAGTTAATGAGAGAGATCCTAACTGGCGTTTTTACCTGGCAGTGGTTTTCCGAGCCGCACGGCTATAACTTCAACGGGCATCTGATTTGCCACTCGACGGGCAATCTCTGCATCGACCCGGTAGAGCCGACAGATGAAGATCTGGAGCAGCTTGGCAAATTCGGCGTCACTCGCGTTTTGCTGACGAACCGCAACCACTCGCGCGCGGCGAACAAAGTGCGCGCACGCACCGGCGCCCGCACAGCGATCCATCCGGCTGATGCGCCGCACGCCCGCAGTGAGGGTGCGGCCCTGGATGATGAACTTCACGTGGGGGAGAAAATCGGCCCGCTCGTCGTTGTCGGCGTGCCAGGGAAGTCGCCGGGAGAAATCGCCCTTCACTGGCCCGAGCGCAAAATCCTGATCGTCGGCGACGCTGTGGTGGGAGACCCGCCCGGGCGCTGCAAGCTTTTGCCGGAAAAAGTGATGGACGATCCGCCAAAGTTGCGCGAAAGCGTCCGCGGGCTGCTTGCCGTCGATTTCGATACTCTACTGGTCGGCGACGGCGCTCCGATCCTCCAAGACGCCAAGCACCGGCTGCAAGAGCTGGTGGCTAACTTCCCTAAATAACCGCCGCTTCTCTCCGAAGAGGCAACAGATTACGCGCTAGTTCCTTCTCCCTCTGGGAGAAGGGCAGGATGAGGGCTCTCTCCCGCTCTAAAATTCACACTCTAAAATTCACCGTTGACAGCCCAGCCTTGCCTGCTATAGCTTCCCAGCCAGCTTTGTAAGGTTGAA
Organism: Binatia bacterium; assembly: GCA_035762645.1. Classification (GTDB taxonomy): domain Bacteria; phylum Desulfobacterota; class Binatia; order UBA9968; family UBA9968; genus DASTOD01. Next base: position 2,601 of record DASTOD010000352.1, on the reverse strand, counting down.
GCTGGTTCGTTAGATCCAGTAACCCTTTGCTACGTTTACATGAGCCCGGCCTGGATAGATCCAGCCGGGCTTTTTTTCCGGTCCGTGCCAGGAACGTTGGGATGATCCCATGGCAGTAGTCTGTAGTCAGTGGTCAGTAGTCAGCAAAGGCGTCTTCTGCTGTTCGCTTTGCGCCATGCTCTTTGCGCTTTGCTTTCCCGCGTCGGCGCAGCAGTCGAAAAAGGTCCCGAGGATAGGGTATCTAGCGTCGGGAGATGCAGCTGATGAGTCCGCCCGTACCGAGGCAATTCGGTTGGCTCTGCGCGAGCTTGGCTACATAGAAGGACAGAACATCGCCATCGAGTACCGGTATGCGGAAGGGAAGGACGATCGGTTCCTCGAGATTGCCGCCGAGCTAGTGCGTCTCAAGGTCGATGTTATCGTGGTAGCAGGAGGAACGCTGAGATGGGTCCGGGTCGCCATGAATGCAACCAAAGCAATTCCGATCGTTATGACGGGCGCTGGAGCAGATCCCGTCGAGGCAGGCCTCGTTGAAAGCCTTGCCCGTCCCGGTGGAAACGTCACCGGCATTACAAACCTTACGGGAGAACTAGGCGGGAAGCGGCTGGAGCTGCTCAAAGACACCGTTCCCAAACTTGCCCGTGTCGCGGTTCTCTACGATCCGGCCGTTCCGGGCACTGCACGCGACGTCAAACAGGATCTCCCAGTCGAGGCGCGCGGGCTGGGGTTGACTGTTCAGTCTTGGGAGGTACGAGATGCGGATGGTTTCGAGAAGGTATTTGTGGCCCTAAAGAAGGAGCGCTCGGATGGGCTGTATGTTCCCCGCAGGGGCCCGCTAATGAATGCTAACGAAAAACGAATCGCGGGCTTTGCGTTAAAGGGTCGATTACCGTCGATGTACGGCAGAAGAGCAGCCGTAGATGCCGGTGGGCTCATGTCCTACGGGGCGGACTTCGCGGACAGCTACCGGCGCGTCGCATATTACGTGGACAAGATCCTGAAGGGCGCCAAGCCTGCCGATCTTCCAGTTGAGCAGCCGACGAAGTTTGAGCTGGTCATCAATTTAAAAGCCGCCAAACAGATCGGTCTCACGATTCCGCCGAACGTGCTGGCTCGGGCCGATAAGATCATCCGCTAAGCGTGAGGCGTAAGGCGTGAGGAGACAAAAAATCAATCAAATGAATCCGAAGATTTTTGCTCTAGCTCTTTGTGCCATGCTCTTTGCCGTATGCCCATCTGCGTCGGCGCAGCAACCGAAGAAAGTCCACCGGATAGGATATCTAGTGTCGAGCGATGCAGCTACTGCGTCCGCCGGCACCGAGGGAATTCGGCTGGCTCTGCGCGAGCTTGGCTACATCGAAGGACAGAACATCGCCATCGAGTATCGATATGGAGGGGGGAAACCCGATAGGGCTCCTGAGCTTGCGGCCGAGCTGGTCCGTCTCAAGGTCGATATCATCGTGGTGACAGGAGGAACGCTTATGTGGGTCCGAGCCGCCATGAATGCAACCAAGACAATTCCCATCGTTATGACGGGCGCTGGGGCCGACCCTGTCGAGGCAGGCCTAGTTGAAAGCCTCGCTCGCCCCGGCGGCAACGTCACCGGCATTACAAACCTTTCGATGGAACTGATTGGAAAGCAGCTAGAGCTGTTTAAAGAAGCCGTTCCCAATCTTGCCCGTGTCGCGGTTCTCTACGATCCGGCCAGTCCGGGCAATGTATTCAGGGTGAAGCTTCTCCCACCCGCGGCGCGTGGACTAGGGTTAACTGTTCGGTCTTGGGAGGTACGAGGCACGGACGGTTTCGAGAAGGTATTTGCTGCGCTAAACAAGGAGCGCCCTGATGGGCTCTACCTGTCCTCCGGGCCGCTAATGTTTGCTAACGAAAAACGGACCGTTGGCTTTGCGTTAAAGAGCCAGTTGCCGTCGATGTACGGCAGAAGAGCAGCCGTAGATGCCGGTGGGCTCATGTCCTACGGGGCGGACTTCGCGGACAGCTACCGGCGCGTCGCATATTACGTGGACAAAATTCTGAAAGGAGCCAAGCCCGCCGATCTGCCGGTAGAACAGCCGACGAAGTTTGAGCTGGTCATCAATCTGAAGACTGCGAAGCAGATCGGCCTCGCGATTCCGCCGAACGTGTTGGCGCGAGCGGACAAGATCATCAAGTGAGAGCAAGCAAAAAAGTCATTGGACTTCTTGTAGCCGTTTTGCTCTTGGCGCTCGGCCTTTCAGCTCAGGCGCAGCAGCCGAAGAAGATGTGGCGGTTAGGATATCTAGCGCCGTTTGATTCAGCTCGTGAGCTCCCCCGTGCCGAGGCAATTCGATTAGCTCTGCGCGAGCGTGGCTACATAGAAGGGGAGAACATCGCCATCGAGTACCGATATTCGGAAGGGAAGGCTGATCGGTATCCTAAGCTTGCGGCCGATCTGGTGCGTCTCAAGGTTGATATCATCGTGGTAGCAGGAGGGGACCCGGCGCGCCGAGCGGTCATGAATGCGACCAAGACAATCCCCATCGTTATGGTGGGCCTTGGGTCCGATCCTGTCGACGCCGGCCATGTTGAGAGCCTTGCCCGTCCCGGCGGCAACGTCACCGGTAT
>DASTOD010000351.1:0-4270 GCA_035762645.1 Binatia bacterium | reverse complement strand
AAGACTACGAAACGGTGTACGGGAAGGATCTCGCGACCCTTGAAAACGAATGGCGCTTGAGCCTTCGGGAGAGATAGGCCCGGCGACGAGCGCCGACGAACTTTGAGCTGGTGATCAATGTAAAAGCGGCGAAACAGATCGGGTTAAGCATTCGATCCAATGTTTTGGCCCGAGCAGATCGAGTGATCAGGTAATCGGTGCTGAGGACTGAGCGATGAGGACTGAGTTGAAATGCCTTAATCGAAGACGAGCGAGGGCCAAATTGACAGGATCGAAGTGTTCAGCACTCATAGCTCAGCACTCAGTCCTAACTCTTGCGCTCGGCGCTTGGCTCTTTGCTCTTAGCGGTCCCGCTGAAGCACAGCAGCCAAGGAAAGTCCCCCGGGTAGGGCTCCTCCTGTCGGCATCCATCGCCGAGACGGCGCCTTGGATTAACGCATTTCGGCACGGTTTGCGAGAGCTGGGGTATGTCGAAGGAAAAAACATAATCCTTGAAATCCGCCGGGGCGACGCAAAACCCGATCAAGTTTCCGACCTTGCGGCTGAGCTGGTCAATCTTGAGGTCGACGTCATCGTCGCGGCAGGGAACCCTGCGGTCCATGCTGCGATGAAAGCGACCACCAGAATTCCCATTGTTATAAGAACGGCGACCGATCCGGTTAAAGCTGGGTATGTCGCCAGTCTGGCGCGGCCGGGTGGCAATATAACCGGAGTAACCTCCATTAATCTTGCCCTAAGTGGAAAACGTTTAGAGCTCGTCCAGGAAACAGTTCCCGGGGTCAAGCGCGTTGCGGTCCTCACGACGGCGTCCAATTTCACCGCTACGGGTCAGTATAAAGAGATGGAGGCAACTGCGCGGGTGCTCGGGTCAAAGCTTCAGATCCTAAAGGCGCTCGATCCCGATACGATTGATAGCGCTTTTGTGGCGATGACCAAGGAGCGCGCGCAGGTTGTGGTTGTTACACCGCACGCGCGCTATCTACAACATGGTGAACGTATTTTGAAGCAGGCGGCTAAGTATCGCCTGCCAGCGATCTATTTCCACAGCCTTTTGGTCGAAAATGGAGGACTCATGTCCTACGGGGCAAATGTTACCGACGAATTCCGCCGTGCGGCGATATACGTGGACAAGATTCTCAAGGGCGCCAAGCCCGCCGACCTGCCGGTGGAGCAACCGAGAAAGTTTGAGCTGGTGATCAATCTGAAAACCGCCGAACAGATCGGATTAACCATTCCCCCCAATGTTTTAGCTAGAGCAGATAGGATCATCAGATGAAAGTAGTCAGTGCTCGGTTGTCAGTAGTCAGTAAAGGCTTGGCGCTTAGCGCTTTGCGCTCTGCGCTTGGCCTTCTGAGCGCTTTGCTCTTTGCGCTTTGCGTCCCCGCCTCGGCGCAGCAGCCGCCAAAAATAGCCAAGATTGGCTGGCTCGGGAATCGGCCCCCTTCGGGTCCGACGAGCGGGCTCGAAGTAATTCGGCGCGAGCTCCGTGCGCTCGGCTACGTTGAGGGCAAGAATATAGCTTTCGAGTACCGATACACTGACTTTATTGTCGACCGGCTCCCCGCGCTCGCTGAAGAGCTGGTCCGTCTCAGGGTTGACGTCATCCTGACGGGCTCACTGCCGGGTGCTCGAGCTGCCAAGAACGCTACCAGCACGATCCCCGTCGTTTTCTGGAGCGAGGGCGACCCTGTTGTCGATCGGCTGGTTGACAGTCTCCCGCGGCCTGGGGGAAATATCACGGGCTTCACCAGCATTTCCCCGCTGATTGCCGGCAAACGACTGGAGTTGCTCAAGGAAATCGTTCCCAAGCTCTCACGCGTCGCTGTGCTATGGACTCCCAGGCAGTCTGGGCAATCATGGAAAGAGAGCGAACTTGCTGGACGAGAACTGGGTCTCCAAATTCATTCCATGGAGTTAAGCAGCACCGACCAATTTGACACCGCATTCAAAGAAGCAATTAAGGCAGGTAGCGCCGCCCTCGCCGTGACGCCGAACCCTTTGAACAACTCCAATCGAAAGCTGATCGCGGAGTTGGCGGCAAAAAATCGGCTGCCGGCGATATACCCTCGCGTAGATTATGTGGAGAGTGGCGGCTTGATGTCCTACGGGGCCGACCGGGCCGAGCCCTACAAGCGTGTGGCGTCGATGGTCGACAAAATCCTCAAAGGGAAAAAACCCGGCGACATCCCCGTTGAGCAGCCGACCAAGTTTGAGTTGGTGATCAATTTAAAGACGGCCAAGCAGATCGGGCTTACCATTCCGCCCAATGTTTTAGCTAGAGCCGACAGAGTAATCCGGTGACCGAAAGAATTATGAGCAAGGAGTTTTGGTTCGATTTCGCGATTCTCTCTTCCGACAACCGGAAATCTAAACGTGGCGGGAAGGCGCGGAGGACATCAAATCAAGATCGAAACGGAGGAGAAAATGGTTCGGCCTAAAACGTTTCGATGCGCAATATTTCTGGCAGGAGCAATTCCGCTGAGCAGCTCTATTTTATGGGCGGCGGAAGGCATTATTTCCAAAGTCCCCGACCCTTCCGGCAACTCTTGCCATCTCAAGTTCCCGGCCATCAGGGAAGATACACTATTTTCCGATCGCCCGATTCTCAAGGACCCCGGCGTGGGCGATATCATCGACTTCTACGGACCGTGCAACTACGACCCTCTAGGAAGAGATTCGGTACTCCGTCAACAGTATGAGCATCGGCTTCGTATGCGCAAAAGGTACGGGCGCGATTGACGGTTCGGGCGGGAGTTACCGCGCGATGCTTTTTCACGTGCTTCCTGTGGCGGCTCTTCAAAAGTCGGCTCGATCGCGGCCCTGACAGTTATGGACGGGCGCTCCGGATATATTCTGACCGGTGCATTTGTGGGGTTTTTGATTCAAAAATATGGATTGGCAATGTTCCAGACCCTTACGAAACCGGAAACTACGAGAAAGTTTACACCAAGTCGCTGGCGGCCTTGGAAAGAGGAGTGGCGCGTTGAAGTTCAGAAGTAAACGCACAGAAGTGAATTCTTAATTCAGCGTGCTGGCGAGAACGGACCGGCTGATCAGATGAAACCGTTTTGGATTTTAGATTTTCGATTTCGCTTTGACGGATCTATGAGCAAAAAAGTTTTTTGCGTTGCTCTAGCCGCTTTGCTCTTAGCGCTTTGCTTGCCAGCCGACGCGCAGCAGGAAGAAAGTTCCCCGGGTAGGGCTCCTAACGTCTGTGTCCAGTGCCGTTGCGGCGACTTGGATCGATGCATTCCGGGAGGGTTTGCGCCAGCTGAGCTACATCGAGGGAAAAAACATCGTCCTGGAAATCCGTGGGGGCGGAGCAAAACGTGATCGACTTTCCGACCTCGCCGCTGAGCTGATTGGTCTCAAGGTCGACATCATCGTCGCAACAGCGAACCTTGCGGTCCGTGGACAGAGTCATTCGGTGAGGGGTGAGCATCAGGCGTTAGGGGGAAGTCACGAATGAGTTCAATGGTTGGAAAAATTCGTTTGTGGCTACTGGCAACTCTCTTGCTGACTGCTGCCACTTCCGCCGCGGCGCAGCAGCCAAAAAAAATTCCTCGGGTAGGAATTCTCTTTATTGGGTCCCAAAATCAGCCACACTTAGCGGCATTCAAGCAGGGATTGAGAGAACGTGGATATACAGAGGGCAAGAATATCATCCTTGAATACCGCTATGCCGAAGGTCGATATGATCGCCTTCCAGAACTTGCTAGCGACTTAGCTCGCACGAAGGTCGACGTCATTGTGACGACCTCCTCGATAAGCGCTCACGCAGCGCGTAAAGCTACAACCACCATACCGATTGTGATGACGACTGGGAACCCGGTCGAACAAGGACTCGCTGTCAGCTTGGCGAAACCTGGGGGAAATGTGACAGGGCTTACCGTCATGTTGCCGGAAATGAGCGGGAAGCGTGTTGAAATCCTAAAAGACACGTTTCCAAAGATGACTCGTGTGGCCGTCTTATGGGCTCCCGGTCAAAGCGAGGCAGTCGGAGGTTTTAAAGAGACTCAAGAGGCCGTTGAGGCGTTATCATTGAAACTTCAGTCTGTGGGAATTCACAAAGCCGAGGACATGGAAAAGATCTTCGCTGAAACATCGACAGCGCGTCCCGATGCGCTCGTTGTGATCCTGAGTCCTTTTGTCACACTTCACTCGAAGCGGATTGTTGAGCTTGCGCTAAGGCACAATTTACCCGGGATGTATCCGACGAGACAGTTCGTGGAGGAAGGCGGCTTAATGGCGTACGGACCACTGATAGCTG
>DASTOD010000350.1:0-3100 GCA_035762645.1 Binatia bacterium | reverse complement strand
ACCTAAAGGACTGCTCATCCGCGAGATCGCGGAAGCGATGAAGAGGACGCGCCGCGAAGGAGGTCGAATTCTCGTTGTCGCGGGGCCCGGCCTCGTGCATACGGGGGCGGCGCGATCTCTCGTCGAACTGATCGAGAATGACTACGTCCAGATTCTATTCGCAGGAAACGGCCTGGCGGTCCACGATATAGAAACTGCTCTCTACGGTACTTCGCTCGGCGTCTATTTGGATAAAAAAATTCGCAGCACCGAAGGCCACGAGCACCATTTGTGGGCAATCAACATGATTCGAAAGGCGGGAGGCATTAGACAGGCGGTGGAACAGGGACTCATCGGGCGGGGCATTTTGTACAGCTGCGTTAAAAAGGGCGTGGATTTTGTGCTGGCCGGCTCGATCCGAGACGACGGCCCGCTGCCCGATGTCATCACGGATACTCTTAAGGCTCAGGACGTGATGCGCGAAAAGGCCCGCGGCGTGAGTTTTGTTTTGATGATGGCCACGACTCTGCACGCCATTGCCACAGGCAATTTGTTGCCGGCAACCGTCAAGACCGTTTGCGTCGATATCAACCCTGCTGTGGTGACCAAGCTGACCGACCGTGGAACCTTTCAGGCCATCGGACTAGTGACCGACGTCGAACCTTTTTTGAGAGAGCTCTGTGGATCGCTCAATCAAGAGACTGGCGAGACGGATCGATCGTAGGCGAAATACCGACGGATCGTCATGCAACTCCTGATGTGCGCTCCTCGCTACTACGGCATCGAATACGAGATCAATCCCTGGATGAGCCGGAGCCGCCAGAGCGATCCCGAGAGCGCGCTGGAGCAGTGGAGCCGATTGTGCCGGATTCTATCGCAAGTGTTGTCGGTCGAGATTCACCTGGTCGACCCGGAGCCCGGGCTGCCGGATATGGTCTTTACCGCCAATGCCGGTCTGGTCTGGGATAATAAATTTATCGTGAGCAACTTTCGTCACGAAGTGCGGCGACCGGAAGCGCCGTGCTATGAGGAATTCTTTCGTCGCCGTGGCTTCGAGATCGTTCACCTCTCGCCGCAGTACTATTTCGAAGGCGAGGGCGATCTATTGAAGTGCGGTGAACTGTGGTTTGGCGGCTACCATATTCGGTCCGACGCGCTGGCGCATCAAAAGGTCGCCGAAAGGATCGAGAGCGAGGTTCTCTCCCTAGAATTGACCAGCGACTGGTTCTATCACCTGGATACTTGTTTTTGCCCGCTGGCCGAGGGTCAGGCTCTGATCTACCCACCGGCTTTCGATTCTTACGCGCTTACCGTTCTCGAAACACACATTCCCGTTCTCATTCCGGTGGCGGCCGAAGAAGCGGCTCGCTTTGCCTGCAATGCGATCGTGGCGGGTAAAAATGTCGTCATGAATGACGGTTGCCCGAAGGTGCGCGATACACTAGACAGCCTGGGCTTCAATGTGGTTCCGACGCCGCTCGATGAATTTATCAAAGCCGGCGGCAGCGCCAAATGCCTGGCGCTAATGATTTCGACGTAGCGTTTGTGGCACGATTCGCCGAAAGCATCTCCTGAGCCTGGCCGCAAATCAGAAACGCGGAAAGACCGAACCAAGCATTCATGAACATTACAACGGTTGACAAGCACGTCTTGGGAGTCTTAATGATCGCGGGTGGGCTTTATGCCCATCGGGAGGTTCTATGAAAAGACTCGCTATGATCTCGTTGCTGTGGCTGCTCTTGCCGTGCAGCACTTTCGCCGGTGATGACGCGAGACCCGCTGTTGGCGAACAAATAGGCCGGGCTTGGGATGAAGTCGGGCGCGAGTTTCGAGATCTGTTTGGCCACTGGCGGCAATACTTCAGCACGTCTCAAGAAGAGCGGCCGCTGATTTCCACGATGCTTCGGCATCGCGATAGGCTCGGGCTCTCGCCCGACCAGGTCAAGAATCTGGAGCAACTCAGGACCGACTTCGAGAAGGCCTCCATTCGTTATGATGCCGATCTGCGCATCGCCGAAATGGATCTCAAGACGCTTCTCGAAGCTCCAGCCGTCGATTTGAATAAGGTAGAAGCGAAAGTGCGAGAGATTGAACGGACGCGGGCGGATTTTCGGCTGGCGCGCATTCGCGCCATTGAAAAGGGCAAAGAACAGCTTAGCGCCGAGCAGCGCAAAAAACTCCAAGAGCTTTTGGGTGAATCACGCTTGACACGCCTTCAGCCTCGTCTGGAACGCTGAGGCGATCCTAAGGCAGCAAAACAATCTTTCCCGTTGTTTTCCTGCCCTCCAACTCACGGTGGGCCTCTGCGACCTCGGAGAGGGACATCGTCCTTTCGATGCGTAGCTTCAATTTCCCTGCTCCAGTCCAATTGAAAAGATCCTGGGCTCGATCGAGCAGCTCCGATCGATCCAGCGTGTAGTGTAGCAGTGACGGCCGGGTGACAAAGAGCGAGCCTTTGGCGCCGAGACTTCCCAGGTTGAACGGCGGCACCGGCCCGCTGGATTGTCCGAAGAGCACCATATAACCCCTGGGCCGCAGGCAGTCGAGGCCGCGGTCGAATGTGCTTTGTCCCACAGAATCGTACACGACATGGACGCCGCGCCCGTCGGTGAGCCTTTTCACTTCCGCGAGAAAATCGCTCTGCGTGTATAGAATGGTCGCGTCGACGCCCGCTTCTTTGGCAAGCCGAGCCTTGGCTTCGGTTGAAACCGTGCCGATGATGGTCGCGCCGCGCTGTTTTGCGACTTGAACCAGCAATAGCCCGACGCCGCCAGCCGCGGCGTGCACCAGCGCGGTATCGCCGCTTTTGAGCGAATAGGTGCTGTGTGTCAGGTAATGCGCGGTCATGCCCTGTAGCATCAGCGCGGCTGCGGAAGGAGCATCGATATGGGGTGGAAGGGGAACAAGCCTCGCAGCGGGCACGATCGCGTATTCCGCGTACGAACCCAAAATCATCGCGTAAGCGACCCGATCTCCCTTTTTGACTTCAGTCACACCCTGGTCAACGGCGTCGACGATTCCCGCGCCTTCCATGCCGAGAGTGACCGGCGTCTGCAATGGATAGCGACCGGTGCGTTGATAGATGTCGATATAGTTTAAGCCGATGGCTTCGATGCGAACC
>DASTOD010000349.1:0-5312 GCA_035762645.1 Binatia bacterium | reverse complement strand
GAAAAATTGATCGATCACGACGGCGGCTCGATCTCCTTTGTCCACCAATACATCGTGCCCGCCTACAACAGCAGTATGGTTTCGCCGAAGGATGCGCCGAAGAGCTGGGAGGACCTTCTCCAACCAAAGTGGAAGGGCAAGGTGGGCGCGACCACGGCGACCCACCATTTAGGGCGGATGGCCGTCGGACCCTGGGGCGAAGAAAAGACCACTGCCTATGTTAAAGCTCTGGCACAGCAGAATCCGGTCGTGGGCGAGTTGGGCCCGACCTATACCCGTCTCCAACTGGGCGAGATCCTCGTCGCGCTCAGCTTGACCGATAGTTATATCCATACCGCCAAACAGACGGGGGCTCCTGTCGCCGAGGCCGTTGAGGTGCAACCGGTCATTGCTCCTTCCTATCACGTTGGCGTGCTCAAGGGCGCGCAGCATCCCAATGCGGCGCACCTCTTTGCGCTCTTCATGACCATGCCGGAGTCGCAGCAAGTGTGGGAAAGAACCGTCGGCGTAAGCTCTGCGTTGATTCCCGGAACGGCGTATTATCAGAAAGCCAAGGGTAAACAGATGATCTACATGCGTAAGGATCAGTCGGAGAAAGTGGAATCACTTGCAAAGAGGTACGGTAAGATGCTCGGTATCCTCTAGCGAAACCGCCCGTCGAGTGCTCACGCCGATGCGCTCTTACCCTCTTTGTGGTGGATGACCGCGCAGTGCCGCGGCGGGGCGGCCCACGACTCTGCACATCTTTTACGGCGATGACTTGCTCCGCCAGCGCCTCGCCGCCGGAAAGCGGGAATCGTATTGATGACATCCCTGAGTCATCTTATTCGTCCTGATCGGAAAGTGGAGATAGGTTGCTAGTGCGTTCGACGGAAGGCGGCGACCCATTGCGGTTGGGTGACGCTCCACATGCCTTTACGGGGGCCGTCGTCTTCGATGCGCAGGTCCACGGCTTCGGGGTTGTGACGCAGCAGTGCGGCGGCGGCCGCGAACTTTTCGAGGCCTTCGACGCTGGCGAGGAGTGCAATCGAGGAGAGCGCGATCAGGTCGGCGAGACTGTGTCCGTAGAGTCGGCTCGGCTGGCGCCGCACGTTGATTTCCACCGGAGTTCCCGCGGCACTGAGCAGTTCGGCCATCGCGCCGCCTCCCTCCGCCGGCAGTCCTAGCAAGCGGCGGCGCTCGGCGATAACTGAGAGATGCCGCGCGTTGTCGCCGGTGTCGCCACCGTGTTCGATAAAGCTTTTCAGCGCGAGGCCGGTATAGCCGACGGTTTCGTCGGTCACGACGACAAACAGCACACCGCCGGGCTTCAAGAAGCGCACCATCCTTGTGACGCTGGCCGGAAGGTCGTTGACGAAATAGATCATGTGCAGCGCGAGGCCGAGGTCGATGCTGCCATCTGACGGTAACTTTTCCCCCGAGCGCTCGGCCGCTGCGTCGATCTCATCAAATTCTGCAGCCAGCGCCATACCGGGCCGCAAATGCGCCTTTGTTTTTAGCAAAGCACGATAGTCTGCGAGGTATTCGGGATTGGGCTCCTCGATCGAGACGCGGGTGCCCTGCGGCACTGAATCGGCGACTAGGGCGAAGGTTTGACCGTCGCCCGCTCCGAAGTCGAAGATGTGACCGTCAGTCGGCACCGACGTTTCTATGGCGCGGCGGAGTTCCGGCGCGAACATGTCGCGCTGGTCGGTGCCCATCATCAGCACCCGCCCAAGCGGATCCGGCTTCAGCAGCCGGGCGAAGGCGTTGCGGTACTGGCGGTGCGGGTCGAGCCCCTCAAATTCGTTGCGCACGAGTTCGAGCGCTTCGTCGAATTGAGGTGCGAGGTTCTCTGCTCTTTTCCGGTCAATCTGAATCGGCATGGGAATATTAGAGGGACAGGCTAGTTTTTCCGGACGCTCCCGTAAGACCGACAAAGGATTCGATATCAGCGTGAATCTTTCGCAGCAATGCAATATCACCTTGTTCTTTCTCTTGCATAGCTTGGCCCCGCGATGCCTGTCAAACCACTCCGGGGGCGACGTCATCCATAGGCGGCGGCGTACAGGGCAGCCGCCGTTGTCTGGACCGGGTTGGACTCCGGAATCTTTAGAGGTGCCGACGTTTTCACGCACCAACTCGGCGCGCACTGCGGCGGAGAGGTTGCCGAGGTCCCGAGCGAACCCGACGCGAATCGGGCCGGGTCGTGTTGCCGTGCGCGAAATCATTGGAGGCCCGCCGGCGCCTCACGTTTCATGAAATTGATAGATCTATTGTGGGATGTCCTCGACCCAAAGGAGATGCGCCGAGAAGGGGCCTTTGCTGATCGCGCGATAGAATTTGCCATCGGCCGTGACCAACGGGAACTGAAGCGCTATTGCGACAGCGAGATAGAGACTGTCATGGACGGTGCGATTCGCGCCGCGTGCGTGTTTCCTAACGACGCAGCTTCGGCGATTGCAGCACCTGCGGATTGACGACGTTGATCGGCGTGCCGCCGGTGACGATCTGGTCGAAGATGTCGGAAAACTGGATCTCGTACTCGTCTCGAGTGACGTAGCCGATGTGCGGCGTGCACACGACGTTATCCATAGCGAACAATGGATAATTCGTGTCGAGAACCGGCTCCTCTTCATAGACATCGACGGCGGCCAAACCGGGGCGGCCGGCTTTGAGGGCGGCCAGCAAGGCGCCGGGCTCGATCAGGCCGGCGCGACTGGTATTGACCAACAAAGCAGTGGGCCTCATCCGATCGAGATCCTGGCGCGTCACGATGTTGCGCGTGGCTGGAACCAAACGCATGTGGAGCGAGAGCACGTCACATGCCGAAAAAAACTCCTCCTTGGTGCGCGCCGCCGTGTACCCGTCGCTGCGCGCCCGCTCGAGCGAGCCCTCGCGCGCCCAAACCAGAACGTTCATTCCGAAAGCTTTGCCGTAACCGGCGACGACGTTGCCGATCCTGCCGTAGCCGAAAATGCCGAGCGTTTTGCCGCGCAGGTCGTTGCCGACGCCGATCTGCCACTTGCCAGCCTTGAGCGCCGCCATCTGCTGCGGCAGCTGGCGCATCGCCGCAACGACCAACGCCCACGTAAGCTCCGCGGCTGCGTAAGAAGGCGTGCCGGCGTGCTGGCTCGACGACACAATGATTCCTAACTCGGTACAGGCGTCGACATCGATGTGCGGGTAGACGCTGCGCTGGCTAATCAGCTTGAGCTTGTTCAGGCGCTGAAGCAGCGGTCTCCGGATCTCGGTCCGCTCGCGTATCAGCACGAGCGCCTCGGTGTCCCGCAATCGCTCGGCAAGCGCATCGACTTCCTGGATGTGGTCGTTCCAGATTGTGACCTCGTGACCCGCCAGCTTTTTGTAGCATTCGAGCGTGCGGAGAGTGTCGTGATAATCGTCAAGAATCGAGATCTTCATCATGCTCTCCGGCTATAGTCTCATTGACATCAAACTTTATAGTTCACCGACGCACTGCCGTCGCAAGCACACAACGGTTACGCTCCTTGGCAGAGTTCACCAGGATAGGTCGGTTCCGGTGTGTTTTAACCCGCTTCGACGGGCGTTGCGAGCTTCGCCAGTACCTCCCGCCAGCCGGCCTTATTGTCGGCGACCGCAACGCCGGGCGGCAGCCCAGAACTCTGGCTGGCCCAACAGCACCCGCGTTGCGCAGTTTCTCAATTCCTCTCTGACCTCGGTCTTGGCGGACGCTCAGAGGGTGCCGGCCAGCTTGGCGATCGCCGGCGAGGCGCCGGTTATACGGCTCAATCCAATAAGTCAGCCTGAACCGCCACCCTCGCCGATTCCAAGAGCGATCTTAGCCATCTCATCCCCTGAAGCGCGCAGCTCCTTTCATAGCGAGCTTTTTTGGTATTTTCGGGGAAGCGCTCGTTATCGCTCCACACACCCAGGGTGAGCAACTCGTCGACATCGATCTTCTCGCCAAATTCCTCCTCGAGGATCGCCACAAACAGTCGGTAGTGTTCCAATTCCTCACAAAACGCTCGCGCGAGATTCTCATAGTCTCTGCGCTTTAGCTCCTTTTCGAATTTGGGCTGGAGATCCTTTAGATTGTCCAGGAATTTCCAAGCGGTGGTGAGCTCGCGCGCCGCCTGACACTTTAACCAGGCGATGTCTTGCTCTCTAGACCTTGGGCGGCTGAAATAAGTTCGCACGATTTCGGCGTTACCCGCGGCATATTTGGCCAGAATCTCTGTCAGTGTTTTTTTCACTTCTTCGGAAAAATCCATTCTCTTTCCTCCCTGAATTGCGGCGATGGGTCTGTCGTCCTTGAATTCTCGAGCTACTTTGACAGCATGATTTCTCTCAATTTGTTTCGCCTCAGAGTCGACCGGACCCCTCTCCGTATCTATCCGCTAAGAAAGCGTCATGTCAACTCGACCTGATCGTCCTGAGCAAAAGCACTTTCCTGAGCTTCGCGAGCGTCCATTGATGGCTTATTTAACAGTAAAGTTCTTAAATCCATAATCGAGGACAGTCCTGGCGTCTTGCCATCCAGACCGCTCCGTGCTTTTGAGAACGACCGCGATATAACTCGCGTCGCCGCGCGCGGCTGCGGCCACAAGGCAAAAGCCCGCTTCTCTGGTTTGTCCGGTTTTGACGCCGATGGCGCCCTCGTAGGTTTCTAACAGAACGTTGGAGTTTTTAATCTCGCCCTGCCACTGGGCGCTTCTCCACGGGTAAATCCTGGCGGCGAAGACCTTGCGTAATTCAGGATTTGCCAGCGCCGCCCGGGCGACAGCGGCGAGATCGTGCGCCGTCGTCACATGGCCTTTTTGCGGCAACCCCGTGGGATTGCGAAAGCTGGAGCGCAGAGCGCCGAGACTTCGTGCCTCCTTATTCATCAAATTGACGAATCTCGCTACGGAGCCGCCGGCATGGTTTGCCAACGCAATCGCCGCGTCGTTGGCGGACCCAAGCAACATGCCATAGAGCAGTTGTTCAACCGACAGTCGCTCGCCCGCTCGCAGATGAGCGGTGCCTCCTGTAGCTACGGTCGCTTCAACAGGAACCGTGACGACGTCGCTTGCTTTGCTCCGTTCGATTACAACCAGGGCGGTCAGGATTTTTGTTGTGCTGGCGGGTGCCAGGGAGAGATCTTTATTGCGCTGCCAGAGTATCTTGCCGGTGCGCGTTTCCATCAGCACTGCGGCTCGGCCGGTGATTTTGATACTCGTTGCGTGCGCCGAAGTAACCGACACGGCAGTGGCCCAGGTAAGGAGTAGCCATCCAACAGTCGCGGTGTGGCCAACGAATCTCACGGCTTCGTGAATCGTTTCGAACATGCTCAAAGGGATGAAAATGGGGTC
>DASTOD010000348.1:0-13350 GCA_035762645.1 Binatia bacterium | reverse complement strand
AACACCACAGCGCAGGCGACCCTTCACAGACGAAGCCTGCACCGGTCGGTGGAGCTGCGGATCCCGTATACAGAGATAGCGGGACTACGATTGGGCCTTGACGAAGTTTATAGTGGCTTTGCCCTTGGCGGTTCCTCTGCCGCGGAAAAATTTCCGGTGCCATCCCTACGTCTGATCGTGAGGCGCGGAGACGCCGTACTTTTGGATCGGGGGGGAACGCGCAGGCTCAAATCTCTCGCCGAACGAATCAGCCAAACGATCGGGAAACCGCTTGAAATCGACGAGCGGCTGCGGAGTTGAGAAAAGTAGATTACGAGCGAGTTCGATAAAGTGCTTGATGCAGCTGGTTGACGACTTTTCTCGCCCCGTCGGCGGCAAGCTCCTCGGCGGTCAGCCACTTGACCCCTCGCTGGCTAATGTCGCCGAGCGCGAGAATATTCTCCGTCAGTGATTTCTGCGTTTCATCAAAACGGGCCGACCAGACGACGTCTCCCCGTTTAACATCCAACAGGTCGACCACAAAGGCCACCGAGGCCGGACTTTTTGCGCCCCATTGGTCACCCACCCGCTCGCGAAATCGGATGACCCGGCTGGTTAAAACAGCATCCGCATAAACCAGCTCGCCGATCTTTAAAATGCGCGCGAGTTCGGTACCGCTCGTCACCTTTTGGGCCACCTCCCGCACCTCGGACTCGGAGACAATTTGCCAGTGCGGCAGCGGCGCCATACTCGAGTAGAGCAATCGCGCCACGGTCAGCGGCGCTTCACGCTCCGAAGGCTTGCGCTCGTCCGATACAGCTCCAGTATACGGCGCATTACGCTTGATTTCCTCGAGCGCGGCCACCGGCGGAACTACGGCGATCCGTTTGATTCCCCGCTTTTCCAGGTCCGTCGATTGCCGGCTTTGAATGTTTCCCGGTGCGAAACTACAAGCCGCGACCAAAACAAGTACAGGTAAAAGCCTTCGCACGTCGATCATCATTGGCAGAGACAATCCTTTCGCTCGCAAATTAACGTCATTCCCCTGGAGCGACTTTGATTCCGAGCTCGCGGAGTTGTTTGGCTTCGACGGTGGACGGCGCATCCGTGAGCATGCAGACCGCGCGCTGGCTTTTGGGGAAAGCAATAACATCGCGGAGCGATTTTGCCCCGCTGAGGAGCATCGCGAGCCGGTCGATACCGAAGGCAATGCCGCCATGCGGCGGCGCGCCGAAACTCAACGCCTCGAGAAAAAATCCGAACTTGGCCTCGGCTTCTGCCGCGCCGATGCCCATTAAGCCGAGGAGCTTTCTCTGAAAATCCACCTGATGGATGCGGATGCTTCCTCCGCCGATCTCGATGCCATTCAGCGCCAGGTCGTAGGCTTGGGAGCGCACTCTATCAGGCGCGGAATCTAACAACGGCAGGTCTTCGTCGAACGGGGCGGTAAAGGGATGGTGCAGGGCGACGTAGCGTCTTTCCTCCGGGTCAAATTCCACCAGCGGGAACTCGACAACCCAGACCAGGGCATCCTGGGCGTGCGGAATCAGATCCATTTTTTCGGCCAGGTGCAGGCGCAGGTTTCCCAGGGCGTCATGAACGATTTTTACCGTATCGGCGGAGAATACTATAACGTCCCCGACTTGCGCGCCGGCGATTCTTTCGATTTCTTGTTGCTCGGTCGCGGAAAGAAATTTGGCGATGGGCGACTGCCAACCTTCGGCCGTGAGTTTAGTCCAGGCGAGTCCCTTGGCGCCGAAGGTCGCGACAAACGGCGTCAGGTCGTCGAGATCCTTGCGCGAGAGCTCTCCGCCTTTCGGTATACGGATTCCCTTGACGACTCCTCCCCTCTCGATCGCCGCCGAAAACACTTTGGCCTTGGCGGACCGCAGGGCCGCGGTAAAGTCACGCAACTCGAGTCCGAACCGAATGTCCGGCTTATCCGAACCATAGCGGTCCATGGCCTCTTTCCAGGTCAACCGCGGAAATGGACGCTTCAACTCGACCCCTTTCAGTTCTCTGAACAAGAGCGCCATCATCCCCTCCACCACTTCCATGACATCTTCGGCCCGGACAAAAGACATTTCCATGTCGAGCTGGGTGAACTCCGGCTGGCGGTCCGCGCGCAGGTCTTCGTCGCGAAAGCACTTCACGATTTGAAAGTAACGATCCAGCCCGCCCACCATCAGAATCTGTTTGAAGAGCTGCGGCGACTGCGGCAAGGCGTAAAATTTTCCCCGGTAAATCCGACTGGGGACCAGATAATCCCGCGCGCCTTCCGGCGTGCTCTTCGTCAACACCGGCGTTTCGACATCGATAAACCCCAAGCCGTCCAGATAGTCGCGAATCAATTTCGTCATGCGATATCGCAGCAAAAGGTGACGCAGGCTCTGCGGCCTGCGCAGGTCGAGGTAGCGGTACTTGAGCCGCGTGTTCTCGCTGGCTTCGGTTTCGTCGTCGATAGTGAAAGGCGGCACCTGAGAGGCGTTAAGCAGTCGCAGCTCCTTGCCCCGCAGCTCGACTTCTCCCGTGGCCAGATCGGGGTTCAATGTCTCCGGCGGTCGTCTGGCCACGACGCCGCGCACCGCGATCACGTCTTCGGATCGAAGTTGCTTGGCCTTCTCGTGGGCTGTGGCATCCAGCTCCGGGTTGAAAACGACCTGGGTGACCCCGGTTCGGTCCCGGAGATCGACAAAAGTCAACCCGCCGTGATCCCTTCGTGTTTGTACCCAGCCGACCAGAGTCAATTCTCGGCCTACCGCCTCCGCCCGCGGCTCGCCGCAGTAGCAGCTTCGCCGCCAGCCGCCCAGCGAGTCGCTGAAAACCCGTTCGGTCGCCATTAGCTCCCCTTCCTCGCCATCAACGCTGCTTCGATGCTCTCCAAGCCGATTTCCTCCTGTTGCTTGTCTTTCATATCGCGCAGGACCGCCTTACCCCGCGCGAGCTCATCGTCGCCGACGATCAGAACAAAAGAAGCTTTGAATTTATCGGCGCGTCTCATTTGACTCTTCAAGCTTCTTTGCTCCCCTTCCATTTCTACCGTAAGCCCGTTGCGGCGCAGCCGGTGCATCAGGGGAAAACTCCATCCCCGCGCTTTCGCGCCTACCCAGACGATATACAAGAATGGACCGGTCGCTGCGCCGGGACCTTTCCCGCGCAGCAAAAGCGTCAACCGCTCGACCCCCAACGCAAAACCGACGCCGGGTATGGCAGGCCCGCCTAAGGCTTCGACAAGCCCGTCGTAGCGCCCGCCGGCGGCAATCGCATTTTGCGAGCCCAGCGCATCGCTGGTCCACTCGAAAGTCGTTCGACAGTAGTAATCGAGGCCACGGACCATCCGGGGATTGAGGACATAGCCGGCCTTGGCTGCTGTTAGCAATTGCTGCACCGTCGCAAAATGGTCGCTGCACGCGGCACAGAGAGCGTCGAGAATGGACGGAGCTCCTTGGGTTACTTCGACGCAGCTTGGCTCCTTGCAATCCAAGACGCGCAGCGGATTGCGCTCCATGCGTCTCCGGCAGTTGGCGCAGAGAGAATCCTGTCGTTGCCTTAGATACTCTAGCAGGCGATCGCGATACCGCGGCCGGCATTCCACGCACCCGAGCGAATTGAGCTGGAGCTCGGCCCCTTGCAGATCCACCGCGGCAAAATAGTCGCGCAGCAGTAAAAGAATCTCGGCATCGATGAAAGGATCGCCGCGTCCCAGCGCCTCGGCGCCGATCTGATGAAACTGGCGCAGCCGTCCTTTCTGCGGCCGCTCGCGCCGAAACATCGGCCCGACATAGTAGAGCTTTCGCGCCGGTTCAACCTTGTACATCTCGGCTTCGACATACGCTCGCACCACCCCGGCGGTGCCTTCGGGTCGCAGGGTCAAAAGCGAGCCCTTGGCGTCTTGGTCGGCGAAAGTGTACATCTCCTTTTCGACGATATCGGTAGTCTCTCCCAGCGAACGGGTGAAGAGTTCCGTTTTTTCCACGATGGGAATCCGGATTTCCAAAAAATTGTAGTTGGTAAACACTTCCCTCGCCTTTTGCTCGACGAGCTGCCAAATCTCCACCTCATCGGGAAGGATATCCGTAAAACCTTTTACGGCCGTGACTCGCATTGGATTGACACGCTTTACACGCCGGTCAAAACGGCGCGCTTTAACTGGCGTTATACCGATACACTCGGCTACGACGATTGGTGCCGTTGAGCTCGGCAAACAAGAAACCCCGAAAAACCATAACATACGTAAGGCAAAGACCGAAGACGAAAGCGACCAGGAAAACCTGAAGGAAGCCTGGCAACCCGGCCGCCGATATTTCGAGCAGTTGGAGCAAAAGGTAGCCGGCCGCCGTCAGGGCGATATTGGGGATGAACCATTCAATCCAGTTCTCGACAATAAAAGTATAGCTGGCGCTCAATAGCTCCACACCCGACGATCTGGTCTGATAGATGAATTCCGGCACCGGGTTGAGAAAAACGTATAAGGCGATTTGGATCAAAGCGAAGATGAGACGGCCGTTGGGAACCGAAGCCAGCGCCTGGGAGGCGACCCAAAGCGGAATCCAGAGAATGAACGCGATGCGAACCAACTCCCAGAAATAGACCGTGAAGCCTTTGACAAAATCGTCGAAGTTCGTTTTACCGATCTGGACGATATTCTGTATCAGATAGAGGCCGGAACTCAAACAGGCTTGGCTGGCGAGCCCGAGTAGAAACCCGCCGACGATCCCGCCGAGGGGCGCGGCCAGCCAGGCTGCCACCGATAAACCCACGCCATAAATCAATGGCGCAAAGCTCACGATCCAGTTCTTCGCCACCGATTGCCCGGACCGACGAATCGCGTTCAGATAGATCCAGAGCGTCGCCTGCACGATTTTCATTCGCCCTTTTATACCAAAAAAGGCGGCGGCCTGCAGCTGATACGTTGGAAAAGACTCAACTCCGCGGTCTCATCAATTTACTAGCCCGGAATCATGGACGGAGGTGGAGCCAAAGGAGACCACGGACTACGGGACCAGGGACTATGTGGTCTGTCGTCTGTAGTCCGTCGTCGCTTCTGTTAGACGCCAACCCACTGCGGTGGAAATTTGTTGAGACACCGCGGCCCGCCGGCGGTAATCACAAAACTGTCCGCCAGAAACAGACCGCGCGTTCTTTGATTATCGATAACGTGCATCTGCAGAGTGAACATCATGCCGGGTTGGTACACCAATCGGCCGTCTTCGTCGTACAAAAAACGATCTTCAGCGCTCTGCGGCCGGTCGGGCCCGATCTGCGGCTCGTGGCGCGGATTGGCCCCGAGCATTCCTTGGAGATACCCGCCATAGACATCATAGCCCGTCTCATGAATGAACTTGCCCGCGGCGACCGAATCGCTGCTCGTTTTACCGGGCCACAGCGTCGCCGCGACGCGTTTATAGCCCGCCAGGGCAATATCGAACATCTCCTGAAACTCCGCCGTCGCAGGTCCGGTGAGCACCGGCTTTCCGGTCTGCGATTCATAACCGTTGTAAAAGATCCCGAGCTCGTTGTTGATGATATCCCGCTCGCCGACTATCCTGTCGACGGGCCTCGGCCGCTGATCGTTGATATCCGGGTCGAGCATCGGTGAAGAAGCGAGTTGAATCATTCCCATCTCACCGCCGGCTCTGAGCACCGCTTCATGAACGACGCCGAAGACTTCGCCTTCGCTCATCCCCGGCTTCACCCGCTCCGCCATCGCCTTGATGCCGATATCGCCGAACTCCGCGGATTTTTCGAGCGCGGTGATTTCTTCTTCACTTTTAATCAACCGGACAGCAATAAATTCCTTGGTGACGAAAAGAAATTCCGCCCGCGGCAGCTTGGACGTGAAAAAATCCCAGTGATTTTTAGGGATTGAAGTGTAGGGATCGTATTCCACGATGCCGATTCGCCCCTGCTCCCAACCTCGCTCTTGAATCGTGCGAACGATCGCCGCCAAGACATTGGGATCGCCGACGATGATTTCTCGGACGACGGTTCGCGCCAGCATACCGCCCGCCAGCGAATGGCCGAGGCGCACAACGAGGCAAGGGTCTCCTTCCTTCGGGAACAGACAATAGTTGGCCATTTCCGCCTTGCCCATCATATTGGTGACATAGCGGAAATTGAACCAAAGCCGGCCATACGCTCCCGAGCCGCCGATGATGAGGAGACAATCAAGCTTCATTTCCCGCATCATCTTGCGTATATTCTCGTAGCGGCGCCGGTACTCGGCCGCTGAAAAGCGCGGGTAGGGAAATCGCCGGTGCAGCCCTTCCAGTTCTTCTTCAGATAACAGCATGTAACTTCTCTTCCTGACGAAAGTAGAGAGGCAGTGAACCCCTTTAAAGTCCGCACTCTCGCATTTTGATATCCTACCCGCAACTCGAATCAACGAAAGCGTTCAGTTTGACAACGTTTCGGATCGTAGCGGTAGGGAAAGATTCCTCGCATCCGCCCGGAATGACATCGAACTAACCGATCTGTCATCTCGAACGGAGTGAGAGATCTTTCGCGAATTGAACCACTACCTTGGTTATTCAAGGCTTGACGCGCCGGCTCGTGGCCTTTTCACCCGTTTTGAAGTGGTCTCCCCGTAGAGCGAGCTCGGCCTCTTCTTCATCCTCGGCTGTCCAAGCGCCGAGACTGTAGCCAAACCAAGGCGCGCGCGGTTTGAGTTCGGGAAAGCCCAGCTCCTCCCAAATTTCTTTCGCGCGCTCCATAAACTCTTTGCGCGGCAGCGACACCGGCGGGTACGGCCACGGTCTGGTGGCGTCGATTAGGAGGGCCGAAGTCAACGACATGCGACTTACATGCGTGGGAATTCCCGGAGGATAGGCCGACGGATCGAGGCCTGGGGATTTTCCACGGGCAATGGCGATATCCTGGTCGGGTCTAACATTGAAACAAATCGCCCAGTTGATC
Organism: Binatia bacterium; assembly: GCA_035762645.1. Classification (GTDB taxonomy): domain Bacteria; phylum Desulfobacterota; class Binatia; order UBA9968; family UBA9968; genus DASTOD01. The sequence goes on along the minus strand of DASTOD010000348.1, from coordinate 6,456 downwards.
ATAGCAGGATCCCAGATGTCGATGTCGTCGTCCACCGCGATACAAATTTTCGCGTAGCTGCCCACGAAGCCCGCGCTGGCGTTCAAAGCGCGCCAGACGTCTCCCCCACTGGTTTTTTTCATTTTGATCACGCAATAGGCCTGGCCGCTGCCGCTCACCTCATCGTGGATCGCGACATCCAGAACCGCCGCATTCCCGCTGTCGAAGCGCAGGTATTTAAAGAGCACCTTCTCGGTTCCGGTATGCTTGATCTTGCTGCTCTCGCTGGGCGGGAATTGGCTCATGAGCGCCGTGTAGATGGCATCGCGACGATGGGTGATGCAGGTCACTTCCATAAAGGGCGCAACTCCACGGTGGCCCATGTAACCCGGATATTCGCCAAACGGGCCCTCCGGCTCGATCCATTCGGTCGAAATTTTTCCCTCGATGACGATCTCCGCCCTTGCGGGCACGGCCAAGTCCACGGTCTGGCACGGAACGAGCTCGATGGGCTCGCCCGCCAACCCTCCGGCGAGGCGATACTCGTCAAAATCATACGGCAGTTTCGAAGTTGCGGCGTAAGCGATGGCGGGAATGACGCCGATCACAATGGCGGCCTCCAGCGGAATACCTTTGGTCCGACACTTCTGCCAATGCTGGCCCATGTGTTGCCCCAAGAAAAGGCCGCCGTTGCGGTTGGGCGCCTTGATCTGGCTCCGATAGTTTCCGATGTTGTAGATGCCGGTGTCGGGATCTTTGCTGACCCAATTGGCGGAAGTGAGGTAGGGAGCATTATCGAAACCCGGCGTGGAGATCGGCACCGGAAGCATGTCGAGCCCGTGGCCGTTCATTAAATCTTCTCCATTCCAGATGGCCTCCTGCACGGGACCGGAACGTACGTCAATGGGCGCTATGGGACGCATCTGGGCCTCGGTCCAGCGCTCGTGTATCTCGCCCGGCTCACATTTTAAACCGATGCTGTAGATTTCGGTGGAAGCCGCCAAGGTTCCGACGGTGACCGGCATTGAATAGTTTTTCCCTTTTACGTCGATTACGTTTTGAAACAGAAAGGCCTTGCGGTCCTTTTCCTCGAGCCCGCGAAACTGCCAACGAACAAGCGGCATCAGCTCGGTATCCTTGTTGATTCTTTGCTTGACGCGCACGAGTTTCCCCCGCTCGTCCAGGGCCTTCAAATGCTCCCGCACGTCTTTGTAGTAGCCACCTTTGTTCATAGACGCTCCTTCTGCAGCCTAGATTCGACTTATTCACCACAAAGGAGCCCCCACCTCTTTCCTCCCCCGCGCGGCGTGGGGGGAGATAAAGGAGGGGGAACTGCGACCTCGATCATTCTACAGATCCAGCGTGTTCGGGGCGAAGAGCTGGTTCACGTCTAGCTTCTCTCTTGCGAGCCCTTGCTCATATAAATATTCCATGAGCGTGGCGACCACGTGGCGGTTCTTCTCAAGACCGTAGGGCCATGGGTCTTCGCCGAGGATGGCCCTTTGTTCCTCCACCGGTCTCCTGAACCACGCCAAGCTGATCTTGTAAGGCGAAATATCATTCAATCTTTCGTAGGCATTTTCTTTAGCACGCTGAAATGCCTTGAACAGACTCCTGGCGATCCACGGAGATTGCTCCCACAGTTCCTGTCGCAGCGCTATTGAGTGCATGATCGGGAAAATACCGGTTTTCCGGAAATAAGCCGCTTCGACCGCCTCATAGTTCTCAAACAATCGTCGCACGTGCGAGGGCGGCCTCAACAGCGAGGGAAAGAGATTGGCGCAGATCACCGCATCCAGCTCGCCGTCAAAAAGCATCTGATCCGCTTGGCGATCCGGGGAAATGGAGCGAACCGAGTAGCGTTTCGGCATCTCGATCTCCATGCGCTGCCGCGGCACCCACGTAAACCACTCAATGTCTTCCAGCTTGAGCCCGTATTCATGCTGCAGCATTCCCCGCACCCACACGGTCGCGGTCTGCTGAAACTCGGCCAGACCCACTCGCTTCCCCATCAAGTCTTTCGGTTCACGGATACCGCTCCTCGTATTAATGAAAACATACGAGTGGCGGAAAGCGCGCGCGGGAAAGACCGGAATGGCCGTCAAGGGTTTACCCATTGTCCGGGCGATGAGATATGAGGACAGCGAAATTTCCGACGCGTCGAAGTCATAATAATTCAACATGCGCGTCCAAATCTCGTAATGCGGCAGTACTAGCCAGTTGAGCTCGAGGCCTTCCGGTTTGACCGAGGCGTCGATCAACGGGTGAGTCCGATCATAGTCTCCACAGGCCAGGGTCAAAACGCGTGGCATAAGTTTATTGCTCCTTTCCGACAACGTACCACCACCAAAGCAGGAAATAGAGAACGCTCGCACAAACCGATGATGATCATCTTCATTTGCGTTTCCGGTATGCTTCCGCCGCCTCGAGGACCGATCTAGCAATGGCGGGGTACGCCCCGCAGCGACAAATGTTCCCGCTTAACCATTCGGCGATCTGTTCCTCAGAGGGCGAAGGCTCTTCCAGCAGCAGCGCCCTGGCCGCCATGATCTGTCCCGGCGTGCAATAACCGCATTGCGCCCCGATATTGCGAATGAATGCCTCTTGAAGCGGGTCCAACTCCTCGCCGTCTGCCAACCCTTCGATCGTGAGCACCGTTTTGCCATGCGCTTCGAAGGCCAGGTAGTTACAAGAGCTCAGCGCGCGATTGTCCACTAAAACCGTGCACGCCCCGCACACCTCCGATTCGCATGAACGTTTCGTCCCGGTGAGCCGTAGACGGCGGCGCAAGAATTCCAGCAGCGTCTCTTCCACGGGAACTTCCCCGCTCCACGCCGTGCCGTTAACCGTGAGTGAGAGGCTGAATGTCCCTTGGGCTTTCATATTCGCAGCGCGGGTGAATCAGTCAGTGGTAAATCACTCTTTTGCGCCGCTTGGTGCAACGCTTCCTTCAGTAAAACGCAGGACATGTACAGTTTGTAGTCGACGCTGCCCAAAAGATCATCGACCGGCCGCAAGAGCTCTCGGAGATAGGTCTTTTGCCCGGCAATAATTTTTTCGGCGTCTGTCAGTGTTGTCCCTTTTACTTTCGATTCGATTTCGACCAGTCGCTGCGGTCGCGGGCCGACGCAGCCAATGGCGAGTCGCGATTGTTCGATGTTCCCGCTGTTCATTTTGAGCGCCGCGGCAACGCCCAGCGTCGGGCGCTGGTAGCGGTGGAGGCGAAGATAGGAGCCGTGCATCCTAGCGGGCAGCGGCGGGATTTGAACCTCCAGCAGGAGTTCGTCCGGTTCCAACGCCGTGGTGTAGATGTCGAGCAGGAAATCATCCAACTTAAGCCGCCGCTCGCCCCGCCGGCTCGCTAACCTGACCGATGCTTCAAAAACCAGGAGCACAGTGCCGGGGTCCGAATGGGGATCGTTGAAACACAGGTTTCCCCCCAGAGTGCCCTGATTCCTCACCCTTACGTTCGCCACTTGCGACTCGGCATCGGCAAACAAAGGGGCTCGCTCCCAAACCACCGGGCTGCTTTCCAGCGCATGATGCGTCGCGCATGCGCCCGCTCTCAGGAACGTTCCGTCCCACGCTAGACGGTTGATGCCGGCAATATTTTTGATGTTAACCAATACTTCCGTTGTCACCAACCGATGGCGCATCAGCAGCAACAACTCGGCGCCGCCCGCGTAAATTTTCGCCCGGTCGCCGAGTTCATGAAGCGCGCCGCAAGCCTCGTCGATGGTCGTGGGCTGCAAGAGTTGTAAGGATCCGAGCATTCGATCTTTCCACGTTTCTGGTTTCAGATTTCTAGTTTCAGGTTTTGTCTTATATCTTCCCCATCGCCTGCAGTATTTTTTCGGGCGAAATCGGTAGCGATCTCACGCGCGCGCCAAGCGCGTCATAGAGGGCATTGCCAATGGCGGGCGCGACGGTCACAATGGAGGTTTGCGACATTCCCTTGGAGCCGAAGGGACCCGGACCATCCCCCTTCTCCAGCATCGAAGCATAAAAGGCCTCAGGAACATCTTTCATGACTGGCAATCGATACTGAAAAGGATCGCCGTTCTGGAACTGCCCTTCCCGATAAACCGTCTCTTCGAACAATGCGTGCCCAAAGCCCATGACGGCGCCGCCTTCCACCTGCGCTTTGGCCGACGGATAATGAAGCGCTTTTCCCGCATCCGCAATCACCGAATAGCGCAGGATACGGATCTCGCCCGTTTCCGGATTGACCTCCAACTCCAGCGCCGCCGCGCTCGGCGCCCAGTGGTCCATCCCACTAAAAGCGGCTTCTCTGTGTGTCGGCGGCACGCTGTGATAACCGACACATTTGATTACCGCGCTGCCGCCAAGCGCGCCGATAATTTCGCCGATCGGAAAAGCAACTTCGCCGTAGCAGAGCCGTCCCTGTATCAACCGCCACTCTTCCGGATTTCCTCCTTTCACCTGAGCAGCGAGGACGAAAAGTTCCCGTTTTAAGTTGACGCAAGCATTTTGTACCGCCTTTCCCATTTGCATCGTGGTGCGCTGCGCGCTCACTCCGGCAAAGGGCAAATTGACTGCCGTATCCGGCTGCCGTACTCGAATCTGGCTCTGAGGTAAATCCAACGCCCGCGCCGCAACAATGCCGATGAGGTTATGCGTTCCCTGGCCGATTTCCGGCGCCGTGTGCTGAATCGTCACCTCGCCGCGCGCATCCATCGTCGCCATGGCGTAAGCCCTGCCCCCGCCTTGAGAGCCGTGGCGCAGGCTAAGAGCCATGCCGCGGCCTTTCACCCAACGGTGGCCGGTGCCAGCCGTGTCGCTCGGCCTCTCCGGCTTCGAACGTCCATCCCAGCCAATGGCCGCAATCGCTTGCTGCATCAGATCGAGGTAATCCGTATCCATGCGGGGCGTCCCCGTGGCGACAAATTCATCGCGCAACAAGACATTTTTTTTGCGGAACTCGTACGGATCGATACCCATTTGCCGCGCCACGCTGTCGATGGCGCATTCGATGCCCCAAGTCGTTTGTACCTTGCCGGTGGCGCGCGTATGGCCGGCCGGCACTTTGTTCGTGTAGACACAGCGGCCCTGGATGCGCAAGTGCGGGATACGATAACAGCCCCATGCCGAAATCACCGCGTTATGCACAGCAGTGGCGCCGCCGGTCGTGTAGGCACCGGTATCGACGATGAGATCCGCATCCAAGGCCGTAATCGTACCATTTTTCTTGACACCCAATTTAGCGTGGTAGACTGCCGCGTGGCGCGCATTCTGCCGGAAGCTGTGCTCTGCAGAAGGGATCATTCTTACCGGCCGTCGGATCCTGCGCGAAAGAAAAACCGCCGCGTAAATGGACGGAACGAGAGTTTTGGAGCCGAATCCGCCTCCGACATAAGGCACCCGAACGCGCACTTTATCCGGCTCGACAGCGAAAAAATGGGCGATTTCGCTGGCATCGCGCATGGGCGAGCTGGTCGGCGCCCAAAGATCGATCTCGCCATTGATAACCTGCACCAGACAACCGCCGATGTTTTCCATGGGATGATGAAACATCGAGGGCGACGTATAGCTCTCTTCGAAGACGTGATCCGCTTGCCGGAAACCCTCTTCTATATTTCCCCACCCCAGACTGTCTTCGAACAAAAGATTCGTGCCCCGCTCCTCATGCAAAATCGGCGCGCCGGGCTGAAGAGCCTCCGTGGCATCGAAAACCGGCGTCAACGGCCGATACTCGACGCGAATTTTGTCTACCGCTTGGCAGGCCGAGCGCAGATCTTCGGCCGCCACGGCGGCCACCAATTCACCGTCGAAACGCACTTTCTCGATAGCGATAAAGTCTTGATCATCGCGTACCTTTAGATGCTCATGGCGCGCGACCTTGAGTCTCGGATTCAAACCGGCGAGGTGTTCTCGATCCAGAACCGCGATAACGCCGGGCGATCTTTCAGCCTCCGTCGAGTCGATGGCGAGTATTTGGGCGTGCGAGTAGGGGCTTAGCAGCATGGCGGCGTAAGCGGTGCCCGGCAAGTCCGGCAGATCTTCGACATACTGCGCCGCGCCCGTCACTTTTTCCCTAAGGTCGATTCGGGGGTACTCTTCTTCCATTTTCGGCGTAGATGCTTTGCGCCCTTTGCGCCTTTGCGCGAGTCAGAGGTTTTTTAATTTGCTTTTTTCATTGCCTGCCAAACCGTCTCGGGTATCAGCGGCACTGCGTGTATCCTTGTTCCGACGGCATTACGCACCGCATTGCATACCGCGGGCGCGACTGCAAGAATTCCGCCTTCCCCCATACCTTTCGCGCCATAGGGGCCCGGCCCGCCGCCGCCTTCCATGATGAAGCTAATGAAGGACCCGGGCAGATCACGGAACCCCGGCAACCGGTAGTCGAGCAGGCTACCATTGAGGAGCTCTCCGCCCTGGTAGACGAGATCCTCAAACAGCGCCTGACCGATGCCGAAAACCACCGCCCCTTCGTCCTGAGCGTGGCACTGTACC
>DASTOD010000347.1:0-3222 GCA_035762645.1 Binatia bacterium | reverse complement strand
TATCGCTGTTTTGAATGTAGTTCGATCGGCCGCCGCGAATGAAACACGCCGGTTTGGTGAACTTCTGCCGGGGTGTGATGGCTTGACTGAGCTGCTCATAATTTCGTGCAATCGCCTGGATATTGATCTTCCATCGGAGCGTTCGGTCGCTCTGCCGCACCACGTTTTTAACTATAAGGTGCCGCACGGCGGCTTCAGCAACAACGACTTGTAGCGCTTTGTCGATTTCACCGAATGATTTGAAGCGGTTTAGTTCGAGGGCGAGCATGGCATTGAGCAGGGGCCGGTGCAAAGGCGCGTAGGCTCGGGGCGCCATATCCACAACGATCAATTTTTCGATTCTGTCCGGGAAACGAGTGGCGAACTGCATAGCCACCTTGCCGCCCATGGAATGGCCCAAGAGAAAGCTCGAAGTGAGGTTATGTTGATCCGCGAATTCGTGAACGTCCTCGGACATGGCGTCATAATTCATCAGCTCGCTATGGGGAGAAGAGCCGTGGTTGCGCAGATCTAAACTGTAGACTTTGTAATGATCGCCCAAGCCTTTGCTTATGGACCGCCAATTGTCCAAAGACCCCAGAAAACCATGGAGGAGAATCAAAGGAAAACCGGCGCCCTGGACCTCGAAGTGAAGGCGCATACAGTTCCGACACCAAGGGGCGAGTCCTTCCGAGCGTGGTCAATGGGGCTCTGCCTTGTAGGCCGCCGCCTGTTCCACCCCAATGGTGATTATTCCATCGGTCCGGGCCTGAACGTAACCGTCACGTTCTCGTGCCCGCGCTCTCCAGGACTTGTCCCTTGGTAGTGTACGTCTACTAACCAATGAACTGTTTAATCAATCTTACACGACGAAAAAAAGAAAGACTTGGAGTGCCGGGCGAGCGCTACCGCCCCCTGCCGCCCGCCCGAGAGGCTGAAGCTCAATCATGCCGGCGGGATACCGAGGCGATTGCGTTTTGGCTTGGAAGTTTCGCCGGCAGGCTCGTTTAGGTCAACGTCGGGGCGAGTCTACCAAGGGCTCGGAGCCGTCGTCCTGGGGTTGTCGTTGTAGAGGGTTGTCCGAGCCATTGTCGCCTGCGGTTATTTGATCGTTTGTCGACCCATGGATGAGATCGGCAAAGGCGGCGAGATCGGCCTGAAATTTCACATTCACTTCGGCCAGCGCGGCCTGCCTTGCTTTCAAATCATCGAAGGACTGTCGCAGGGTCTCGAGCCGGCGACGGTTCGCCTCGCTTTCGGCGATGCGTTCCTGGAGACGTGACATCTCTTCTTGAAGTCGGTGATTGTTATCGCGCATCTCTTGATGGAGCCGTTCCATCTCGCTCAACCGTTCATGCGCTGCGGTAAGCTCCCGGATTTTTTCATGGGCCTCGGCCAACTCTTTTTTCAATTCGGTTAATTGCGCATTCAGATTCTCCTGGTCCATCGCCAAGATCGCGGCCCGGGACTCGGCCTCGGCGAGCCGCTCTTGCGCGCCTGCCACCTCCCGGAGTCGCGCTTGCGTCGTTTCGAGCGTTTGCCTCAAGACGGCGACTTCGGCCTGCAGTCTCGATTCATTGCCGCCGATTTCCCGTTGCTGGCTCAGTTTGATCTCATTCCCCTGAAGCTTTCGTTGCAGTTCGGCAATCGTCTCATGAAGCTGTTGGCTCTCCGCGCGCAGATTTCGATTTTCCAATCGCGCGTCATCGATTTGATCTCGGTCGGCTTCGAGTTCTTCTATTCTGGAACGGCTGGTTTCAAGATTGGCTCTGAGGGCTGAGATTTGCTCCACCAGCTCACTGTTTGTCGCCAATAGCTCGGCTGCATCAGAGGTGTCGGCGCCTGGTCCTTCGGTCGCGCTGCCGGATTCTTCTTCATTGCTGGAGAGTTTAGCTGCCAGTGATGCGACCTCACGCCTTTTCAGTTTGAGTTCTCGTTCGGAGGCGACGAGAAATGTTCCCAGGAGAGCGATCGCCGCCCCGGCGAAAACAAGCATCCAGATAAACGTGCTTTCCATGGTGTCTCCTATTTCACAACCGAAGCCGCCGGGTTGACTCAGCCATTGCACGGGCTGAAATCCGCCGGACCCATAGCGCGTCAGCCGTGTGCCGCAGTCCAAAGACTGGAAAGAAACAACCTATTCTTCAAACAAGTGGCTAGATTGTCACTTACAGCTGTTTCTGCCGCCAAGAAATTGAACCGCCGACGATTAAATGTCCAGCTCTGAACCGCGGAGCGCCAAACCGGTCCCTTGGCTCTAAAAGCGGGAGAACACCGCCAAAATTATGCCAATAGATGCTGCGGTGTTGCTTGGCTGGTAACTATCTGGCAAAGCTGGTGTTTTTATTCCGATGCGCTAGCATCGCAGGCCGGGCGAGATGGAACCGTCTTGAACAAACAGCGAAAAGTCGGGCAAAAATTGTCGGAGCCTGGTAACTAGGGGCTCAGAGTAAGCAATTCCCCTCTTATTCTCGGATCTGCACGATGACCTCGGTTTCCACAGGGGCCTCACGGCTGAGGGAAGCGACCCCCACTGCGGCGCGAGTATGACGGCCGCGATCACCCCACAGTTCGACCAGCAGATCCGACTCTCCATTTACCACCCTCGGCATGTCCGTAAAGCCGGGGGCGACATTGACATAACCCAGGACTTTAACGATGCGCTCGACACGATCGAGATCCCCGAGGGCCGCCTTGATGATGGCGAGATGATTCAAGGCGCAGTTACGCGCCATTTCGTAGGCTTGCTCCAGCGTCACCTCGGCCCCCACTTTGCCCGCGTACTTGAGCTGGCCATTCAGCCGCCCGATGTTGCCGCCGATAAATAGCAAGTTTCCCACTCGAACATATCCGATGTAATTGGCGGCCGGGGTCGGCACCCCCGGCAGTTCCAGCCCGAGGGCTGCTAGTTTCTTTTCGATCTCCATGGCATCCTCCGTTAGACCGAGCGCGATACCAAATCAATGATGGGCGATTCTACGTCAGGACTAATTAATTGCACAAGGCGGCCGGCCCTGGTGCGAAAGCGTGGTTTCACAAACGTGGAGGAGGGCCTGCGCCGTTTCCCGGTTCCGAGTGTCTCTCGCTCGCAACCACATTTTTGACCGAGAGCGAACGGAGGCTTGCGACGCCCGACGGGATTGACATAACATCGCACTATCACAACCAGGCAGGTGAGGCATGATCGTCGATTTTCAACACCACTATGTTCCGATCCAATTGGCGAAGCAGCGAGGACTTTAC
>DASTOD010000346.1:0-4306 GCA_035762645.1 Binatia bacterium | reverse complement strand
TTAAAGAGCATGGCCGAAGCGAATATCGTCACAGAAGCCGTCTCAGAAGCCAAACCCGTTATCCCGCAGGCGCCGTTCCAGGAGATCGACCGCCTGGGCGCGGACGCTTTATTGGAGGATTTGCGCAAGGTCAATGAATCCATGCCGGACCGTAAGCTTCCTGTCCCGCATCTTTTACGAGCAATGGCCGATGAGCGGCAGACGTTTTACAAGGACGGTGAAGTCAATCCATGGCTAATCTCGTTTCAGGAGTCCCATGCTGGCCATTGACGTTCATGTGCATCCGAGCACGCGGGGACTCGATGGTGACGCCTGCGCCTATTTCAAACGAGATCTCAACGAAGTTCCCACCGCCGAGGAAGGACTCGCGCAAGTGTTTATAAAGCAGCAGGTCAAGGGGCTGCTCATCGGCTGGCATCCGTCCACCGTCAGAGAAGGCGCGCGCAACAGCAACGAGCACGTCCTCGATCTCGCCACCCGCTATCCGGATGCCTTTGCCGGAGTCCTCGCTGCGTTGGACATTGGGCCGGAGAATCCCGCTGAACTCATCAGGCAAGCCGATGCGCTGTTAAGGAATCCCGTCGTCAAAGGATTCAAGTTCCACCCGCCGGATCAAAACTTCTATCCGAATGACCGAAAGCACTACGCGCTCTGGGAGCGCCTCGAGGCCGGCAACAAACCGGTGATGTTTCACACGGGGTTTACGGTCCTCGGAGCCAATCAAGATGGTGGCAAAGGGATCGCGCTGGATTGCGGGCGACCGATCCATCTCGATACTCTGGCGCGGGATTTTCCCAGAATGAAAATCATCGCCGCCCATCCGGGCTGGCCCTGGCAAGAGGAGCTCATCGGCGTGCTGACCCACAAGAAAAACGTTTACGTGGATACCTCGGGGTATTTGGCGGAGCAGTTGCCGGAGCTTTTCCAAAGAGCGATACGCGGGCGGCTCCAGGACAAAGCCCTATTTGGGACCGATTTTCCTTACGTCGACGTGGAAAAGGCGCTGGCCAGCTTCGACAAGCTGGGGCTTAGAGATGCGGTCAAAGAAAAAATTTTTCTGGCCAACGCGCGCGCCCTGTTCGGATTGTAAAAATCCTCCGTCCTTCGGCCTGCGCTCTGTTTGCAAAGGGGGCTTATGGAGGATTTGCGCGAGTGACTCCGAGTTGGTCGCGGCGCCGACGCGCTAGGGAGAAGTTGGAAAAAGGGAAGGAGCGTTCCCGCAATGTCTGAGCCGGTTAGCAGTGACAAAATCGCCTCGCAGGCCTACTTGGAGTTGGCTGCAGCGCATGGGGTGGAATATGTTTTCGGTCTGCCCGGTACCAGCGGGCAGGAGTTCATCGGCACGATTGCAGATCAGGAAAGAGTTCGCTTTATCCTTGCGCTCCATGAGACCTGCGTGGTTTCCATGGCCGACGGTCACGCGCGCGTGACTGGCCGGCCCTCTCTGGCCCAAGTCAGCACGCTTCCGGGAACGGCAAATTCGGTTGGGGCTCTTTACGACGCCTACAGAGACAGATCCCCCGTGGTGCTGACTTCAACGCACGTCGACACGAGGATTGCCGGCCGCGACTCCCACACAGAAGGGCGCGACCTGGTCGAAATGACCAGACAGTTCACCAAGTGGAGCTTTGAAGTTCATCGCGCTGATAGAATCCCGGAAATGTTGAATAGAGCCTTCAAGGTCGCCTCGACTCCGCCCACGGGCCCAGTCTATCTCTCGCTCCCGAGCAACCTTTTGGGTGAGCCCATCACGGTGAATAATCCCGATCCCGAGCGGTTCCGCATCATTCCACGAATCGCTGGCGACTCTGAAGCTCTGACCGACGCCGCCCGATTCCTCGCTGAGGCCAAAAGACCGTTGATCGTTGCCGGCAGCGGCGTGGCCAAGGCTGGAGCAATCCAAGAACTGATCAACCTCGCAGAGATAGTCGCCGCGCCGGTCGTCATGGAGCCGCGTTATTCGTTCCTCAGCTTTCCTACGACTCATCTTCAGAGCTTTCAAATCCCGGAGCGGCAGCCCTCTTTCAGTCTTCCCGTTTGGGGAGAGCCGGATTTGATCCTTGCCGTCGGCTGTCGACTGATCCGCGAATACCGCTATCTAACGGAACCGGTCATCAAGCCCGAGACGCGCTGCATCCATATCGAGGAAGATCCTTGGGAAATTGGCAAGGTCTTTCCTGTCGATCTCGGCATTGTGGCTGACGCGCGGAGCGCGCTACGCTCGCTGGTTGAAATCTTGCCAAGGTTTGTCAATCTCTCCAACGGCAGCCGCCGAGCGGAACGTCTGGAACATATCAAAAAAGCCAAAGAACAGATTCATTCCGAACTGGAGAGCAGAGTTCAGGCGGGCTGGGACTCGACGCCAATCAGTGCGGCGCGCTTGGCACGAACGATGGACCGGCTCCTGGAGCAAGATCTGCTGATCGTCAACGAAAGCCCAACAAGTAAAGATATCCTGATGGCGAATTTTCAATTTGGCTTCGGCCGATCATACTTCTCGAATTCTTCGGGAGGATATTTAGGGTGGGGATTAGGCGCGGCGATTGGCGCCAAGTTGGCCTCACCCAATCGCCGGGTTGTCGCCTGTCTCGGCGACGGCAGCGCCATGTTCGGCATTCAGGGCCTCTGGACTCTCGCGAAGTATCGTGTGCCGCTGTTAGTGATCGTGTTCAACAACCGCGCCTATATGGCAGTCAAGAATCAGTTTCGTGGGTCGGAAGAAAGGATCAGAGTTGCCGCGGAAATGGGCGCGGAGCTGGTGGGGCCTGATATCAATTTTGCCAGGCTAGCGGAGACCTTCGGCATTTTCGGTCAACGAGTCGAGCAACCGGAACAAATCGAACCGGCGCTCAAACGAGCCATCGAGCAATCGGGCCCGGCGCTCGTGGATGTCGTTATTGGTCAAAACACCCGAAAAGATTAACCGAGCCGCTGAAAAGGCCGTCATATGCTTCGTTGCACTCGATCGATTTCGCGTCAACGTACAAAAGAGTACGCCTCCGCTCATCGATCTTCGCGCGCCTTGCCTCTGAGCCTTTTGAGCGGCCCGGAAATATAACTTTCACAGCCTATCAAACGAAAAAGAGATGGCCGAGCAAGAAGAAAACGAAAGCGGTATATGGCTCGTAGCATATGGCATATGGATTGAACCATACGCCATAAGCCAAGCGCTATAGGCCATTCAGTAAGGAGAAACAGATGAAAGAGCAGGAAGACGCTAAAGAAGCTTTCAAGAAGGTGGCGCTGGGGACCGAAAACAGCGCTTACGATGCCATCGCTCAGTTGGATCCGGAATACTTTGAAAAGCTCAAGGGGCTTTACGTCGATGGCACGTTCGGACGGCAGGGGGCTCTGCCGCGAAAGATCAAAGAGCTCGTCATGGTCGGCATCACCTGCGCCCTCAACCGTCCGCGCGGTGTTCGCATTCACTGCGAAAGAGCATTAACGCTAGGCGCCACTACGCAGGAAGTGCTCGAGGTCATGGAGGTCGCCGCCATTCCGGGTGGCATGCCCGGCTTGTGGCTAGGCGTCGAGACTCTTAAAGACATACTCAAGTCTCGGCAGCAAGAATTTAAATGACTGTCGAAAGCACTGTCAGGTCGGCGTTCGAAACATGAAAACCTCCACGACTGATCGCAAATCAGGCCCGCTGAACGGCGTTCGCGTCCTCGACCTCACGCGCGTACTGGCCGGCCCCTATTGCACCATGTTCCTCGGCGATCTCGGCGCCGAAGTCGTGAAAGTCGAACAGCCAGGAGTCGGCGATGACACGAGGGGGTGGGGACCGCCCTTTGCCGGCGGTGAAAGCGCCTACTTTCTTTGCGTCAATCGCAACAAAAAAAGCATCACCGTCGACTTGAAATCTAAAGAAGGAATCGAGCTCGTGCGGCGTCTGGCCGAATCGGCGGACGTGCTGGTTGAGAATTTTCGACCGGGGACAATGGAGCGGTTGGGTTTGGGTGAAAGAGAGCTGCGCGCGGGTAACCCGCGGCTCATCTTTGCGTCGCTCTCGGGGTTTGGCGCCGACGGCCCGATGAGCGATTGGCCGGGATACGATCTGATCGTTCAGGCGTGGGGCGGACTGATGAGCATCACCGGGATGCCCGACGGAGAACCCACCAAAGTTGGCGTTGCCATCATCGATCTGGTCGCCGGCCTGATGCTCGGCAAGGCGATCGTCGCGGCGCTGTTTGCGCGCGAGACGCTTGGCCATGGCCAAAAAATTGAGACTTCGTTGCTGGAAGCGGAGGTGGCATGCCTCATCAATGTCGGAAGCAACTATCTACTCGAAGGGTCAATTCCACAG
>DASTOD010000345.1:0-4312 GCA_035762645.1 Binatia bacterium | reverse complement strand
CCAGCGCCCGTCCGGCTGCCTCGCCAGCGCGATCGTGGCGCGACCCGGCCGGTCGAAAGGCGTTCCGTCCTCGTGGAAGCCGGTGCTGGTCCATGGCGCGACCGCCACTGCCATCGCGCCGTCCGGCGACGCCATGATCATGGTGTTCGCCAGGGCGAAGCGGAACTCCGCCGTGCGCGGCCAGACATTATCCCATTGCCGTTCGGTCCAGGCTGATAAGCTCTTCACCAGTTCCTGGTAGGTGCCGAAGATGACTACGTCAGGGTGCCAAAATGGACGCGCCGCCGCGTAGTCCACCTCCCGCACGCAGGCAGCGAAGCGCTCGAGCCAATCGCGCACCTCCGCCGTAGTCGCCGTATCGGCCTCCGGAAGGGACAGGTTCATCTTCCACCTCTTTGTCATTTCGTCCCTACCCTTTCCTTACTACGCGGTATGCAACCGGCTTCGCCTCGCGTGCGGCGGTTGTAGCGGATCGAATCCGCGAAGGCGGTGCCGATGAATCCCGCTCCGATCAAGCCTGTTACCACTTCGGGAATGTGCCTGACCGTGTTCAGGAACATAATCACCGCGAGGGCGATGATGGCGTAAAACGCGCCGTGCTCCAGGTATCGATACGACGCGAGCGTCTCGTGCTCCACCAACATGATCGTCAGGCTCCGGACGAACATAGCGCCCACGCCGAGTCCGATAGCAATAATGAAAAGGTTGTTCGAGAGCGCGAAGGCGCCGATCACGCCGTCGAAGCTGAAGCTGGCGTCGAGGACTTCGAGGTAGAGAAACGCTGCCGCGCCGGATCGCGCCACTTCTCCGGTGACGGCCGATTCCACGCTGAGCAGCGCCGAGATACCGTCGGCCGCAATGTAAGTCACAAGGCCGAAGATCCCAACGACGAGGAACTCCAGCTGCTCCTGCACCGGGAGCCACGTCGAAACCAGGTAGAGCAATAACAGCACCAAGCCCAGTTCCACTGCCTCGATCCGCCCGAGGCGCGTGAGTGGGCGTTCGATAATCGTGATCCAGTGCACGTCTTTTTCACGGTTGAAAAAGTGCTTGAGGCCGACCATTGCGAGAAAGGCGCCCCCGAAAGCGGAAACGGATACGTGCGCGGTGGCAAGGAGGCGCGAGTAGCGGTCCGGTTCAGTGGCGGCCATGACAAGCGCCGACAGGGGATCGATTCGTGCAATCACCGCGACGATGACGAGCGGGAAGACAATTCGCATGCCGAAGACCGCTATGGCAATCCCCCACGTAATGAAACGCCGCCGCCAGACGGGAGTCATCTCCTTCAGGACCGTCGCGTTGACGACGGCGTTATCGAACGACAGCGAGACTTCTAGAATCGCGAGCACGGCGACGATGAACATCGTCGAAAGAGCGCCGACCAAGCTGCCGGTCGCCTCCCAGCCGAGAAAGGCCCCGAGGCCGAGTCCAGCGCAGGTCACCAAGAACGAGTTCCGAAAGTAGCGGATCGCGGCGCGCATTAATCAGAATCGATTAGCGCAATCTCGGGCAGCTGTCCAGCCCCTGTCCGGCACAGCCCCTGTCCGGCTCTTGTGGCTCTCGGCGGCTTCGAAGAGAAAGCCGCCTTGGCCGGATGACAAAATCAATGTCTCGGTTTCGGATCTCGGCTCTCGCGTTCAACTCGAGACTCAATAATCGCAACTCGGAACCGCGAAAGCGCCGGGTCCCTGTGACTGATGGCTTGACTGCCGGCTCAGTCTCCGCAATAAGGTTGGAACGAAGCGGCAGCATACAGTTACAAATCGCGCGGAAAGGTAATGCAAGAAGCGCCGAGTCTACCATCGTGACGCTACGAGTTACTCCTTGGCAAGTTCTCGCACAGAGGGACTTCGGCCTTTTTTGGACGAGCCTTCTCTTCTCCGCCGTCGGGAGCGAAATTTCCGCTGTCGCCGTTGCCTGGCAGGTGTATGAGATAACCAATTCACCTTTCCAGCTGGGCCTGACGGGACTTTTCCGGGCTCTTCCGATGATTATTCTTTCCATACCAGGTGGAATAGTGGCCGACCGAATGGACCGCCGGCGGCTTTTGATCATCACCCAAAGTCTAGCTCTGCTCCTGGCGCTCACTCTCGGTCTCTTAACATCGGCGGGAGTGGCGCGCGTCTGGCACATCTACGCCGTCATTTTTTTATCCGGGGCCGTCAGCATTTTCGACGCTCCCGCTCGAACCGCAATGATCCCCGCGCTCGTCCCGGCGCAACATTTGGCGTCCGCGTACGCGCTGAACATCAGCTGGCGGCAGATTGCAACACTGGCGGGGCCCTTTTTGGGGGGAATTTGCATCAGCTTTTTCGGTCTCGCCATATCGTATTATATCGATGCGGCGAGTTTCTTGACCGTGATTATGTGCCTGTCCTTTATGCGCTCGCGGTCGAGGCCGGCCGCGGAGAAACAGCAGTCGCCGCTTCAAAGTGTGCGGGCCGGCTTCAACTTTATTCGGGAGAAATCCGCGATTTTGACATTAATGAGCATGGACACGTGCGTGAACTTTTTCGGCGCCTATCGATCCATGATGCCGGCCTTCGCCCGAGATATTCTAGGCACTGGCCCAACCGGTCTGGGCGCGCTCCTCGGCGTGCCGGCTTTTGGCGCCTTGGTGGGCTCAGGAATTGTCATGGCCATGGGAAATCCAAAACACAAGGGTAAACTCATTATCTGGGTCACCCTGCTTTATACTGCCGGGCTCATCTGCTTTGCCTTATCGCGCTCGCTGATTCTTTCTCTCATCATTGTTTTTTCTTTAGGGCTTGTGGATGCAATCGGTGAAACGTTGCGAGATACTCTGGTACAGCTGATAACCCCGGACCGCATGAGAGGCCGGGTGAAGAGTTTCGATCAAGTTTTTATGTCGGCCGGCACCTATGCCGGTCACGCTCAGATGGGAACGGCGGCGACATTCCTGGGAGTTCCCGGCGCGCTAATGGTCGGCGGGTGTCTGGCTTCGGCGGTAGTGCTTTTGGTCGCTAAGTACGCCCGTAGCTTAAAAACGATCGACGCGTAAGCTTTCCCTCATAAGGGGAAAAGCCGGAAGGATTCCGCAGACCTAAAACCGACTTTCTTGACTCGAAGAATGAAGATCGACTAGCGTTTGCTCATGATTAGTACTTTCAGCGCTGTGGAGGACAGGCCATGGAGATCTTCGATATCCATCATCATCTCGGTTCTCTAACGGGAGGGAGCCTCCAGGACGAACCGGGCTGGCAGGACCGGGACTATGATAATCGCGTCCGGATCATGCAGGCGAACGGCGTGACCATGGCGGCAATCCTGGCGGCGACGGGATACATCCAGGCGGATGGAATCAAGGACACGATGCGTTCCAACGATTCGGTGGCCGCGTACCGGAAGCGGGACCTCAAACGCTTCCCCGTCGCCTGCGGCACGGTCGAGCCGCTTCACGGACCGCGCTCGTTGGACGAGTTGGAACGAATCAAACATGAGCTGCATTTAGAGGGAGTGGTGTGGCATAACCGCTTCCAGGGTGTGGCCATCGACCATCCGCTCATGAGGCCGCTGCTGAAAAAAGTGAACGAGTTGGGGCTCGTGCCCCTGGTCCACACCAATGCGGAGTCGAACATGGAAGCGGTATGGCGATTGGAGCGCCTGGCGCTTGAGTTTCCCGAGCTCACCTTTGTGTCTATGGATGCCTTGACGACGAATGTAAATAGCCAGCTGGTACTGGACATTGCGAAGCGGACGCGGAATATCCTCTTTGACACGGCCCACATTCGCAGCTCAGCCTACATCCGGCAGTTTGTCGAGACGGTGGGGTCTGACCGGTTGGTCTTCGGCAGTCTCTTCTACTCCTATCCGGCAAGCTACGAGCGTTGCGCGACGCTGGAGGAGCTGAAGGCGGCAAAGATCAGCGACGAAGACAGAGAAAACATCCTCTCCCTCAACGCGAGGAGGCTCTTCAAGCTGGCATAGTCCCGGTCGCTTTGGCATATGAATACCAACCCATGAAGCTCAACGGCAAGGTCGCCTGTGTAACAGGATCGGTAAGAGGTCTCGGATGGGAGATCGTTCAGGCTTACGCTCTGGAAGGCGCGAAAGTAGTTGTCTGTGATCTTCATCAAACCGACGTGGACAGGGCTCTGGAACTGCTGAGCTTGCCAGTGGAACGAGTTCTAGGCGTGCGGGCGGATGTGACGGGCGAGGAAGATGTCCGTTCGTTGTTTCGCTCTATAAAAGGAAAATTCGACGCGCTCGACATCCTGGTGAATAACGCCGGCTTTGCCTGGCCTCGCGAGGGTCCGATCGATCTGGAAGTAGCGGATACGCCTTTTCAAGT
>DASTOD010000344.1:0-4759 GCA_035762645.1 Binatia bacterium | reverse complement strand
AGCAGAAAGGGAGAGGCGTGCCAAAGTGATTCATGCCGAAGGCGAGTTCCAAGCATCGCAAAAGCTAGCCGAAGCGGCACAGGTCATCGGCAAGCAGCCCACCGCCATGCACCTGCGCTTTTTACAAAGCCTGGTTCAGGTGGCTGCCGAAAACAACACGACAGTTGTTTTGCCCGTTCCGGTGGACCTCCTCCTGCGTGCTCTTAACGGGGTACGACAGTAGAGCACGGGTGATGGAGCGGGTAACGTTCTACTTTTTCGCGCCAAGCATGTCCTGAGCGAGGTCGAAGGGACGCCAACGATGCAAAGGTAAATTCCAGCTTAGAGGGACGCCGTCGGCGGCAATAAGGAGCCGCATCGATGAGCCTTAAGATATTGTCAGGTTCCGCCAACCTTCCCCTTGCTGAAAGTATTGCCAAGAAGCTTGCCGTCCAGCTGGTCCAGCGGACTTTACACCGTTTTCCTGACAGTGAATTACGTATCGAACTCCAGGAAAGCGTGCGCGGGGATGATGTCTTTCTCATCCAACCCACCTGTCCCCCGGTGGACGAGCATTTATTCGAGCTTTTTCTTATGGCCGATGCCTGCCGCCGTGCAGGGGCAGCCTCCCTGACAGCGATGGTTCCCTACTTTGGCTATGCGCGTCAGGATCGCCGCTCTCGCGGCCGCGAGCCGCTGAGCGCCCGGCTGATCGCTGACCTGATTAGCACCAGCGGGCTCCAGCTGGTCGTGACTGTGGATATCCACAGCCGCGCGGTGGAAAGCGCGTTTGCAATCCCTCTCGAGCATCTAAGCGCGGTTCCCATACTGGCAGAGGCCGTCCGCCCCTCGCTCAACCGAAACACCGTGATCGTCTCCCCCGACCTTGGGGCGGTTAAAATGGCCGAACACTACGCCGGCCTTCTGGACTTACCAGTGGCCATCATTCACAAGAGTCGAATAAGCGGAGAGCAGGTGAAAGTTCAGAGAATTGTCGGTGATGTGTGCGATAAAGAAGTTCTAGTCGTTGACGACATGATCAGCACCGGCGGAACCGTGGTGGAGGCGGTCAATGCTCTACTCGAAGCCGGGTGCTCACCCACCGGCGTTAAGATATCGGCAACGCACGCTTTGCTTGTAGGTCCGGCGGCGGAGCGGCTTGGGAAATTGCCTATCGAGAAGATGTACGTGTCCGACAGCGTGCAGCCACCCGAGCACTTCCCCCTACCCATCCACGTCTCATCTTTAGCCTCGCTTTTAGCGGAAGCGATTCAGCGGCTTCATAGCAAACAGTCCATCGCAGGTTTAGTGGGTGGCCAATAATGTCAACCAATCTCTAGTCTTCGCAAAAGCTGCGAAGAGTCGATGCATTTTTGCCAAAAATGATAAACGCCCATTGACCGTATCCGAAAAAGACATAGAAATCTTCCTTTTTCATGCACCTCACCTAACGGCATCAATTTTGCCCGTCCTCGATGTAGCGGACCTCACCAGTGAGACTCTAAATAACAAATTCCGCTGGGCAAGCGGAAACAGCTAAAGGAGTTGTCTATGACCAGTACTGTTTTAGAGGTTTTTGATGCGCCGCTGCAAAAGACCCAGATTTGGTTGAACGACTTGATGAGTGAGCTTGGATGGGAGGATAGACCGCAAAAGACCTTTCTCGCGTTGCGCACGGCGCTGCACGCCCTGCGGGACCGGCTGACCGTCGAGGAGGCCGTCCATCTAGGTGCGCAACTGCCTATCCTTATACGGGGCTTTTATTATGAGGGATGGAAGCTTACGCACAAGCCAGCAAAGGAGCGGCACAAGAGCGATTTCCTGGATCACATCGCGCGCGTCTTTCGCGACGACGACACAGTTGATCCTGAGAAAGTGATGCGCGCTGTTTTCAAAGTTCTCGAACGGCACATCAGTAAGGGAGAGATCGAAGATGTCAAAAACATGCTCCCCAGGTCGCTGCAAGAGCTCTGGCCATAAGGGACGAACGTTATGAAATCCGACACGATGCAATATCATTATATTCGCTGGTTTCATGAAATCGGCATCGAGGATGTGCCGCTCGTCGGCGGCAAAAACGCCTCTTTAGGGGAACTTTGCCGGGAACTGGTGCCAAAGGGAATTAAGGTTCCTAATGGTTTCGCCATTACGGCCCAAGCTTATTGGGATCTGCTCCGTAGCGCCAAACTCGATCAACGCATTAGAGAAATTCTCTCGGGCCTCGATACCCGCGACGCCGCAAATCTTCGGCAAAGAGGCAACGCGATCCGCCGCGAATTGACTGGTGCGGCTCTTCCTGAGTCTCTGCAACGTGAAATCGTCACCGCCTATCAGAAGCTCAGTGAAGGAGCCGACGAACCGGTCGATGTCGCGGTCCGAAGCAGCGCTACGGCAGAAGACCTACCGGACGCAAGTTTTGCGGGCCAGCAGGAAACCTATCTTAACGTTTCAGGCGATGCCGCTCTCCTGGAAAGCTGCAAGCGTTGCTTCGCTTCTCTCTTTACCGACCGCGCCATCTCTTACCGGCAGGACAAAGGCTTTGAACACTTAAGGGTGGGGTTGTCCATAGGAATCCAGCGCATGGTGCGCTCGGATCTTGCCTCTTCGGGAGTGATGTTTTCCATCGATACTGAAACCGGATTTCCAGACGTTGTCTTGATCAATGCCGCATACGGCCTCGGCGAAAACGTGGTGCAGGGATCGGTAAATCCGGATGAATACTATGTATTCAAAACAACACTCAAGCAGGGATTTCGTCCCATTCTCCAAAAAATCGTGGGGAGTAAAGAGTTTAAACTCATCTACGATGTCGGAGGCGGCAAGATGGTGAGGAATGTCCCGGTCGCTCCTGCGGACCGGTCGCGCTTTGCAATCACCGACGAAGAGATCTTAACGCTTGCGCGCTGGGCTTGCTTGATCGAGGACCATTACAGCCGCAAACACAGCCGCCATATGCCGATGGATATGGAATGGGCCCAAGATGGACGCACCGGTCACCTTTTCATCGTCCAAGCACGACCAGAGACCGTGCAATCGCAAAAGCGGTTTGACACGCTGGAGGTCTATCATCTCGAGGAAAAAGGCCAGGCTCTGGTACGAGGGCGTAGCGTGGGAGAAAAAATCGCTCACGGGCCGGCGCGCGTCGTCAGAAGCGCCCAGAATCTTCAGGAAGTGCGCGACGGCGACGTATTGGTCACCGACAAAACCGACCCTGATTGGGAGCCGACGATGAAGAAGGCAGCGGCGATTGTGACTAATCGCGGGGGAAGAACTTGCCATGCCGCCATCGTTAGCCGCGAGTTGGGGCTGCCGGCCATCGTCGGTACCGAGAGCGCCACCGAGTTATTGAGCACTGGGCAAGCGGTGACTGTTTGTTGCGCCGAGGGAGATACCGGTTCCGTATACCAGGGATTTCTTAAATTCAATGTCGAGCGGATTAACCTTCAGGACCTGCCGAGACCTCGAACCAAGGTAATGATGAACGTCGGAAATCCTGAGGAAGCCTTTCATCTGTCTTTCATGCCCAACGACGGCGTCGGGCTGGCTCGGGAAGAATTCATCATCACAACCTATATCAAGATTCACCCATTGGCTTTGATGGATTTCGAGCGTCTTGAAGACCGAGGGCTGCGCGCGGAGATCGATCAGCTCACGGCCGGCTATACGGACAAAGCTCAGTTCTTCGTCGATAAGCTGGCCCAGGGGGTCGCGATGATCGCTGCGGCTTTCTATCCCAAGGACGTCATCGTTCGACTGAGCGACTTCAAAACCAACGAATACGCGAATCTGATTGGCGGAAAGGCCTACGAACCTGTCGAAGAGAATCCGATGATCGGATTTCGCGGCGCCTCCCGTTACTATAATTCACGCTACCAAGCGGGCTTCGCTTTGGAATGCCGTGCCATGAAAAAAGTCCGCGATGAGATGGGCCTGACCAACGTGAAGCTAATGATCCCCTTCTGCCGCACCGTAGAAGAAGGCCGACGCGTGCTCGAAGAAATGGAAAAGCATGGCCTCAAACGCGGCGTGAATCAACTGGAAGTCTATGTGATGTGCGAGATCCCCAGTAACGTGATTCTCGCGAACGAGTTCGCGGAGATCTTTGACGGTTTCTCCATAGGTTCGAACGACCTCACCCAGCTCGTTCTAGGGGTCGATCGCGATTCCGAGATCGTGGCACACGTCTTTGATGAGCGTAATGCAGCCGTCAAATCGATGATCGCCAGCGTTATCCGATCCGCCAAAGCGAAAAGGAGAAAGATCGGCATCTGCGGGCAAGCGCCCAGCGACTATCCTGATTTTGCCGCTTTCCTGGTTGAACTCGGCATTGACAGCATTTCGCTCAATCCGGACGCCGTTCTCAAGACGACCCTCAGGATCTTGGAGATGGAAAATGCCGAAGTCCGCCCGAAAGCTGCGGCAGCATCCTAGCCCGGATCATCTTTTTCCTCGCGCCAAGCATGTCCTGAGCGAGGTGTCGAAGGGACGCTAAGAATACGCTGGCTTTCACTGCCTTATTTCTTTATCAACTAACTGGAATAGTCATCTTCGATTCCTTGGCCTCGGTTTTCATCGGACTATTGCTGGGGAGTGTCGCTGTACTTCTTGGATACGAGTCAAGGAGCCTGCTTCTGGGCGAAGCTGCATCACCGGAGACGCGGCAGAAAATAGTGGACGCCGTCAGGAGGATACCCGAAGTGGTTGAAGTAGCTGAACTTCTCACCATGCACATGGCGCCAGATGACATACTGGTGAACATGGATCTGAACTTAAAAGGCGG
>DASTOD010000343.1:0-22395 GCA_035762645.1 Binatia bacterium | reverse complement strand
CGTCGTGGTGCCATACACGGGACATCTGCGCGAGGGAGCGCCGCCCAAACGAGCTATCGGTTGGAAAGACGCGGTAGGCGTGATCCGTGAGGTCGCACACAACCGCCCGATCATTACGATGGTTATTTTGGGCGGCAGCGCATCGCTGTTCGTCGGCAACGCGTTTCATACCCAGATGCCCGAGTTCGCCCACGATCTTGGAGCAGGAAGGGCCGATTTTACCTACAGTGCTTTGCTGATCGCCAGCGCGGCGGGTGCTGTTTTTGGCGGCTTCTTACTTGAAGGAAAGGGCTGGCTTAAACCGAACGTGCGGACGGCGATCACTTGCGCGATGGTATGGTGTGCGTTGATCGCGGCCTTTGCATTCTCCACTAACTATTTTCTTTCGCTGGCGCTCTTATTTGGCGCGGGAATCTTGAATCTCTCATTTTACTCGACGGCACAGGCGATCGTACAGTTGCTCGCGCCCGGCCATCTGCGCGGCCGGCTTATTGGTCTTTTTAGCATGTCCGCCTTCGGATTGCGGGCTTTCAGCGGCGTCACGGTCGGCGTGGTGGGTGGACTGATTGGAATCCACTGGTCGCTGGCCATCAGCGCCATGGCCTTGATGGCGGTCACCTTTGCGTTGTTGGCGTTTGCCGCTCCCGCGCGCGGCGGCGATGATTTTAGCTGAATACCGAAGGCTCAAAATCGCGCCAGTCTCGGTTCAAAGAGCTACGTCATCCACTGTTTAGTTGGGCGTAGCCAGGTTCCGTTCGAAGCTAATCTATTGAATCGTGTTGCAGCCATGGCTCTGAACCGCAAACCGCGAAGTCGTAACGTCTTGACCGGCTCTGATAAGAAGATTGCCTTCGCCGCGTTGCAGCACAAGGATTTTCGGATCTATTTCGTCGCCACCATGCTCGCCATGATGGCGGACAATATCGAGCACGTCATCAGCTATTGGCTGCTGTATGAGAAGTTTCAGTCACCCGTACTTGCCGGCTTCGCCGTGCTGGTTCACTGGACGCCCTTCCTTTTGTTCTCCGTTTACTTCGGCGCGTTGGCGGATCGCTACGATTGCCGGAAGGTCATCCAGGCGGCACAGCTCATGTACATGGGGGTGTCGGCGGCGTGGGCGGTCCTGTTCTACACGGACACGATTCAGGTTTGGCATGCCTGCGTGTTACTGACTATTCACGGCATGGCCGGCGTCCTTTGGTCGCCCGGGAGCCAACTTTTGATTCATGACATCGTCGGTACCGAACAGTTGCAGAGCGCGATCCGGCTGAACTCCACGAGCCGCCAGCTGGGGATTCTTTTGGGCCCGGCCGTCGGTGGCGGCCTGATGCTCCTGTTAAGTCCGGCGATGGGACTTTTCGTCAATACTCTTATTTACTTGCCTTTGACCCTGTGGTTGCTCACGGTGCCTTACACGGGTCACAGCCGGGAAGGCGCGGCGCCGGCGAGAAGAACAATTCGCTGGGGCGATGCTCTCCGAGTCGTTCGAGAGGTGTCCGGCAATCGGCCGATTGTGACCATGATCGTGTTGGGCGGCAGTGTGTCCTTTTTCGTCGGCACCGCGTTCCAGGCCACCATGCCGGAGTTTGCTCACGATCTGGGAACTGAAAAAGCGGATTTCGCTTACAGTGCTTTGCTCGGTGCCAATGCAGCCGGCGCGGTTGTCGGGGGATTTTTGCTGGAAGGCAGAGGTTGGTTGCCGCCAAGCGTCAAGACCGCCATCCTCAGCGCGATTCTATGGTGTGTCTTTATCGCGGCATTCGCGCTCTCATATAATTATTATCTGTCTTTGGCGTTTCTTTTCATTGCGGGCGTGTTGAACCTCACTTTTTTTTCCATGGCTCAGACGATTGTGCAGGTCTTGGCGCCGCCGCCGCTTCGCGGCCGGCTGATCGGCTTGTTTGCCATGGCCACGATGGGGCTGAAGGCCTTCAGCGGCTTAACCGTCGGTGTGCTCGGCGGGTTGATCGGTGTCCACTGGTCGTTGGCGCTGAGCGCGATGGTGCTGCTGGCTGTCACAGTCGCCTTGTTCGCCTTTACGATTCCTGGACAGCAGCGTGGAGAGTTTGGCTAGCAGGCTGCTGAAAAAGACTCATATGCTTGAACCGATCGCCCTGAGTGTCGCGAAGGGTGCGCTCGACCGATTTCGCGTCAACGTACAAGAAGAGTACGCCTCCGCTCTTCGATCTTCGCGCGCCTCGCCTCTGAGGTCTTTCGGAGATAGTTTCTCGTCAGCCTATTCTCGACGATGGGCGATAACAGTTGGGGATTCTTCTCGGCCCGGCCGTGGGCGGCGCGACGATGCTGCTGTTCGGACCACCGATCGGGCTTTTTATAAACGCCCTGATGTTCGCGCCGATGATTATTTTTATGTTCATTCTCCCGTACACCGGCCATGGGCGCGATGAGGGTTCCAGCGCTGGCCCGGGGCGTTTCAGTCTCGGTATTCATTGGTCCTTGGCTATCAGCGCGGTGCTCTTGTTAGCCGTAACCATCGCGTTGTTTGCGTTGGTTATTCCGGGAAGAGGCGCGGAAGACTTGAACTGACCCTTTGTGGTTCGGCGAACTTCGCCTAGCTAGCGCTGGAGCGAAATTCGTTTTCTTTCAACGCGCGATACGCGTCGAGGATTTGCTTTTGCTCTGTCTCGGATATCCCCAGCTGCGGCCGGCGTACTGCCGCGGTCTTGATGAGCCCTTCGTGGCGCAAGATAATCTTGATTCGGGCGACCGCTTCCACGATGGGCTCGCTGAAAATCAGATCCTGTAAAGATTCCAGTTCCTTTTGGATCTCTGCGGCGCGCTCGAAATCGCCGGCGCGGCCCGCTCGGTCCATCGCCGCCCATTTCTCCGTCGCCACATTCGACACGCCGATCAGCGCTCCGGAGGCGCCAAGCCGGTAACTTTCAGCGACGAAGCGGTCGTTGCCGGTAAGGATTTCCATCTCGGCGTTGTGCCGCTCCAGCTCCTTCATCGTGTCAGTGAAGAGAGCTATATCGAAAGACGCTTCTTTGAATGCGACCACGCGTTCCAGCCCTGCGATACGGCAGACGGTTTCGACATCGTACCAGTAGCTTTGTACCGGGACCTGGAAGAGAACCATCGGCAAATTCGTGGCGCGAGTGAGATCTTCAAAAAATCGGAATTTGAGCTCGCCTTTCACTTTGCCCCAGGCAAAAAGCAGGGGAGGAAAAATCATGACCGCGTCCACTGGCAGCGCTTCGAGTTCGCGCGCCAAGGCGATCGCCTCCTCTGTGGATTGCGGCGCGATCGCCGCTATGTGAACGCGACCGGCCTTGCGCGCTATTTTGCCGGTGCATTCATAAACGGAGCGCTTTTCCTTCGCGGCGAGTACCGGTCCTTCCCCGATGCGCGCGCAAGATACCAATCCGGCAACGCCGTTCAGAGAGGCGAAGTGGGTGGTCAAGCGCTCGAGACTTTCAATGTCCAGGGCGCCGGAGTCATTGAACGGCGTTACGTAAGGAATAAATAAACCGCGAAAGCGTTCCGGTGCAGTGGACATCCTGATCTCCGTACTGGTTGACCCGCGCAAAATTTAAAAATCCTGTGGCATTAGTAGAACAGAAGTCCAGGTGCGTCAAGGTTTGCGAATGCAGGGAATTCGCTCATCATAGGGCTGTTATGGCGGATAAGATCACTTGCGGCGAGCTGGCGTCGATGATGGCTGCGGAAACTTTGCATGCCGTATTCGACGTCCGCGAGCGGGGCGAGTTCAATGTTTGTCAGATCGCCGGCGCGACTTCGTTGCCGCGAAGCCAGATCGAATTCCGCATCGCCGAGCTGGTGCCAAACGCTAAAATTCCGATTGTAGTGTACGATGATGATAGCGGAAGAGCAGGGCTCGCTGCCCGCACCCTGGCTCAACTGAGCTATTTGAACGTCTCCGTACTGGAGGGAGGCTTGACGGAGTGGGCGAACGCGGGTTATCCCACCGCCAGTGGCGTCAATGTCCCCAGCAAGGCCTTCGGGGAGAAGGTGCACCATGAACGAAATATTCCCGAAATCACGCCGGAAGAATTAAGACGCCTCCAGCTCCAGGCAGGCGAGGTGTTGATTTTCGATGCGAGAACTCCCGAAGAGTATCGTCGCTTTTGTATTCCCGGCGGCGTTAATGTTCCGGGGGGTGATCTCGTCCTATGGGCGGAAGAGTTGAAGCAAAAGCGCGAGGCCACGCTAGTCGTGAATTGCGCCGGTCGGACTCGTAGCATTATCGGCGCGGCAATCCTTCGCCGGCTCGGCGTGGGCAACGTCCGGGCGCTGAAGAACGGCACCATGGGATGGGTGCTCGCCGGGTTGGAGCTCGAAACGAAACCCTCCCGCGAAACGCCGGAGCCGCCTCAAAATAGCCGAGCCAAGGCTGCGACCCTGGCATGGCGCGTGGCGGAGGAGGAAAACATCCCGTCCCTTACGGCGTCAGAGCTGAACGCTATCTGTGAAAGCGAAAATACCGAAGCGATCTATCTCGTCGACGTGAGATCGGAGAGTGAATACACAGCCGGTCATATTCCGCGGTCGCTGAGTGTTCCCGGCGGGCAGGCGGTTCAGCGCGCAGACGATTTCATCGCCGTGCGCCATAGCCGGGTGGTCTTCATCAGCGAGCGTGGGGCGCGTGCTGTTATGGCGGCCTACTGGTACCGACAAATGGGTTTTCGCCATGCGCTAGTCCTCGATGGAGGGTTGGATACATGGCGCCAGAACGGCGGTTCCATCGCCTCCGGTTTGCGACGAAACGCGCCGCTCGGATTGGAGGCGGCAAGAAAGCTTGCGCAGTTCATTTCGCCTACGGATCTAAAGTCGCTGCCGCGCGAAACGTCGCCGGCAGTTCTTGACGTTGGCAGCAGCCTCGATTTCGAGTCGGGTCACATTCCCGGGGCGAAGTGGATTTCACGCGGTTGGCTGGAATTCAAGATTCCCGAAGAGTTGCCGAATAGGGCTCAACGGATTGTGCTGTCATGTCCGGATGGCCAAAACTCAATCCTGGCGGCTGGGGCCTGCAAAGAGCTGGGCTACGAGAACGTCCTTGTGTTGGATGGCGGGCTGCAAGCTTGGAAAGCGGTGGGATATCCTACGGAGGCTGGACTTGCTTCTTATCTGTCGCAGCCAAACGACATCGTCTTATCGCCTTCGGTTCGTGGAGATAAAGACGAGATGAAGCGGTACTTAGATTGGGAAACTAAACTCGGGCATTAGATCCTGTTCGTTTCGACCAGCTCAGCAGTTATCGTACTTTGGGCTCGCAAAAGTTCTAACGGTTTTTTTCTCAATATCAAACTGAAGGCGCGGCATGTTCGCCAGATCCTTACCGTAGACGTGGATTTCCACTGTGTTTCGGTTCGCCGCATTATGCATCTGATGGATATCGTCATCCGGCGGAATCAGGCACGACACCATGCCCGCTGAATTCCTTAGAACAGCCTTTGTTTCGAGATCGGCGAACTCCGGCTTTGATCCGTCATCCCGGCGGCGAAATCGCGTTTCCTGAATTTCGTTTTCGACCACGCCGACCAAGCCCCAGGTGTCATGGTTGTGAGCTTTGGCCATGTCTCCGGGGCCCCACACGACCGCTGTAACATTAAAGTTGAGGGCGCGGTGAAGCATGTAGCGCCCGTAGCTCGTCTCACCGCGTTTACGGTGCTCGGGCGCAAGACAGTGCGGGTTTTGCAGCAATCTGGTCAGCAGCGGCTTCACTTCGCCGACAATGGCCGCAGCCGATGTCTCGGTGCGGGTGATACGGTCAACGTCTTCAATGAAGCTCGCGAGCGTATAGCTTTTGGGCATCGGAGTAAATTTATTTTCCACGCACCGTTAGAACGGGGCAGGTGGCGGAAGATACGACCCGTCCGGCAACGCTGCCCAGAAAGAGTTTGGACAACCCCGTGCGGCCATGCGTGCCGATCACGATAATATCGGCTTTTTTGCCCTTGGCGGACTTGACGATCTGCTCGTGCGCGTTTCCTTTGAGTAAAAGACTCTTGGCCTTCACCTTCAATCGGCTCAGTCTTTGCATCAGCTTCCGCATCGAGGTCTGGGCGTCCCGCTTCGTGCTTTCTTCCAGCCGGATATAAAGTTCCGCTCCACCATAATCTTCTCCCGCCACGTAAGGCGTCACCGGCTCGATCACATGGACCACCAACAGCTCGGCGTTGTTTTGCTTGGCCAGATCGACGGCCTCTTGAAGAGCAGGCTCGGAGGCTTTGGAATAATCCGTGGCGTATAAAATTCTCCGGATGCGTTTCACGGCCGAGCTCCTTTAAAGTCAATCATGCGGTTGCCTGAGCCACCGTGGCGGCTTTAGGGGTAATCTTGGGCAGGCGAGCGGGATCCATGGCGTAGAGCCGGCACACGTTCTTGTACAGCACCTTGGCTTGCGTTTCCTCGGAGAGATGCCCCAAGTCACGCTGGATGATCTTGATGGAGTTAGGCCAGGTCGAGTTGGGGTGGGGGAAATCGTTCGACCACATGATATTGTCCTGGCCCCAGTATTTTAAGTTCTCGCCGCACACGTGATCGTTAAAGAAACAGGCATACACCTGATCGCGCACAAAGCTGCTCGGATTGCGGCTGATCGGCGGCGGGTTTTGCCCTTTGAAGCGGTTATAGTAATAGTCCCACTGTTGAAAGATCCACGGCATCCAACCTGCTTCATTTTCTACGGAGACGATCTTGAGCTTCGGATACCTTTCGAGCACGCCGTAGAAAATAATTTCGAACAGTCCGTTGGCGATGTCCATCAGCTTCAAATTCACGCTCCCCCGGTAGCGCTCCACACCCTTGCGAGTCTTGTCTTTGTTGTAGCTGTGACCGGTTAGAATATGCAGGCTCACCGGCGCGTTGAGATCCTGGCACGCCGCCCAGAATTTATCGTAATGGCTCGATTTGAACGGCAGGTCCGGATGGGGCGCCTGCCAGATGATCGCGCCTTTCAAACCGGCCTTGTGACAGCGCTCGAGTTCTTTGATTCCGACGTCGATATTGTAGACAGGGATGGCGGGAACCCCGACGAGGCGATTGGGATCCACACTGCAGTAATCGATCAGCCAATCGTTGTAAACCCGAAAGCAAGCTTCTTGCAAGCTGGGGTCATCGAGAGCGAAGAGATCCAGCATAAGCGTGGGGTAGAGGATCTCGGCGCTAAGACCATCGACTTCCATCTCTTTGATCCTGGCTTTTGGATCCCAGCCCCCAGCGTGGTGCTGGAAACCCTCACCGACTTTATGAGGAGGAAATAATGGAGCCATCTCACGGTAATTTTCCGGCACTCCCTTTTTCCAAAGATCCACGGGCTCCATCACGTGAGAATCAGATGAGATAATCAGACCATTGGTCATAGCCCCATTCCCAGAAGCCATAAGGTTGTCCTCCTTGATTGGTTAAGCTTTACTTGAGGTTCAGTTTCTGCTCGACATTAGTCGATTGAGGGCGGAACTGTCAATTGCTCGTCTTCGTCAGTGCCCGACTTTGCGCCACAAAGTCGCAAGCCATGGCTGTTGTGGTCGGGGTAAACCGCTCGGCCGGTAATAATGCATGATCTCGCTAAACCCGGCGGCACTGACCAGCTCGCGCCAACGTTCGAGATTATAAAAGACGCCATAGCGCTCTCCGCTCCAACCCTCCTCGTTCTTGCCGCGTGGATTGGAGCTAAAGAGAACGCCGCGTGGTTTTAAAGTCGCCCGAAGTTCCTTGAGGACGCGCGGTAACTCCTGGCTTGGGACGTGGAAGAGGGCGGCGTTGGCGAAAATTCCATCGAAATACTCGGCCGGCAGTTTAAGTTGGAGGAAATCCTGCTGCCAGACTTCACAGTCGCTGTAGCTTCGCGCGAGTTCGACGAAGCGCTCCGAGCCATCGAGGCCGATGGCTTCGTGGCCGAGATCTCGAAAGGCTTTCAAATCGCGTCCAGGGCCGCAGCCAAAATCGAGAATGCGATAAGGTCCCGGGCCGTCGAGATGCTCCAACAGCGCGTTGCGATTTTGGCTGACGTCATGATCGCGCGTTCCTTCCCAGAAGCTCTCGGCGTGCTCGTTGTAATGGCGCAGCGTGATGAATGAGGTCCGATTCAATTGTTCGGGGCTGAGTCTCGGTGACTTGACTGCCGGCATAGCGGATCATGGCAAGCCATTGCTTCGGATTCAATACCAGTCTGGTTCATTCTTCTCGCGCGGTATAGAACGACGAGGTTAAAATTCCAGACCGAGAGGAATTCACCAGCTAGGCGCGGGCAGCACAGAGACTTTGTTTCCCGTTTCGAGTCTCGGGTTCTGACTCAAAACTCCAAGCGTGAGACTCGAAACGGCGGTGAGTATTACCGCTTTTGCGGGTCCGGTTTGAGCAGCTGAACCGGTTTGCCGTCCAGGAAGTTCAGAATATTGGTCATTGCCTCCTGGTAACGCTCGCGAAGAACCTCCACGGTAGCGTAACCCCGGTGGGAGAGAAGAATGGCATTATCAAAGCGGCGCAGCCGGTGGTCCATCGGCAAAGGCTCGGTATCGAAGACGTCGAGGCCGACGCCCCCCAGGCGACCGGCTTCTAAGGCACTGATCAGCGCTTTCTCGTCTACCAAAGCGCCGCGCGAGGTGTTCACCAGCAGCGCGCCCGGCTTCATCGTCGCGAGCTCTTTCTCGCCGATCATTCCGCGCGTATTGGCATTGAGCGGGACGTGCAGGGTCACCACATCGGACTCATTCAGCAGCGCCTCCATCGGCACACATTCGGCGCCGACTTCGACGGCACTAGCCGGGGTCAGAGTCCTGGAGTAGGCGAGAACGCGCGCGTTGAATGCCTTTAAAAGGCGCGCGACTTCTTTGCCGATCCTGCCGAAGCCCAGCACGCCGACGATCTTTCCGTCGAGTAGTCGGCCTGCCACAGCCGGCCAGCTCTCCTGGCGCATGCGGCGGTCGACTTGCGGTATCCAGCGCAAAAGCGCCAGGATCAGCCCCACCGTGAGCTCTTTCGTGGACGTGCCGTTATCGGCCGGCGTTCCCGCGACGGCGATGCCGCGCCCTATCGCCGACGGCAAATCGAGGTGCCTGCTGGTGCGGCCGGTTTGGGAAATAAACTTCAGATTCGGCAGCCGTTCGTACTCTTTGTCGCTCAAGTAGGTGCGCTCCCGCATGAGGAGCAAAGCATCCATTTGTCCTAAAGCGTGTTGGATTTTTTCGGGTGAGTCCAGCCGCTCACGGAATATAGTCACGTTGGCCCGCGCTTTGAGCTGCTCATAAGCCGGCACGCTGTCGGCCAACTTTTCAAAATCGTCCAATACTGCGACGCGGAATTTTTCTGGTGCCATAGCCGTTATAACCTCGCTGTGACTTCGATCTCGATGAGTTTGCCTTCGGAGGAATAACCATCGACGTGAAAATAGTCCGTCCGGGGAATGTCAGCCCCGACTCGTTCTTGAAACAGCTCTCGCAGCGACTCGAATTTCTGGCTCCGATGGAGCAGAAAAGAAACTTTAACGGCGCGCTCCCACGAACTGCCGGCGTCCTTCAGCGAGGCTTCGATGCGCGGCAAAATATCGCCCATTTGATCTTGTAACGTCGGTAACACGGCTGTTACGCCGGAGAGGAACACGATGGAATCGTACACGAGATAGCGCAGCGGCGTAATGGGCGGCTCGTATTCTTTGAGATGCTTTTGCCGATCCGAACGGGAAGGACGCATGGCGAGAAGGTCAACCGCGACTTGCGCCCCCGAGTCAAAATGGATCGGCGATATGAAACTCGAGCTCGCGGAGCGAGCTTTGCCGGAAAGAATCTTCACCCGTTCGGTGCTGCCTTGATCGCGGCTCGATCGATCCCGGCCCCAGAGCCGGGTGCGGACGGTGTTATCGAGCGAAAGTCCCGAGCCGCGCAGCTCCTGATCAAATCGCGCGAAGATGTCGCGGGTTTGATCGCTTGCCGCCCTGCCGGACTTTCCCTCGCCAGAGAGTTCTATAAATTCTCTTCCGAGCCATGGAAAAATTCTTTGACGCATGGTTCTCCCCTTTTCAGGAACGCGGCGATCTTATATCAGCAAATGCTCCGACTCAATGCGGAGGTCTTTCGGTGGCGCGGGCTATTTGAAGCTCAGTCGGATGATCCGATCGTCCTCTTGCTGGGGGCTGCCTCGGCCATCCCGATTGCTCGTTAGGAGATACAAGTTTCGGTCCGGACCTTCAACGATGTCGCGCAGCCGGCCGAACTGGCGGTAGAAGTATCGCTCCAGCGCGACGACTTTGCGGGGGTCTTTGGAATCGATAACAACGCGATACAGTGTTTGGCCCCGAAGCCCGGTAAAAAGCAGCGAATCCGCCCACGGTCCTCGTGTCGCGAAGGCGGCGCCGGCCGGCGCCCAAGTTTCTCTCAAACCGCTTTCGATAATGGGAGAGACCATTCCTTCGCGTGTTTCTTCGCCACGGATCTCGGGCCACCCGTAGTTCTTGCCCGGTTCGATGTAATTTAGTTCATCGCGACAGCATCCCTGAAAACCGCTTGGCCCGTGTTCGGTGGCGTACAATCTTCCGGTTCGCGGCTGCCAGGCCAGTCCTTGGGGATTCCGATGGCCGTACGAATAGACGTACGACTTCGTAAAAGGATTGTCCGCCGGAATTGAACCGTCAGGATTGAGCCGAAGGATTTTGCCGTTCAGCGACGAGAGATTCTGCGCTAGCCTGCTGTTCTGTGCGTCGCCCATCGTCCAGTACAGTTTCCTATCCGGGCCGAACTTGACTCGCCCGCCGTTGTGGTTGTTGGCGCCGGCCACGTTATCGATGAGGATTTTGTCGTAAGCGCCTCTGCCGGTTTTTGCATCCTCGCGCGCGCGAACGAGCCGATTTTGCAGCCGGCCGCCAGCGTCGCGGTAGGTGTAGGCGACATAGACGTAGCGGTTCTGAGCAAATTGCGGATCCAGCGCCAGGCCCATGAGGCCGCCTTCGCCGACTGCGGCAACGGGCAAAACCATCCATGGTTCAGTTTGCAATTGTCCGCTGGCGATCATGCGGATGCGCCCAGGCCTTTCCGTGACGAAGATCCTGCCGTCGGGAGCAAAATCGAGCGCCCAGGGCGCTTCCAAACCGCGGACAAAGGCTTCGACCGTGACGGGCGGTGGCTTCGCCGGCGGTTGCTCTTGCGTCGGGCTACAGCCGGTAACCGCGCCAATGAGCAGGAGCCGCAGGAGCCGGAAAGTGGGCTCTGAGCCTGAGCTTAACGAGCTCACGGCTGCACCACAGGCGGCCCCGCGATCAAGAGCCCGCCAGCGGCTTCGGCACGATGGTCAGCGACTTTTCCCACACCGGGCGGAGGTCGGCGGAGGAGGGAAAACGGATGCCGTTTTCCTCGAGGACTTTGTTGGTTGATTCCATAAGCTCGGTTCGGTTAAAGACAATCGTTTCGTGCGTTCGGTGCACGACCTTGGCGAATTTTACGATTACCTGCGCTTGGCTATTGTCGCGCAAGATTTCGACCAGATGCCGTAAATTTCTCACACGAATGTCGTTGACATGGCTGATGACGGCGCGCTCGGGATCGTCGTACCCTTTGGTAATCCGATCAGGGAACATGGGTGATGAAACCACGACGAGTTCTTCACCCTCGAACCGCGGCTTATCGTAGCGCCGAACGAATAAGGGGTTTATTTGAGTTGCCGGCAAGGGTCGCTGCGCGTTCATCCGCTCGATGTATTCTTGAGTGGCTTGCGCGAAGACCAGGGGGCCGAAGATGAAATACCGCGGGCTCGTATCTAGCAGGTAGGGGATTACAAGCTCCCGGCGCGACGGCACCGGCACGTTCGCTCTGATAAAACTGCCGTCGCGGAATACGGTCATTTCTATCTCGCCGTTCTTTGCATATTTCTGAATCAGGTATAAAGCGGAGAGACGAAGATCATATCGGACCACAACTTTGCCGTCGCTATCAATGGGCGTCTCGCCAATCCGTGTGATCACGTCCCACTCGCGCAGCGGATAGCCGGGCTCGTTCCCATAGGGCTCTGAGACCATGATCCCGTTCGTGCCGGCGGGCAATCGCAATTTTTCCCTCAGCGCGCTATTTTCTACAGTCTGCAAACGGTCAAGGAATTGGGGCTTGCCATTGTAGATTCCGTCTGCGATATCGGATAGAAACAAGCGAATTTCTTCGACTGGAATCAGGTAGCCGATATTTTGCGCATTCTGGATGAGACTGAACACAAGCCCCACGAGTTTGCCATCCGAAACGGCAGGTCCGCCGCTGTTGCCGAAATTGAGGGCGGCATCCACCTGAATTCGCAAGCCATGGGTTTGGTAATAATAGTCGGTGAACTCGATGCGGGAGACGATTCCTTGAGTCACTGACAGTTCCGTGCCACCGGTCGGATACCCGTAGACATTAACGCTGTCTTTGACGCGCGGCAGCTCGTCCGCGAGAGGAATCGCCCCGCGAGTGTCGAAGAACGATTCGTCATTGAGTTTTAAAACCGCCAAATCCATGGCTGGAGTCATCGCTTCCACGTGAGCAGGGATTCGGATAGCGGACTGGTTGGGTTGGACGTAGATCTGGCTGGCATATCGAACGACGTGCGCATTGGTAAGAATCCGTTTGCCGTCGATCACCACGCCCGAACCCTTGATTTGTTGAGGACTGGCCTTCGTCCAAGGACGTAAAACGTCCGGGCTCTGGCGGGTCGCGTGAATCTTTACGACCAAATCACGAATTTGATCCTGCGCATGAAGCACTAGCGGATCCAGCAAAGAAAAACCGAGGAACAGTAATCCGAACACGATTCGTTGCATGACTTTCCCTCTTTTCATTTTCGCTCCGGTTCGATAATGCCGGTCATTATACGCAAAGAACGGATAGAGTTAAATCGATGCACGTTAGGAGGTCAACGATGTGGTATTTGATTCTAAGGCGACCCGTCAAGCCGCGCGACCAGTGGACTGTCAGTCTAGATCGACATTTAGTTTGGATGAAGCAGCAGCATGAAGCCGGAAAAATTCTTTTTTCCGGTCCGACTGCGGATCGCAAGTTCGGCATCTATGTCATACGGGCCGCTTCCAAGGAGGAGGCGGAAACGATCGCGGGAGCCGATCCTTACACCGCGGCGGGGTTCTGCGCGTTCGATATTTTTGAATGGGAAGTGCATCAGATCCTGGGTGTTGGCGCATTCACCGCCGCTGAACTGCAGGGCCATCGGAAAGGATAGTACTGAAAAAATTGTTTTGCCGCTAACAATTGGATTTACCGCCTTGACACAAAACCGTCAAAGCGATAGACAAAAACTGAGCCCCCGGACCTCTAAGGGGCGGGACGAACGAGAGCGGAGCGCGCGCGTTGCTCGTTCTCCAAAGAAATGGAGGAGACATGGCTGGAGATAGTCCACCGGGCCAAGAACGCCCGCTAGCACCGGGCGTCGGAAATTCTTTCTGGGTTTTCGCTTCGGCATCGAGCCGTGTGAACAAGTCCTCAACTTTGGCACCCGAAGGTGCCCTCGGTACACCGAGCGTTGAAGGAAGGACTTAACCGAAACGGACCCGAAGTCGACGAAGGAAAGCCGGATCGGAGCCGATTCTGAGCGGCGGTAAGCGGGCTCTACAAGAGTAAATACAAAAGAACCAGTTTGCACGACGCGATGGCGTCACGAGCGGGCATTCTTCCCGGGAAGAGTGCCCGTTTTTTTTGAACGGGTCCGTCGCGCAGTCCCGCAAGCGACGAGGCGTTAGCGTAACAGCCGTCCGTAACCTTGTAACGGAGCCTTCATGCCGAGTTTTCGCAAAACCCACCAGAGCGACGCGGCCGTCGTCGATACTACCGGCCGTTCGCTGTCCCGCTCTAACTCTTCGATATAACCTACCGAGCGCCAACGTCCCTGGATAACAATCGCATCGACGGACGGATTCTGGCGGTACAAATCCCGGGCGACTCTGTACGAGGTATAGTCGGCTAGCTTCACCTGTTCGACCGGTTTGGTCACCTCGAGGCCATGGATGGCAAGAACCTGACACCCCGCGTCTTCGTAATACTGCTTCACGGTTTGGTTGATCTGTTTCAAGTAAGCTGTTGCAATGACGATGCTTTTAGCGCCGAGATGCCTGAGCGCCTCGACGCTAGCGTTCATGCCGGTGCTGATCGGCAGACCGAGCCGGCGCGATAGGCCGCCGACGATCTCCTGTTCCGCCTCATAGCCGCGCTGGGTTCCGAGCGTAATTCCGCCGAGAAGAATGGCGTCACATTCTTCGGCGGAAAAAACTCCCAGCGCGGCTTCCAGAGCATCGATGGCTTTGTTGAACTCTTCCGTTGTGTGGGCTTGGACGCTGAGGCCCGATGCAACAATAGTAAAGCCCTGGGGCAGGATGAGATCCCAATCCGAGGGCGTTTCAAACACGGACGGTGATAGATACCCTATGCGTGCCTTCCAGCCCGACATTGTTTACTCCTCGACAAGTGATTCAAACCGACCTTGTGATTGACCTTTGCGTTCTTGTAGCGAGAGCTGGAGTACTTCCACATTCCATTTCTGTCGTTACCCGGGCATTTCGGCTAACAGTCTACCATACCCGGCGATCGGGTAGCGGAGGCCGAGGCGTAGCTGCGTTTCCCAACAACGTGCCGGACCCGGGTGAATCACCGGAAGGCCCAACGTGTTTTCCAGGCGGCCGATAATGTCGAGAGTTTTCCATGCGGAGCCGAGCATGTAAATCCCCCCGGTCTCTCTATGTTTGGTGACGATGCTCTTGATGAATCCAAATATTTGCTCGGGTGGAACGTTCGGCACATCGGCGAACGGAGCTTTGATGCCTTCCATCGCGAGCACCTGAAAGCCCGCGTCGGTGAAGTAGCGGGCGAAGATGGCATTCATTTTCTCGGGAAAGTAGCTCGCGCCGACGAATTTCTTTACACCGAGTGTCCGAAGGGCGCGCACGTGATTCTGCCCCGAGGTGAACATCTGGACGCCATATTTCTTTTCCCAGCGGCGGATTCTATCCCGCTCGCCCTCGTAGCCAAGCAGCATGAACGGCGGTGCTCCGCTTGGCCGGATCAGGCTTGCGTTCATCTTGGCCAGCTCCGCGGCTTTTGCCTCGTAACCGGACATCGAAGCGGCAAACTCTTCCTCGGTGCCACGCGTGAAGTTCATTGTTAGAGACAGAAATTTGATATTGGCCGGAATCTTTTCGTCGAGATCGATCTCTTGCCCGGACTCCGGCCGGTTGGTGGGTTTGACGGTGCCGACGATGTATTCTTTGCCGGTTGCTGCCATATGGGTCCTCCTGACCAGGCTCTTGAAAAACGCCGATCTAACTTCGAATTATTCCGGTTCCGGCGCGCCGCCCGATTTCGCCAGGTCTTCGATCTTGACCTTCTCAACGTTGAGTTTCGCGGCGGCCTTCACCATACGATCCATAACTTCCTCGAAATCCAGCGGCGCGGCGTCTTTGGGACGAAAGCGGATCGGGTTGATGCGGGCGACGACAAACGTTTTGAGATACGGACTGGTAAGGCCGCGGGCTTTCAAGGCGTCGACCTTTTCGACCACGATCTCGTCCAGCGCCATAAGCGCTTTCGCCCTCTGTTGGCGAACTTCGAGCGCCGAACGCAAGGGCTTTTTTAGAAACGCATCGGACCGCCTGAGAATCGGATGATAGGCGCCGCCGCTGAATCGCGGGCGCTCTAGATAACAGAGGCCGAGGGTGATGAGCGCGGCTTCCTCGAACTCCAAGCCGTAACTGTCTTCCGTCGCGTCGTCGAGTGTCGCCAGCTCTTGGTACATCTTGATGACCTCCAGCGCACGTTCGCGCAGGTTATGTGCCTTTTCCGTGTTGAGCGCCAGAATTTGGTAGGCCGCGGATGGCTCCGGCACTACGATTGCGGTAATGCTTTTCGCTCCCAGCGTGCGCATCGCCGAAAGGCGATGGTTGCCGTTGGGCGTCCAGTAACGAACTCCGTTACGCTCCTCTTTGCCGCGAACGACAATGATCGGATCCAAGAATCGTCCGAGCTTGGCGATGACGGATTCGAGCTTGCGCACGTGAGAGTCGGATAAGTTTCGCTGATAGGGCGTCGGCTCTACCTGGTCGATGGGCAGCGCGGCCATCAGCAGAAACTGGCCGCCATAAGGCTCGCGGTAAAGAGACAAAACCGTACCGCCGTCGCGCTCGATGGCGCGGCGAAGTTCATCAACGTTGCCGGGCGGCGCGGTTGTCGTTAAGTCCGTGGACGCCAGGCCTGTGGACCGGCCGGCCGGCTTGCGCCGTTTTCGCGGCGCCCCGGATTTTTTGGTCGCCTTCTTTTCGGCCATCGCGGATTACCGAACCGGTTTCTCCCTTAACACAGCGGCGCCTACTGTTCCAACCGTCGCACGCTCGGCAAAAGAATAGCAACCGCTAAAGCCATTAGCGCGACAAAGGCTCCGCCGACTG
This sequence comes from Binatia bacterium, assembly GCA_035762645.1. Classification (GTDB taxonomy): domain Bacteria; phylum Desulfobacterota; class Binatia; order UBA9968; family UBA9968; genus DASTOD01. The sequence goes on along the minus strand of DASTOD010000343.1, from coordinate 6,011 downwards.
CGACTGCAACCGGCGCCCCGGCAAACTCGGCAATGGTCCCGGCGATGATTCCGCCGACGGGCATAAGTTCCCAGACAAGACCGTAGATTCCCATGACCCGCCCGCGCAGTTGGTCCGGCAAATTCACTTGCAGGATGGCGTTGATTGTCGTCAGGTAGAATTGGCTCGCGATACCGAGCGCGCATGCCAAGACTAGCGAGAGCGCATAGGATCTTGACAGCGCGAAAAAGATCAGCAAAACGCCAAAAATTACGGCGCCCCCGATCGCTTGCTGACCTTTGGCGCCGGAGTGGGCGAAATAGGCGACGGCGAGAACGCCGCAGAGCGCCCCGGCCCCGCCGGCGCTCTGCAAGAATCCGAAACCTTGAGAACCGACCGAAAGTACGTCGCGCGCGAAGACCGGCATCAGGATCAAATAGGACATGCCGAAGACGCTATTGAAGAAAGTCATACCAATGAAGGTGTAGTAGATTTCATTTTTGCGGATGAAATTCAGTCCGTCCATCATATGCTGTAAGAGCCCGCCCGGAGAGGCCGCGGTGGGTTGGTGCTCCAGGCGAATGCCGCGCCATAAGCAGACGGCGCCGAGCGACGCGAAAAAACAAAAATAATAGGTGGCGCCCAATCCGATTAAATAGATGAGGATGCCGGCGACCGCCGGGCCCACGAGTCGATTCAACTGCCAGATTGTCCCGCCAACGGCGACGGCATTGGGAATATCTTCTTTGGGCACCATCTGCGGCAACAAGGCCATGCGGCTCGGCCGATCGAAGGCTCTGATGCATCCGGACAGGAACGCCACTGCCATAACGTGCCACAGCGCAATCCACCCGGTTACCACCAGCGTGCCGATAATGAGGAAATTAAGGGCGGAACCGACTTGAGAAAGAATCATGATGTATCGGCGGTCGGCGCGATCCGCGATGACCCCGCCGAGAAGAGTCAACATAATAGTTGGAGCCGCAAAAGTGAGGCCGGTCAGTCCGAGCATCAGGGGTGAATCCGTTAACTCGAGGACGAGCCAGCTTTGTGCCACCCCTTCCATATTTTGCGCCAGCACGGAGGCGAGTTGCCCGAACCAGTAGAGACGAAAATTTCGGTGGCGGAGAGAGCTTAGCGCTTGAACCAATCGCTGGCTTTTTGGAACGAATTCGGTTTTGGGTTGTGACATCGTGAGCTTGAGTTGAATGGAAGTCGCGCCATTGTTCACAAGATGGCGTCTCCTGTCAAAGAAAAGATGGCTCTACCTCAGAAAGTGGTTCTTGTGGCGGAGGGCCTGTTCCTCAGCGGTCGACGATGGGCTTCTTGGCTCTCCGCTCCTCTAGACTCAACCTGCTATTTAACTCCCCGCGGTCGACTTCAGTGTCGGACGTCTCCCTTTGCTCGGAGCAAGCCCTCCGCCACAACGCGACACCTTTGAAGAGTTCTGCGACAAACCCTGAGTTCATCCTGCGAGAGCTTCCACGACGAATGGAGGAGAGCTGAAGTCAGTCGAATTTTTCGTTGCAGGCTGAGCTTAGTCGAAGCATTCATAGATTTTTTCCAGATCCTTGAACGAACCAGAGCGTCTGTTGAGGAATCCGATGTCAGCTTCTATCATAGGCGAACGTTCAGAGGGGAGGGGATTCAGCATGGCCCAGTACGACTATGATCTGTTTACCATCGGTGCCGGCTCCGGTGGCGTGCGCGCAAGCCGGGTTTCGGCGTTTTATGGCGCCAAAGTTGCCGTTGCGGAGGAGCGGTACTTGGGCGGTACCTGCGTGAATGCCGGCTGCATTCCGAAAAAACTCTTGGTCTACGCTTCTCATTTCAGTGAGGACTTCGAGAATGCCGCTGGATACGGCTGGACGGTCGGTGAACGGCATGTCGACTGGCGGCAGTTGATCGTTAACAAAAATAAGGAGATCGGCCGGCTCAACGGAGTGTACCGCAAGCTGCTGCAAGAAACGGGCGTGACAATTATGGAAGGCCATGCGGAAGTGGTTGACCCGCACGCCGTCTCGGTCAATGGGAAGAAGTACACGGCGAAATATATCCTGGTCGCCAGCGGCAGTTGGCCCTTGGTGCCTAAAATTCCTGGAGCGGAGCACGCCATCACGTCCAATGAGGCGTTTCATCTGCCGAATCTACCGCGCAAAGTGATCATCGTCGGCGGCGGCTACATCGGCGTGGAATTTGCGGGCATCTTTCACGGGCTGGGTTCCGAGGTCACGCAACTCTATTATGACGCGTTGTTTCTACGCGGGTTCGACGATGACGTGCGGCAAACCCTGGCGGAAGAGATGATGAAGCGCGGCATCGGTCTCCGTTTCAACGCGGATATAGAAGGAATCGAGAAATCGAGCCGCGGGGTGCACGCGACGCTCGCGGGCGGAGTCATGCTCGAGGTCGATCAGATTCTTTATGCCACTGGACGCCTGCCGAACACGCAATCTTTGGGATTGGAGAAAATTGGAGTGGCGCTTAACCTGAGCGGCGCGGTTGCGGTCGATGAATATTCCAAATCGAGCGTCGACAGCATTTACGCGATCGGCGATTGTACGGATCGCCTCATGCTGACTCCGGTTGCCGTTGCCGAAGGTCGGGCCATTGCCGAAACGTTATTTAACAACAATCCAATGAAGCCGGGCTACATCAATGTACCGACAGCGGTTTTCAGCACGCCCGCCGTGGGCGCCGTCGGTTTGACCGAGACTCAGGCGCGGGAGCGATACGAAAAGGTGGATGTCTACAAGACCAGCTTTAAACCGCTCAAACACACGCTCACTGTCCGCGATGAAAAGACGATGATGAAAATCGTTGTCGACGGCTCCTCCGATAAGGTGCTCGGATGCCACATGGTCGGGGCCGACGCGGGAGAAGTCATACAGGGTTTTGCCGTTGCCATGAATTGCGGTGCAACGAAGGCTCAGTTCGACGCGACCATTGGCATTCATCCAACCGCCGCCGAGGAGTTCGTCACGATGCGGACAAAGGCGGCGTAGCGAAGCGCTGCTCACCCGGAATAGCCGGGCATTTTTGCCACAATTGGCAGGCAAAGAAGCTCCGAGACCGATTTTTGTCAATAGCAACCTTCGTGAATTCAACTGCTTAGGAGTGGCATGACGGTTGCTCAGATAACTAACGGACTAAGTGACGTCTAATGACGCGCGAGGATATGTGACACATCTGGATCGTGAGCGCTTTCGTGACGCGCTCTTGGCTATAATGGAGCGGAAGGATCATTGGGCCTGGCCCGTTTTTACTGCCGGGAAAGTGCCAAAGGATAACCTTCAGATTCATTTCGAGCAGGAGTATGCGACCTATGTGCGTGATTTTCCTGTGATGGTGGGGTGGGCATACGTTCAGTGTCCGATACCTGAAGTCCGGCGCAGTCTCGCAGAGAACCTTTACGAGGAAGAGACCGGAGGTTTGGTGGCGGGGAGTCCCCATCCGGAACTCTTTCTCGAATATCCGCGCGGTTTGGATATGGACCTGAGCCGCTTTGCCAATGTACAGTTGCTACCGGCGGCAAAGCGCTATCGCGATTTTCTTGACGGTGCTACACAGCGGCGTGGCTGGGAAGTGGCCGCCGCCATCGTGACTATTTTTGTCGAGGGAACGAAGGACGAGCGAATCGCCATCGAGCCGAGGGCGCATAGGCCCTCGCCCAGCCGCCTCGAAGAACACCCTCTAGTCAAATACTACGGCATGCCCATAGAGCGTTTGGCGCTGACCAAAGCTCATCGAGAAGTCGAAGGCGACCATCGCGCCGCCGCTTGGAAAGCTGTGTTAGATCACGTGCCATTTAGCAAGAGACAGACGGTCGTAGATGCGATGAATGAGGCATTGCACCTGTGGCTCCGTTACCGTGACGCGGTGGCGGCAGCGTGTGGAGTTATCCGGCGGGGCGACGGCTAGATTCTAAAATTCCCTCCGACGGACTTCTTAATCTCTTAATTTCCAATCATCAATCCTGTTGCTATTCATTATTCTGGGCCGGAGGCACCATGACGGCTATACATATGGGGCTTCCTGGCGTTTATCTATTTGCCATAAGCTATCAACCATACGCGAACTTTTTGTTAATGGCGGGCTGCGATAAACATTCTCCGAGGACCTGCGTCTAAGGGACCAAGGAGGTCTGTATGACCAATAAAAAAACCATTATCGCTTTAGGCGCAGCGGCATTTTTCGGCCTGATCATCAGCGAAGCTCACGCGGATTCGCGGAGGTTCTCCCATAGCAGAGCCCGCGCGGAGCTCCGCAGCGATCGGCGCGATATTCACAGTGCCCGCCGGGAGTTACGAAACGATTACCGCGAATTGCATAAAGACAGGGCGGAGCTCAGACGCGATCTCAGGCGCGGCGCGCCGGCTCACGAGATAGCCCGGGACAGAGCTGAGATAAGACAGGATTGGCGAGAGATCGCGCGCGATCGAAGGGATCTAAGACACAATTATCGAGAACTCCACCGCGATCGAAGACACTACGGACAATACGGCAACTCGCGATACTCGTCTTATCGTAACGGCTGGTGGCGCTAAAGGATCGAAAGAAAGTTCTACTGAATCGTAACCGCAGGGGCAAGTTTGAAACCTGCCCCTGCGGCTCGTGTGCCATCTCCTCCACGCCTTCACAGTCCGAGTGACGGCGTGTTGCAACTTTTCCTCGACTCGTCGATAATTCGGGTAGGTTTGCGCGATCGGACCATAGATGCCAATCCCCGAGCGGTACAATTCAGGCTACAACATTGGTGTGGGCGGAGCCGTTATACGGGAAGGGCGGCTGCTCATGGTCAGGCGCGCGTCGCGGCATGGTCGAGGCAACTGGCAGTTGCCGGGCGGGTTCATCGAGCCCGATGAAACTATCGAGCAAGCGGTGGTGCGTGAAGTCCAAGAGGAAGCCGCAGTGGCTGCAGAAGTGGAAGGTGTCTTGGGGCTCCGTAGTCGGTACGATCCCGATTCGGGAAATGGAATTTACATCATCATGCTCTTGAGGGCCGTCAGCGGCGAGCCCAAACCGGATGGCTCCGAAGTCGACCATGCAGGCTATTTTACACTGGAGCAAATCCGCGAATTAACTCCACTGCCACCAGTCAACTGGGAAATCGCGCAGCGAGTGCTCTCACCCGATCGTCGGCTGCTCCATCCTAAACCGCTAACGAATCTTAACGGCGCGCGGTTCACTCTGTTCGTTGGTTAATCTTGTTACGAGCCGGTCGTAAGGCGTCAGGCGTGAGGGGTAAGGGGCTTCCGCCGGCCCTTGCTCCCTCTGATCTCTGAGTTCTGATCTCCGATGTTCCGGCCCTGCGGGGTCGCGCCTCACTCCTCACTCCTCACGGTTTTAGATTTTGAAACGGACGCGATACTGGAGCTTGGTTTCGCCATCTTTGACTACCGGAATATCGAATTGCAGTGTGTGCGCGTCGAGTTTTTTTTGTGTGTGTGAACTGTGCAACACCTGCCAATCCCTGAACATCGGTTCGATAACGGTCACGGTGATGGCTTCCTCTTTGTGGTTACGGAGACTGATTTCAAAAGCGACCTCGTAAAGATCGTCGCCGAGCTTGCGCCAATCGGTTTGTTTGCGCTCGCCGACGATGTCGAACGCATCGCCCATCTTGATCTTAATGGTTTCGTCTTTGGCCGTGTGGTCGATACGGTCCTCGCCGACGAATTGAAGGCTCCCGTCTGTGTCGGCCTTGTAAACCCGCAGAGTTCCTTTCGGTAACGGGATGCCGAGGTGGTTGTCTTTTTTGTTTGCGATCTCGACGTAGACGCCAACCTTTTGGTTTGAGATGGGCACGCCATATCGCGTGCGCAAAAATTGCCGGGCGCCGTAATAGAAGTAGCGTTTGGCCACCGGCACCCGCTCCGCCGAAAGCAAGCTCACTTGTTTGGTCTGCTGGTTCTTAATCGTGGTCGGCCGTTGCAGACTATACAGGTGATATTCAAAAAATGATTGCTCCGAGAATTGCGGGCTGGCTGCCTTCGCCGCCACCTCCGACAGCGCGCCCACCGCGTCCCTGG
>DASTOD010000342.1:0-3266 GCA_035762645.1 Binatia bacterium | reverse complement strand
TTCGGGAACAAGCAATGAAGTTTCCACTTCGCTGAATCATGAATCGAGGCCGCATCTTCCTCATCCATTGGAACAAACAGGAGGCTGAAGCCCATGGGGCCAGCCTGCGCGAGCAAGGCTGGGATGTGGGTTTCGAATACGAAGACGGTGCGCGCGGAGGTAGCGCTATAAAACAAAACCCGCCGGATGCTGTTGTCATCTACCTTACGCGCCTCCCCTCACATGGGCGCGCTACCGCCGAATACCTTACGCAGACCAAATCGACGCGCAGTATCCCGCTGATCTTTGTTGGGGGCGAAGGCGAAGCCCTCGAGAAAACCAGAACGAAAATCCCAGGCGGGATTTTTATTCAACAAGATCAACTTCAAGAAACATTGGGAAAGTATTCCAAACCTTTGACCAGGGAAGTAATCCGCTGCACTTGGGCCGGCAGCGACGAGTTGTATTACAAGTATCACGACGAGGAATGGGGTGTACCACTGCATGATAATCGGCGCTTATTCGAAATGCTCATCCTGGAGGGCGCGCAGGCTGGCCTCAGTTGGATCACCGTTCTGCGCAAGCGTGACGCGTATCGTAAGGCTTTCGATAATTTCGATCCACAAAAGATTGCGCGATACAACCAAAACAAAATCGACGAATTACTAACCAATCCCGGCATCATCCGCAACCGCGCCAAAATCCTGGCCACCATTGATAATGCCAAGGCCTATATTGAAATCCCCGCTGAGTTCGGCTCGTTCGAGAAATACGTCTGGCAATTCGTCGGCGGCAAACCCATCACGAACAAATGGAAACGTCTCCAGCAGCTGCCAGCGGAAACGAAAGAGTCCCAGGCCATGAGCAAGGACCTGAAGAAACGCGGCTTTCGCTTTGTCGGGCCCACCATCTGCTACGCATTCATGCAAGCCACGGGCATGGTTAACGATCATCTAGTGGATTGCTTCAGGTACAAAGAAGTCCAGAGGTTAAAGTGAGAGAGCCGGGTACGCCGTCCCGGCTCTCACTAAGGAGGAGAAGAAGAGAAATCGCCCTTACGGTGGGAATCTTACTAGCGGGTACTAGTCCGTGCTTGACGCCTACCCTACGTTTACCCTACGCCGAACCCCCAATTTTGTTTAGTATTTTATGAAAAATAGTGGGCTAAGGCTGCCCAAAACCGTCTACTACGGAGAAACCGCGACCCCGCGCTTCGCCCCAATTTGGGTCGCCGTGTGCGACCGAGGGGTGTGGTCGGCGAGCTATGGCATCTCCGCCGCCGAGTTCAAAGCCGAAGCTGCAAAACGCGGCTCCGTCGAATTCGTCTACGATTCTGCGAAAGTCCGTGCCATCCTAAAACAGATGGAGGAGTACCTGGCTGGCAAACGCACTCGCTTTGAGGTCAAGGTCGATTGGCGCGGGATGACCGATTTTCAGATCGCCGTGCGCAAGGCGGTGATGGCCGTACCATACGGAAGGACGGCTTCCTACGGCGAGATCGCCGCCGCCGTGGGCAAGCCGCAGGCACCACGCGCTGTGGGCGGCGTGCAGGCCAGTAATCCAATCTCGTTCATCATTCCCTGCCATCGCATCATCGCCGCCGACGGCAGCCTGGGTGGCTACGGCGGCCCGGCGGGATTGAAGATCAAGCGCTGGCTGCTGGACCTTGAGGCGGGAAAGATTTCGTAGCCCTACAAAATCGCTTTGTTAGAATACTTTCAATGAGAATCTCGATCGGAGCCGACGAGCGATTACCGGTTGTTGATCACGTGATCCGGTGGTTGAAGCAGCACGGACATGAGCCCGAATGGCACGGCCCCAAGCCCGGCAGCACGCTGCCCTGGCCGCAGATTGCCCGCCAGGTGGCTGAGGACATAACAAATGGCCGCGCTGATGAAGGTGTGCTCTTCTGTTGGACAGGCACAGGCGTCAGCCTGGCAGCCAACAAGGTGCCGGGTATCCGCGCCGCATTGTGCGCCGATGCCGAAACCGCCCGCGGCGCTCGCCTTTGGAACAATGCCAACGTGCTGTGCATGTCCCTCCGTCGCACCACGCCAACCATTGCCGAAGAGATCCTCGATCGCTGGTTCAGCACAAATTACGAACCAAACCCGACAGACGACGAAGCGCTCAAGCAAATCACGGAACTCGACCGCCAGCGCGCCTGACATGCCAACGCTCCTGCACTCCACCGAAGTACCCCGCATGCCCAGCGGCTCTGTACGCTTCGAAGGAAAGGAATACAAATCGGGCATCTCCTTCTTTTTGATCAGCGACGCGCCGGGCCGCCCCGGCCCCCCTCTACATAAGCACCCCTACTCCGAAACCTGGATCTTGCGCTCCGGCAAAGCGTTCTTCAAGGCCGGCGACCTGGAAGTTGAAGCGACTAGCGGAGACATTCTGGTAACCGAACCCGACACCCCACACAAATATCGCAACATCGGCGACACGAACCTCGATCTGATCTGCATACATGATTCGCCTATAATGATTCAGGAAAACCTCGAGTAAGGTTCTCCCTTCTTTTTTTCTCCTTATCCATGCCTTATAAAGCCCTCATTGCCGACAGCTTGCCCGCTGAAGCGCTGGAGCGCTTGCGCGCCGGCGCCGTGCAGGCGGATGGACGCGATGGAATCCTTCCGGAGAAGTTGCTTGAAGTCATCCCGAGCTACCACGCTTTGATCGTGCGCAGCCGATCGAAGGTGACCGCGCAACTTTTTGACGCCGCGAAAGAATTAAAGGTCGTCGGACGAGCTGGTGTTGGCGTGGACAACATCGACCTCGCCGCTGCGACAGCTCATCACGTGATCGTAGTGAACACGCCGCAATCCACAAGCATTGCGGTTGCGGAGCACACCTTCGCCATGATGCTGGCGCTTATCCGGCAGATCCCGCGGGCGGATGTAGAGATGAAAAAAGGCGCATGGCCGAAAAAGGAACTCAAGGGAGTTGAATTGAACGGAAAAACTCTCGGTGTGATCGGCGTGGGAAACATAGGCGCCCAGGTCGCCCGGCTTGCGGCCGCTTTCGCGATGCGCGTGCTCGGCTACGATCCACTGCTCGATGCCAAGGCGATCAAGTCGCGCGGCGCGCAGCCCGCGACGATCGAGCAAGTTTACGCCGAATCGGATTTCATCACGCTGCATCTGCCGTTGTTGCCGCAAACCCGCGGCATGATCAATCGGGACGTTTTTGAGGAAGTTAAGCGCGGCGTCTACCTTATCTGCGCGGCACGCGGCGGGGTGATCGACGAAGGTGCGCTGCTCAGCGCCCTGAGCTCAGGAAGG
>DASTOD010000341.1:0-2998 GCA_035762645.1 Binatia bacterium | reverse complement strand
ACGCGCTTCAGCGATATGGTGGACTTGCTCGTCGAGTCCGATTACTGGGCGGGTAAAGAAAAAACCGAGCTGGTTTCCAAAACCACGTCGAGCGCGCGATCTTAGAGAAGACGTTTCGCTTGAATCTCATTGAAAAACGTTTACAGGAGTTAATCGCCGAAGGGACCCTCCTCGTGGACGTGGAGGGCGCCGTTATAGGACAGGTCAACGGTCTGGCGGTCTACCAAATGGGCGATTTCAGTTTCGGCAAGCCGGCCCGTATCACGGCCAAGACGTTTATGGGGCGCGGTGGCATTATCAACATCGAGCGGGAGTCGAAGCTGAGCGGTAACAGCCATGATAAAGGCGTGCTGATCTTGAGCGGCTACCTGGGCGGCAAGTACGCGCAAGAGCGGCCGCTCTCGCTTTCCAGCAGCCTCTGCTTTGAGCAGTCCTACGACGGCGTCGATGGCGACAGCGCCTCCTCAACGGAACTTTATGCGATTCTTTCGAGTCTTTCCGGCGTTCCCATTAAGCAGGGCATCGCGGTGACCGGCTCAGTCAATCAGAATGGCGAAATCCAGGCAATCGGCGGCATCAATCACAAAATCGAAGGTTTTTACGATGTCTGTCGCTTAAAAGGACTTACCGGCGAACAGGGGGTCCTGATGCCGAGCGCAAATTTGCGCAATCTCATGCTCCGGCCGGACGTGGTGAGCGCCGTTCAAGACGGCAAGTTCCATATCTACGCTGTCAGCACCGCCGATGAGGGGTTGGAAGTGTTGACCGGTGTGCCTGGCGGAGCGCGAGATCCTGAGGGGCGTTATCCAGAAGGATCCGTGAATAATCTTGTGGAGAAAAAACTGGCGCAATATTCGGAGCGATTGAAAAAGATATCGGAATCCACCGGCCCCCGCTCACTTCCCGGAGGCAGTGGCAGTGACTAAAGTTACTCTTCCTGTGCCTTGGCCGGTGCCGGTTTGGTCCCGAGAGGCACAGAGAGTTGCAGCGTCTTTCCTTGGCGCAGAATCGTGACCTTTACCACTCTGCCGGCCTCCAAACCGCCGATCATTCTGAGAACGTCTCTTGGGCTGTGGACCTGGTTGTCGTTAACCGACAGAATCACATCGTGCGACAGGATGCCGCCGAGTTCGGCGGACTGCCCGCGCAAAACCGACTTTACCAGCACCCCTTTGACGGGCGAAAGTCCTAGGGTTTTCGCTTGCTCCAGTGAAATCTCCGACATCTGCACTCCGAGCCATCCCCAAACCAATCTTTCTCCGCTCATCAGGCGCGGAAGGATTCGTTTGATCACGTTTATCGGGGTGGCAAATCCCATATTGCCGCGCTCGGCAGCCATGGTAATGATGCCGATGACGTGACCTTTGCCATTCAGCAACGGGCCGCCGCTGCCGCCGGGATACGCGCCGGCGTCGGTTTGGATCATCTCGTAGCTCGCCGAGTCTGGATAACTCCTTCCAGCCCTGCTGATGATCCCCAGGTTCATCGAGCTCTCCCGGCCGAAGGGATAACCGAATACAACCGCCACGTCGCCCACACTAATATTGTCGGAATTGCCCAGGCTTAGGGTCGGCAACTCCCGATCGCTTTGAACCTTGAGCAAGGCGAGATCGATCTGTGCGTCTGCGGCGACAATATCGGCTTGCAGTCGTTGTCCGTCCGCTAGCCGAACCTCGATCTCCTGGCTCTTATCGATGACGTGATGCGCCGTCAGAATATAGCCCTCCGGATGGACAATGAATCCGGAGCCGCGACTGCCCGAGTTTTGTGGTGTTTCGGGCTTGGGTGGGCGTAGAGTGGTGACCCGTATCTGGACGATAGCCGGCCGCACGCCGGTGGCTAAACGAGTGTAGGCGCGGCTGAGACGATCGAGTTCGGATTCACCCTCGACGGTCGTGGCGTCGCGCCAGATGCGAGATGTAAGCTCAACGCTATCGTTGCCGCGTACGGTTACGGGTGAGGCGGCGGCGAAGCCCAAAAATGCCAGCATTAAAATAGTTGCCCGGTTCATCGGTAGAGGCTCCTTCTTAAAACTGAATCTCCTTTATCGAAAACTAAATCTCAGGACAAGGGCTCAAGGGCCTGCTGCCCTCCTACCCTGATCCTGTGATATTCTCCGGAACATGCGGGACACTCAAAGAGTGGTCTTGATTACAGGTGGGAGTGGAGGACTGGGGCGCGCCCTGGCGCGCTCTTTTGCCCGGAACGGAAGTCCGGTTGTCATCACCTCGCGGAACAAAAGCCGGCTCGAAGCCGTAGCGGCAGAGATCAACCGCGAAGGCGGCCACGCCCTGGCATTGAGCTGCGACGTTGGGCAGAAAGATGCGGTCGAACGCTTGGCCAGCGACGTCGAAAATCAAGTTGGTTCTGTCGAAGTGCTGATCAATAATGCCGGCATTGCGCCGGCGGTAAGCTTTTTGGAAATGCCGGATAGTGTCTGGCACGAAGTGCTGAACATCAATCTGAGCGGGACCTACAACTGTTGTAAGACCTTTCTGCCGGCAATGATTCGCTCTCGCTGGGGCCGCATCATCAATATCGCGTCCACGACTGCGAAGGTTGCGTATTCTCATGTCTCGGCCTATACGAGTTCCAAACACGGCGTACTCGGACTGACCCGTTCTTTGGCATTGGAGAGTGCGAAGGCGGGTGTGACGGTGAACGCCATCTGTCCGGGCTATCTGGATACCCAGCTCACGCATAAGAGCGCTGTGTTAATGGCACAAAAGACGGGTAAAACGGTGGCCGAGGTGATAAACATTTTTGCCGGGACGTCGCCGCAAAACCGGCTGATCGCCCCCGAGGAAGTCGCAAGCCTGGCGTTGCTGCTCGCGTCAGACAAGGCGGCCGCCATTACCGGGCAGGCCATCAATGTCGATGGCGGCGCAGTCATGGTATGAGTTTCAAGTTCCTGGTTTCATGTTTCTGGTTTGGAAAGACTAACCTGGAACCAGAAAATAGAAAGTCTCGGCAGAATACCTGACGCCTAAACGATGCT
>DASTOD010000340.1:0-26825 GCA_035762645.1 Binatia bacterium | reverse complement strand
CATTACGCTACTTAACGGACGGGGTGTCCGGACACCGTTTAATGACTCCAAGGATTTTACTCCGGACAGAGAACGGACAGCCGAACGCCGCAAGTCCTCTCCGAAGTTGGGAAAGGCTGGATTCCCGCCCAATTTGCTATGAAGATAGACCGCTAACCCTTCTGCAAGAAAGCGATTGTTATTCGGTGCATAAACGTGGACGATCTCGTGCAGCAGTGCCCCCGTGTTATCCCGCACTCTCCGCAGCGGCATCTCTATAAATCCCCTATTTCCGAAATGGCCAGGGACAAGGGCCCGGCTTATTCGATAAGAACTACTTACGTGAATCCGAACGGCTTCTTTCCAAGTGCCGCCCCAAAACTGTTCCACCTTCTTCCGCTCGAGAACTGCGTAGCGACAATACTCTTCAGCCTCCGTAACCGTCAGTTGGTCCGAAAGAACCTGGACACCTTCACATGTTAATGCGCCTTTCAGAACCGGTGCGCACTGCGCAGCAAAAAGCGACAATGCAATAACCCAGAAGGCAGATGTGACGCAGCACTTTGAACGATTGTCAGGACACATTCTCATGGCCCATTTCGCAGTCACGGTGCCAATAACGTTGCCTTTAACCGGAAACAACTAGTCAGGAAAGTCAGCGTAGACGCACTCCCGCGATATCCCACAGATTCCTGTGCTGTTTCATTTAGTCGCCTGATAACGAAGTCGCCTCGGTTTGCTTGATCATCGATAGCCTATGGAACGGGATAGTCCATATCAGCCACGTAAAAATGCTTTCAGTTCCTTAAGTTCCCCCTGTCACTATCGGCGTTTTTGCGACAAGACGATAAGCTACTCGTAATACGCCTTTGCCTTAGCCATATCGCCCGATTCTACGATCGTGATCAGAAATGAAACGGTCGCGATACCTCTTGCAGATCGAAGTTGGTTCTACACCAGCTGACGAATGTGAAGTGTATGTGTGAGTCGCAGCGCAAGGCATATGCCAAAACTTACTCGCTCATAAATCTCGGAGAACGTGTTGTAATTGCTGGCAATTCGGCGATCTAAACGTGGCGAGTGCCACCAAATAAACGGCTGGGTGTAGTTGATTGGATATACCCCGAATCAAAATTGATACGCCCCCCGGCTAGTTCGCCCGTTGCCATGACTCACCTAGAAGCTTGAGGCATTCTAAGCCCGCCATATCGGGAACTTTCCAGGAAACCTCTGTCCATTTCTGCACTTCTTTTCTTCATTGGCAGCGGCCTCTGCGTTGCTCTATCTTCCCAAGGGAAGGAACAACATGGGGAAAGATCTATTTTCTGGTGACCGGGGTGTAGATCTTTGTTTGCACGTCTCTCTTCCTCTGTCACAGGTGTTAAAGAATGTTCATTGACCCCGACCCAAAGCAGACTGGACAAGCGTATGGATTTTCTCCGTACCCTCAAGAAACGTAGACCCAAGCACTTCACAGCGAGGGTCAGCGCAGTCTCACCTGGAGGGAATAGGCTAAAGCGAAGACTTGTTGCGCAAGAACGCGGCGCAAAAAAACTACTGAAAGCAGGTTAAGCGACTGAAAAAAATCGTATCTGGGTCCGTAAGATCCTAGATCGCGGCTATCGCCACTTGCCTTTCGGCCAGAACTTGATGACTTTGTCACGCTTGAAACAACTGTCTTCTTCCCCCGTGTCTTTAACCCTCGCCCTCTGGGAGAGGGAACGGGTGAGGGTTCAGCGGCAATGTGAACGTAAAAGTTGAGCCTCGAGAAGCCGATGATGGCGTTCAGCGGCGTGCGCAGCTCGTGCGACATGTTGGCGAGAAACTCCGACTTGTGGCGGTTGGCGGCCTCGATCTGGCGGCTCTTCTCTTCGATTTCCCGAAACAGCCGCGCATTCTGGATCGCCAGAGCCGATTGCGTGGCGAAGGTTTGCAGGAGATTCACGATCTCTGGCGAGAAGTTGCCTGCCCCCTTTCGCCAGACCGTCAAAGCGCCGATGATGCGCTCCTCGCGGAGTAGTGGAACGGCCAGAACCGATCGGTATCCAAGCCGCGCGAGAATGGGCCGGATGCGCGTGGCCGTATATTCCCGTTCCTCCAGGATATTTGGAACTTGAACTGGTATCCTGATGGCCGCGGCTCGACCGGTGGCGGCACTTTCCCCGATACGGACCGGTGATGCTTGAAGCGCCTCCACCACCTCTTTCTCCATATGGTAGCTAGCCCTCAGGAGAAACCCCTGCGCGCCCTCATCGTACTCGTAGATAACCCCGCCACTAGTTCCGGAGAGCTGGACCGCGTGGCCAACGATGGTGCTGAGCACCGTCTGGAGATCAAGAGTAGAGCTGACCGCCTGGCCCACTTCTCCCAAGGCCTTGAGTTCCCCAACCGACCGCGCAAGTTCGTGCGTCCGCGCCTCTAGTTCTTGGAACAGCCGCACGTTCTCGATGGCGATCACGGCCTGATCGGCGAAGGTCGTAACTATTCGCCGGCACGAATGGGGCTCGTGGTTCGAGAAGCTAGTCAACCATTGGCTTCAGTGTCAATCGTCGCGATTTACGCCGGTTTAAGTATCAAAAGAACCGGTGAAAGAACACCCCAAACAAATCCCAGGGCCAAAGTAAGGCAGGAACGAGAACCCACCAAAAAATAAGAGCAGGTTGTCCTTGAATGAGCCGGTCCATGCAAACGCTGTTAACTCACCAAAGAGATTCTGATAAGACGAGAGAGCCATTCCTATCAAGGAATAACCTAGAGTTAAGCGCTTAACGATGGCTGATTTACCATCTTCGTTTCTGCCAGGGCTGGGCGTGCGCTGGCATCATTCCGGCATATCAAGCACCGCTCGATCGCCGACATGAATCTGCCCGCCGGCGCCAGTTGGAACCATGGCGACTGCAAAGGTCGGGCTCTCTTGACGAAACACTTTCGCGAGCGTTGCGAGCATGGGCAAGTCTCGTTCACCCGTCTGAGGATTTGCGTGTGTAGCGAGACACCGAGTCTTCGGCCTCACCACGTCAAAGAGAACCGCGCCTATGCGGACCTTTCGCCCGACCCAGCTTTGCTCCTCCCAGGCTTCCAGCCCGTCGAGAGCGATGTTTGAGCGAAAGCGAAGCTCGCTGACGTTCGGATCCTTCAAGACGGCCTCCAGTGACTGAAGACTGCCGCGACCATGTAGTGTTACCTGACCTGACTCCGAGTCGTGATAGCGCGGCGTGATGCCATCGCCAACCACTCGCAGCGGAAGCCGTTCCGGGTGGGCAGAAAGCGGATTTGGCTCGAGCTTGAGCACATAATCCGCGACTGCCGCTGCGATCCTCCTTCTGCCTTCCATGTTGAGCGGTTCGTCGACCAGGACGTGGCTGCCCAGGCTGATAGACAGCCGAAGTCGCTTCTCCTCAAATCTGAGCTGCAGACGTGCTAGCCCAGGTGTGTTCATCAGCACCACCATTCCCGTCTTCGTGCTCCAGGCATCGTCGGCTGCTTCAGTATCGGCGAACCGTATGCCGAGCACTCGGTCGCCGGCGACTCTCCCTTCATCGAGAACGGTCAACGTGTCGCATTTTTCGGGAGTGAAACCCTTTACTGGATAGCGGTATAATGCAGCAACGTATGGCATCTCCAGATCCTTTGTAAATATCCTACGTAACCCTAACCTTCGCCTACTGTCGCACCCCAAGCGCGGTCTCAAGGCCTGTCTTCTCTCCAAGCCGTAAAGGCTTTTTATTTCGATCTCCGAATTCTCTGATGCATAGAGCTTCAAAAAGGTTTCCATACCTTTTCGACAAAGCCCGGGACAGGCTTGGTGCTTCGGATTTTGACTTCACTCAGGGTCCTAAAAAAGCTTCGGGCGGGACCGAATAAACGTCTGCTGTCACCTTGATTACACCCGGTACGTTTTTCACTACGTTCACAAGTTCGTCTTCCAATCCCTCGTCGATTCTACCTTTGACGTGAATATGGCCGGCCTCGGCCCGAACTTCGAGGGCCGATCCTCCTAATGCCGGCGATGCAAATAACGTGGCGTGGACCCGGGTGCCAAGAGCGAGATCGTTGAAGGACTGTTCAGATGTGGGAGTGGGCTGATACTCTTCGAGCTTCGCCGCCTCGATAATCACACGCTTCGCCCCCTCTCGGCGCATCTTGCCCATATTCAGAACAAGGTCATAACGATTAGGATCGCGCCAATCCGTGCCGAACATCGCCATCAGCCTGCGGCTGCGGGCCTTATCGACCTCTTCTATATAGTGACGCGCCCCCGCGTCAGTGAGACTTTGCCGCGCGCGGACTTGTTCGATGCGAAAGTCGATCGGCGCGGTCAAAAGCACTTTCAACACATGCCCGACACCGGACAAAAGCTCATGACCTAAGTGGCCGTGGTAAACCAACTTGCCGTCGTGCGCCAGTTCGCACAGCGTAGCTTGGAGAGCGATCCGGTAGGGCCGGAGATCTTGCAGCAGACGCTCCCACCAGCGCGAGCCTTTTTCGACGATGTCGTTGAGTTTTGCTTCGGGTATGCGATAACGCCGGCTCGCCTCGACGAGCACCTCGCGCCCGACACAACGGTAGCCAAGAGCCTCAGCCACTGTTTCGGCCAATTCCTGACCCTCGCCGGAAGCCCCTTGATAGATTGTGATGATCGGCATGACAGCAATCTCCTTCCTTCACTCAACTAGCCTCGCGGAGCCGCTGTAGCAACTGCAGCCTCGGCCACGATGACACTCGCCGGTCCTGCCAACGTTTTGCGCTCCAATGGCCGCCAGCCGGTCGCTTGAAGCCAACCATGAACTTCCTCTTGGCTATAAACATCCCCTTCGCCGGAACGTAGCAAGAAAGCGCCCGCCATCAGCGCGGCAAAAAGCGGCTCGGTGTGCGTTGAGTCAGTCCAAAAGTCAACCAGCAACAACCGCGAACCATCCCGGGAGGATTCACGGATTCGGTGAAGCAGTTCTAGATTGCGCTCTGGTGAAAACAAATGGATCACGTTGGCCACGATGACTGCATCGTGACCACCGGGTATTGACGCCTTGAAAAAATCTCCTTCGTCAATTTGAATGCGGCCAGCGAGAGGACTACCTACCAACCGTTGCCGAGCAATCGCGGCGGCGCCGGGCAACTCGAACAGTGTGCCTTTGAGATCGATGTATTGTGACATTACCGCGATTAGAAACAAGCCCGTACCGCCGCCAAGATCCAGCACCGAGCGATGGCGGGTGAAGTCGTAATTCGCGGCCAAGGCGCGAGCTTGTCCAGCCGTAAGCGATTCCACTCCCTCGGTGAAAAGTCGTTGCTCCTCTTCAGTGAACCGAAATTCCCCAAAGAGGGCCCGACCCGTACGAACTGCTTCTTCGAGCCGCATCCACATGGGGTAGTTGAGGCGATTCAAGTACCGCAGGAACTGGCATAGGTCGGTCAAAGTGCGACCGCTCAGAAAAGTATCTGCCACAGACCCATTCTGATAGTGGTCTCCTTGTCGCTCGACGAAACCTAAGGCGACCATCGCATCGGCCACGATGCGAGTGGTCCGACGGGGAATACCGATGCGTTGAGCTAATTCGCCGAGCGTAGCCGGTTCTTCCCCCAGCGTCTTAAAAAGGCCAACCTCGTTGGCAATAAATAAATATTTGGCCGCCATGAAACCGTTGGCGACCTGGAATATTGGTTCGGGAGTTAGGTTGGCCATGGATATTCCTTTCCCCACTCAGTATGGCCGTTTGCCTCGTGCTCCAGCTCATGCCTCGCGCTTCGCGATCGGTCCGAAACAGCGAGTAAGCTAGGAGGCGATCCGGTTGCGGGATGATTCCCGTTGCGTTCGATCATGCTCTCAACGCTCTTCCTTATAAATTTGCTTACACTTGCGGTTTGCAGTGGATCATCGAGCCGCCGATTGGACCGGAGGCTTTAGATAATTCTCCACAGTGTACTGCCCGATCTTGCGCCCCATGGCGACACCAGCGTCGCCAGACCTGCGGTAATGCACACCATCGTAAACACGAGCGTTGACCACTTCCGCGACGTAGTCAGAAAGCTTGCTGAAGGTCCGCGTCACTCCCGGCGCAGTTGTGCTGGTCAGTCTGAATGTCGGTACTTGATCGCCGAAAAAGGCTTCGAGCACACCGGCCGCTGTAGACTGAAAAGTACAGTGGGCGCACGGATACTCGGGGTGCATCGGTGTCTCGATAAACGGCTCCCAGCTTGAATCGCGTTCGGTGGATTTGTTGCCGTCTAGGTCGCCGTTGCGGATGGCTGTTACCGGGCGCCAAAAATTATACTTGTACTTCGCCTCGAAGATCGCTGTGCCCGCATCGGATGCCGCCATCGAGAACAGCGCAAAAAGCCGGGCATTCTCCAACACACCGAGCTTATTCGCTGCCGAGAGCTGGCGGGCAATTGGATTGTAAGTCGCCGGGCCCACCAACGCCCAGAACCGCGCGATCTCCGTTTGTTCTGCCGTGCGCCCCGAGCTTACCTTCGCTCCCATCCGTTTCACCTCATTGTAATCTTTGGCCCACTGCATGCTGGTGAGCGCATAAGGAGCCACAGGGCGAAACTGGCTGCTCGTCTTGAGCGCGAAGGGTCGAACCGCGCCCCAACTAGACATCACAGGGAGGCTGGTAGGAACATACCTGCCCGGGATAGTAAAGGGACGATAGGTATTCGGCGCATCCGCGCCGTCCGTGCTGCGTTCTGCAAGTATCGCGATGGCCGCCTGTTCGCCTAGCTGGATGCCTTCCATCTTCGGCGGCCCATCCGCCACAGCTCCGAGCGATGTCTGGAACGCCTTTTCCATCTCCTTCGCCTGGTCCGGATACATCCGCGCGAGGAGGTAATGGGCCGCGGCCGCAGCAGCTGCGTCTAGGGAGGCTCCGGGTTCCACTGGTAACCGCGCCCGGTAAGGCGAATAGCGCGGCTCGATCGAGTTAACCGCCTCAAACATGGCGACATGAACCATGGCTATGTTCCGTGCGCTCGCCCCGGGGCTTATCCGCGCCGTGTAGCCGGCGGCCACGGCCCTTTCATTCCAGTCGGTAATTACATCGGCCGTCGCCGAGGGATTCAAACCTACGAGCAAGGTGACGACCAAAACCATATACCTTATGGCCATCATAAACTGTCCCTCCGTAGAACGGTAAAGGCTACTAAATTTAAACTTCCATTCATTGCTAGGTAGCAACCTCGATGCCAGATCAGTCTGCTGCTTCCATTCGGCGTAACGCGTTGAAATTATACAAGCTGTGCTTTTCGTTTAACGTGAGCGCCATGCAGAGGTGTATCCGTCCGTTCACACCCGTGTAAACGTAGATACCAGTGAGCGTTTTTGGCGAGCGATTTTGATCGTTTTTAACGAGCTCAAGCAGCGGGTAACTTAATGTTACTCGGCCGTACTCAAAGACGGCCCACGCTCCCGTGTACTGCCTCAGTATTTGGCCGAGATGGAGAAGCAGAGACTCGATTCGCTGGTTGAGAGTGTCTGACGCGTTTCAGTTAGCTATGGCATTGCGAAGATGCCGTGGACAAACTACAGGCATGTCTCCGGTTTGTTTTGATGCGCGAGCGCGCAGCGCTGCGCATAAAAAGGCTTTGCGGTTCTTCGGCCCGCCCAGATCTTAGCAGCCGCTGCTGCTGTAGCTGCTACCGGGCATATTAACCCACACACAGCCGCCTTCCGCGCCGCCGCTGGAACGATTGATTTCATCGCGCCACCGGTAGCCTCCGCCACCCTGGCCACGGCTGCCTTGCGCGCGCTGGAGCGCTACAACCACATTGGCGATCGGCGCAGGATTGCCCTCCATGCCGACATTGCCGGTCTGGCCATCGAGCCACCAGCGTCCGCGATAAACCGCGCCGAAAATGCTCTGGAAAAACATCGCCTCCGTGGTGTTGATTTCCCGGCCGTTGCTAAATGTTTTTTCACCCGCCATAACTCTCGACACCTCCCCCTGGAAAGCTTCGGCCAATGGCCGGCCCTCTCCAGATCGTTTAAGAACCCGACCAGGAACGAACCGGTCGGGTTTTGCCCGCTGATGAGTTAGTGTGCCAACACGCTCGGCCGGCACACGATGGAGGTTCTTATTTCACCCGGCCATAGCATGTCAAGCTGATTGTGAAAACCGCAACGGAATCGACAGTCTTGAAGGTTTCTTCCGACCCCGCTACTTTGAATCCGTGATAGATCTTCGTGAGATTTCTCGCTCCTCGGCGGATAGGCGGAAACTTCAGCAGCTACTCGCCAAGACTCCCTCGCCGACAATGGCCAAAGCTCATCTGTCACGCCTGCTGGAGCACGGCGGTGCGAAGTCATTGAGAGCCGTTCCACCCGCTCAATTGGCAGCTCTTTTTCGTTTGCTGGGCAGCAGCACTTACCTGAGCGATATCCTGATCAGACAAGGCAAGCATTGGCCCGAAGTCTTTCTCCGCGAGATCAAAATCAAAGAAAAAACCGTGGCCCAGCATTCGGCAGACCTGGAGCCTCTGCTCACGACAGCAAAATCGTTTGATCAGTTTTGCGCCGGCTTGAGGCGGCACAAGCAACGCGAATACCTCCGGATCGGCGCGCGCGACCTACTTCCGTCGGTCACCATGGAAGAGACGGTAAGAGAATTATCGGCGCTGGCCGAAGCGTCCCTGGACGCTGCGTATCGATTCAGTCGCGCCGAGGTCGAACAGGAATTCGGCACGCTACAAATGCCTGGGAAAGCAGTGCCCAATCGTTTTGTCATATTGGGGATGGGCAAACTCGGCGGCCGCGAGCTCAATTTTAGCTCCGACGTCGACGTCATTTTTCTTTACGAAGAGGATGAGGGCGAGAGTTCCGGCGGCACCAGAGGAAAGACCGATCCGCGCACATTCTTTACTCACGTAGCGAAGAAAATGGTCCACGCGATGGGCGAGGTCACCGAGGAGGGATTTGTCTTTCGCATCGACCTTCGCCTTCGTCCGTTGGGCGCCCATGGCCCGCTCGTTCAGTCGGTAGGCGCCGCGATGTTTTATTACCAATCCTGGGGTCAGTGCTGGGAGCGAGCTGCCTTTATAAAGGCGAGAGCGGTGGCCGCTGACCGAGATCTCGGCATGAGCTTCTTGCAAGAGCTCGAGCCGTTCGTCTACCGCCGCTATCTCGATTACACCACAGTCGATGAGCTAAGACACATGAAGATGCGGATAGAAAACGAGCTTCTGACCGCCGAGGGCAAAAAGCGGAACCTAAAGCTTGGCCACGGCGGCATCCGCGAAGTTGAATTCATCACGCAAGCCCTGCAGTTGGTTAACGGAGGTTATGAGCCGGGGGTACGGGAGCCCAACACTTTGCGCGCCTTGGACCGACTGGCCCGGCACGACTTTATCCCCAGGCGGGATCAAGACAAGCTGGCTCATGCGTACCGCTTTCTCCGCCAGGCGGAGCACAAAGTTCAAATGGTTCAGGAAGCGCACTCCCACTCTATTCCCAGCGGCGAGGAAGAGGAACGGGCGTTGGCCCGCCGCCTTGGCTACACGAGGACCCCTAAACAAACCGAGACCGAACGGTTTTGGCGCGACCACAGCACGCATACCCAGGCCGTGCGCGGTATCTTTGGTCAGCTTTTTTACGGCGCGCAAAAGGAGCTCACGGATGAAGGCGGCTCGAAAACCGGCAGCATATGGCACGATTTGGATCGGCAAGATCTCATCATCCAGGAGCTCGAAAGCGCCGGCTTCACGGATCCTGACAAAGCCTACAGCAATCTCCTCGCCGTGCGCGACGGCGAGCCGTATGCGCCGCCGAGTCCCAATCGGCTCAAAATCATGCGCACTCTCGGCCCGGCCTTAATGACTGAGGTCGCCAACTCCAGCGCTCCGGATCAAGCGCTGTTGAACCTGTCGAAGTTTAGTCAGCGAATCGGCGGTCGCACCGGCTTTCTCAGGCTTCTCGCCGAGAACCCCGCGACCATGCGGCTCCTGATCACGCTCTTCGCCGAGAGCCAGTTTCTGACCGACCTGTTTCTCAGCCGTCCCGAGTTGATCGACACGTTGATACGCGTGGATCTCACGCGGGTGAAGAAATCCAAGGACGAGATGCTGGCCGATCTCAGCGCGGCGTTCGAAGAAGCCGGCGATACCGAAGCCAGGCTCAACGCGCTGCGGCGCCATAAAAACGAAGAGTACATCCGCATCGGTCTTCACGATCTCGGCGGTGCCGTCGAGCTCGTAGAGGTGCTCCATCAACTCTCCGATCTCGCCGAGGCATGCCTGCAAGCCACACTGGATTTAACCTTAAATGAAATACGCGAGAAGTTCGGATCCATGCCGGGCGGAAAATTCGCCATACTCGGCATGGGCAAAATGGGCGGCCGTGAGTTGGACTATAACTCGGACCTCGATCTGGTTTTCATCTATGTCGCTCCCGAAGAAGCGCAAAGCAGCGGCGGGTCTCAAGGACCAATCTCCGCGCATGACTACTACGTCCGGGTGGGACAAAAACTGATCACGTTTTTGTCGGCGCCGACCGAGGAGGGCATTGCTTACAAGATCGACATGCAGCTTCGGCCGTCGGGAAAATCGGGGCCGCTCGTTTGCTCGCTCGACGGCTTCCGCGACTACCACAAAACCAGCTCGCTCTTGTGGGAGCGCCAAGCGTTGATCAAGGCTCGTTTTGTCGCCGGAGACCGGGGGCTTGGAAGCGAAGTGGAAAAAGTCGCCGAGAACTTTGCTTACCGGCAGGGACTTACGGCCGAAGGCATTGGTGAGATCCATCACCTGCGCATGCGCATGGAGCGGGAGCTTGCCGATGAGGACGAAACCCGGTTCAACCTGAAGAAAGGCCGCGGTGGACTGGTGGACATCGAATTTTTGACACAGATGCTCCAGCTCACTCATGGTTACCGACGTCGCGAATTGAGGCACAGGGAAACGCTTCGCGCGCTCAAGGCGCTAAGTGAAACTCACGTTTTAAAAACGACTGAATACAAAATGCTTCACGAGGGTTACCTGTTCCTCCGCCGGTTGGATCATCGTCTACGGCTGGAGCGCGACCAGTCTATCGAAGCCTTCGAGCGCAACCCGGCGAAGCTAAACGGAGTTGCCCGGGCTCTTGGCTATGGACGCCAATCCGGCAAAGGTCCTGACAAAGCAGGACAAAAATTGCTGCGGGACTATCAGAAGAAACGAGAAAAAATTCGCGCTTGCTATGAGGGTTACTTTATTGGGTATTTTTAAAATATTATTATTGACAGTAACACGACTTTTCGATATGGTCCGGGCCATGAAAACACTCATACTCAAGGGCATTGCCCTCGGAATATTTGTCGCCATGACCTCTTCGCCTCTATACGCCCAAGTGGCGGACTCGACTGCCCCCGCGGCCGAATCTGACACCGGCAACGAGGCGGGTTACGGAATCGGGTCGGTGCTTGCCAACGTCATTTATATGCCGGCGAAGGTGGCTTACGCTGGCCTCGGGTTGCTTACCGGCGGCCTCGGGTATGTATTAAGCGGCGGCAGGACTGACGTGGCCAATAACATAATTTACCCGGCGATCGGCGGGCATTATGTTGTTACGCCGAACCACCTGAAGGGCACGGAGCCGATTTATTTTGTCGGCGCCCCCGCGCCTGAGCCGGAACAGTCGGCCCAGTCTTCCGAGACCACTTCTACGGTCACTCGTTAGGCCCGAAGCAAACTCCGCGCTTCGAAGATTTGATAAACTCCAAGAGGGCCAGCACATCCTCGCTGGCCCTGCCGCGTCCTTCTATCTCTTTTATCGCCAGCGATAAATTACGCCCTTTTCCGAATAGCACGCGGAACGCTTCTCTGATCTCGCGAATTCGCCGCTCGCCAAAGCCGCCCCGCTTGAGACCGACGATGTTGACTCCCCGGACGGTGTGTTGCCAATCGATAATGGAATAGGGCGGCACGTCGCGGCTTGTGCCACTCAATCCGCGCATGAGCGCGTACTCTCCGATGCGCACGAATTGGTGCACGACACAGTTACCGGAAATAAACACGTTGGCCCCGACCTCCACATGGCCGCCCAAGAGCGCCCCATTGGCCAGGACGATCTGATTCGCCAGGTTACAATTATGGCCAACGTGAGAGTTGGCCATCAGAAAGTTTTCATCGCCGATCGTGGTTGACGAGCCGACCGTGGTGCCGCGATGCACTTGAACGTGCTCGCGAAAGATATTGCTGTGACCGATTTTCAGGTACGTCTCCTCGCCTTTGTAGGCTTTGTCCTGCGGCGCGTCGCCGAGCATGACGCCTGGATGAATCTCGTTATTCTCGCCGATTTCGGTCCAGCCGGTAATATAAGCATGGGCCATGACCCGCGTGCCGCGTCCCACCTTGGTACGCCCCTCGATAACCACATACGGGCCGATTTCAACACTGGAATCGATCTCCGCCTTGGAGTCGATAATGGCTGTCGGATGAATACTCATCGAAGTCGCTCGTCGTTGAACGATTGGTCGCGCTCGGTTTCATAATTCGTCTTTTTCTTCATCATCATTATCATCGTCGTCAACCTTTGTTTCGATGTCTCGACCGGGAATCCGATACTTCTCATCCACCCAAGCTCCAAGGTCGATCAGCTGGCAGCGCTCCGAGCAGAACGGCCGAAGGGGATTATCTTCCCAGGTGACTTCCGCGCGACAAGTTGGGCACTTGACTCGACGGGCCATGCACTTTGCCTATGAATCAAGAGTATTGGCCGCGAAAAGCTCTTCTACCTCGACGTTTTTCTCCAAAAGTCCCTGGTCCATGGAATAACCGATGAAGCGCGCCAGATTGGCGCGGTTTTTCTTTAGGCCGTTGGGCCAAGGGTCGTCCCCGAACGTCTGTCGCTCTTCCTCGAAGAGATGCCGTCCCGAGATAAACCGCGACCAGTTGGGGTCGTCGTAATATTTCACGCACGCCTGTTTCGCTTTTTCGAAGGCGGCCATCACGCTTTTCGCAATCCAAGGATTCTCTTTCAGTATCTCTTTCTTAAATGCTACCAGATGCATGATGGGATAGTAGCCATTTTTGCGGAAATATTTGACCTCTTCTTGTTTGGGATCGGCAAATAGCCGCCATCGTGAGTTTTGGAAGCGCCATTCGATTGCTCCTTTCGTCCAGGACCCCCACTAAATCTCCCCCTTTACTAAGGGGAAACAAAGAGGGGGTTACCCGGAATGATGATTAAATCATTCAGTGCATTTCGAAAACAGCACGTTAAGGAAGGATATGCTTTTCTATTGTTTGTTTTATTAGATCGACCGATACCGGCTTTGCGAGGTATTCCACCATTCCCGCATCGAGCGCCTTTTCTCGCCATTGCCTTGAACCCAAGGCGCTGTAAGCAATGATGGGTATGTGGGCCGTTGTTGAATTTTGTTTCAACGCTTTAGCCGCGTCGATACCCGTCATTCCGGGCAGGGCGACATCCATGAGGATGAGGTGTGGTTTATCGGAAACCGCTCTCTCCAGCGCTTGGGTGCCGCTTGCGGCCTCTGTTGTTTCGTATCCCAGAGACTGCAGTAAATAGGCGAGCATGGATCGGGAGTCCGCGTAATCTTCAACTACAAGGATTTTCTTTGGCATAGTTCGCTTCCGCAGTTTCAAGTCTCGGTCTAGAGTTTCGACTTTCTTCTACCCAGCACAAGGCCCAATACCCGAGACCCAGAACCCAAGACCCGAGACAAGGGCCTTGTTAGGCCCATTCCGCAAAGGCCATGCCGACGCCGGTGCCCGCCGGCGAGCGGTAGCACGGCGCGTAATCGATAAGCTTCATCTCGAGGTGTTCTGCCGCAGCAGACACGGCGATCCAGTTTCGTATTTCCGAACTTCCTGATGTGAGTCGTTCACTGGGTAAACGCGCCAGTGCGGTCGCATCTCTGTTTTTCATCGCCCTGATAACCCTGTTGTCCAACTCCTCGTCAACGACGAAATGGCTCAACCCTCCGGAGGCGATTATCGCAATCCGAGCGTCTGCGTCCCAGCTCTCCACGGCCGCCCGGATTGCTCTTCCGAGTTCGTAACAACGCTCTGCGGACGGCTGGTTGGGCGGATAGTAGGTATTCAGCATGATCGGAACGGTAGGAACCGGTCTGTTATTCAAAATTCGCCGGTATACAAAGCTGAAGGCATGGCCCATTCCCTGACCTTTTCTGAGAAATCGAGATTGCGCTATATCGAATCTCTGGCCCATGAGCGATTCAACAAGATGCCGGCCCAGTCTGGACTCAACCGGGTAGTCTCTTTCCTCCTCTCCGTACGCCCACGCCGCCAAACCGAGCGCCGGACTAATGCTGCTCGGGACGTTCGCTATCGTCTCGCCCCAGTAGATCAATATTGCCGGCATGTTGTCATCGTTGATGATCTCATGCTGATCGTCTCCAATCATGATCAACACATCGGGGCCAATCATTGAGATGGTCTCAGCCTCTTTCGCAATTGCGCGTTGGCACGCATCGTAGCGTGTCCGCCATTTCTCTGGAGTAAGCTCGCCTTTCAGAGATTCTGGAGCTATCGTTAGCAGCTCTTCGTAAGTAGTTCCGCGGCCATCGAGCCCGTAAAGCTCCGTGCTTGCCCGATCTCGTTCAGCGTGCAGCGGCCAGATTTCTGACGGCGTACTCAACTGCGGGCTATGAGAGGTTCCTAACCCTAAAACTATTCGCGCCATAGCAACTCGGTTAAACCGTGGAAAAAATAAGACTCAGGTCTTGAATTCCAGCCCGGCTGCCTTTATACCTTCGATCGCGCATTTTTCGTCTTCTTCAGCCGTTCCGCCGCTTACGCCTACGGCACCGATGATGGCGCCATTTTCAATAATCAAAACGCCGCCGGCTACCGGAACCACTTGGCCGCCGGACATGTCCGATAAAGCACCCAGAAACGCCGGCCGATCTTTTAACCGTTCGGCAAGTTGGCGGCTGGATTCGCCCATCCCAACGGCTCCCCATGCTTTGCCGATAGCGATCTTAGGACGCAAGAGGC
Source organism: Binatia bacterium (assembly GCA_035762645.1). Classification (GTDB taxonomy): domain Bacteria; phylum Desulfobacterota; class Binatia; order UBA9968; family UBA9968; genus DASTOD01. Next base: position 11,900 of record DASTOD010000340.1, on the reverse strand, counting down.
TCGCGCCGTCTTCCCGTTTGAGCGCTTTGAGGTGGCCGCCCTCATCGAGCACGGCTACGCACATCGGCCGAAAGTTCATCTCTCTCGCTGTTGCCAGTGCCTTGTCGACGATGACGGATGCGCGCTCAAGCGTTAATTTCATTTAACTCCTCCAATCAGCGTTTCCATACGAAACTTTCGTCACCGACGCAAGCACGATCGCCGGATCGGCGCCGACTGTATCGCAACCGGCATGTCTTTGCGGAGCGCCTCGTATTTTCGCACGTGCCTGGCTCCGTGTTGCGCCGAACCTACGTAAATACCAAGCCGGCGCGCACCCTTTACCTGCAGGCGATACGTCCCGAGATTTCGGCTGCCGTTTTGGGGATCCTTGCTGCCAAAAAGCGACTCGTTTCTCAATCGTGTACAACTTTCCCAGCGACTGCAACTGGCTTAGATGCCCTTGCAAGTCATTGTATGCCATATTCCAATTCTCCTAGGTCGGATTATTCGTGGGTCCCGGTGAGCCGTGAAGGGCGATGGCACAGGAGTACAAAGCTACGATGACCTGCCCGGTCCTTGGCCAGCTGTCCGCATTCGCCCCAGCCAGCCGAGCCGCAACGTCAGTTTGAAGGCTGCCTCGAGGCAGAGGCCCATTGCCATCGACCCGGAAGGGCTCACCGATTCGAGATCATGTTTCACCGTGAATAATCGGGGCTAGTGACACATGCAACTGCAGATCCTTCACTTTGTTCAGGATGACGGGCGTGGTATCGGTGTCATTCTGATCGTAAGCGAAGAATCTTTCTTTCTCCGATACACGAAACGCTCTTTCCGTCGCCAGTCATGACAGCCAACGGCTGCGATCCAAAGTTGCAAAGGCGGCAAGGACGACCGACCGGCCTGAGCGCACCATTAGCTTGGCTCGAGGGTTTGTCAAGATTAGAGGCTTTGCGTCCGCCGCGAGCAGTCATCAAATGCTTGGCGGACGAGCAACTACGCGGAACACGGGATGTCTTGACGCTTCCGTGACGAAATCCGCCATTTCTGATCTGGGCGTTACGTCAAAGAAAGGCCGTACGACCGGCAATCGCGCAAGATACTTTTTTAACACCGGGGCAGCGTCTTCAGGCGATAGCTCAACAATGCGTACGGTTTCAGATCTCCGAGCGCGCCCGAGGATAACCTGCCCTGCCGCTCGAGCGTTTCTGACCCAGCCCACTTCCCCGTATGGGGCCACGAGCCAGCGTTCCCCGTTTTCTTCCAGGAGCGTCACAGGCGTCGAGTGCGGCCTCCCAGTCTTTCTGCCACGTACGGTCAAGAGGTAGGTATGTGAAGGGCTGATCCCCACGCGCAGCAAGGCGCTTACGATCCGGTTGACCAATCTCCGCCAAAAACCTAAACGGTATCTCCAAGCCATTACAGCCTTGCGCGATTCAACGGCGCTCCGGCAGACCTCGTCGATTTCCCCGGAGCCGATTTGAATACCTCGTTTTGATCGCGTCGTCCCGGCGGCAATCGGCGGTCAACCGAGGACGCCCTGCGTCTCATGAACATAGCACCATATCCAAGAGGCAGGTGGGGTAGCGCGCATGACGGGATGTTGTGTCGTATAGAAGTGTTTCGTCGCGTGTCTCCTGGGCGAGGAATCGCAACAGCCGACGTGGCCGCACGTCTGGCACTCGCGAAGAGCTACCCAAACCGTCCCCTCGGCTAGGCACTCCTCGCACGCCCCCGGAGTTCGCTCCGGGGGAAAGTCCTCCGCCGTCAGTCCAGCCAAATGTTCACACGACTTTGCCATATTTCCCCCCCCTCACGCTCAATTCGCTTCGTGAAAGCGGGTCAGGTGAATAGCGGCCGAATGTCCGGTCCCCTTACAGGCGCCCGTCCCCAGGCGAGTTGAATACCCGAAGTTAACCATAAACGATGACTCCCGCAATCACAGCAACGTCCAGCAGGATCCAACCCACGCATGGCAAGTAGATATTCTTGTCTTGTTTCTGTATCCCGAACCAAAACCAAAGGATCGCCGAGGCGAGATATGCGCTCCACGACAGAAGAGATACCCCGGCCGCCTGCTGGCCGACCCATATGGTTAGCACCTGTGGGACCGTCATCAGCATAGTAAAAATAGACATGCCTCCCAGCATCCGGCGCAGCATTCTGTCGGAGTCGGACGTCAGAAGCGCGGGGCTCATCGAATCTGGCTGCATGATCGTCTCCCAGGCGAATCTATTGGCCCACCCGAAAACTATAGATCTCTGGTTCCATGTCGGCCACGCCACACCCCGGCCAACTTTAGCATGCTCGTAGCGATGCGAACTTTAGGAGATTTCTGCTCGTGCGTTGCATTTGGTTCAGCGAGATTCATCGAGTTCTCCTTTTGGTTTGGTGCTTGACTGCATCGGTATTAACACACGCGACCTGGGGAATAGTCACGTCATGGCGTTCGGGCGGCGAAACAATCGATGCGCGGCAACCGGTCGCGAAATCCCTTTGAGAAAGTATTCGGCGCGGATCGCGCCGGGAAACGCCGCGCTGACCGGTTTGTAAGCGTCGGCCGTGACCAATATTTCGCCGGCGGCGGCTTTTCCCTGCAGCCGTGAGGCGATATTGATGCTGTCGCCGACCATCGTGTAATCGCTGCAGTTTGTCGACCCCATGTTGGTCGCGAGCGCCGTACCCGTCGCGATTCCGATGCCCACCCCCAGAACGATCCCCTCGTCCAGCTTGGCGTTGATGTGGTCCACGGCTTCTTGTATCCGGAATGCCGCGTTAACGGCGCGAAGCACGTGATCGTCGTGTTTGATCGGAACGTTAAACAGTGCCATGATTGCATCGCCGAGAAAATGGTCCACGATGCCGTGATGCTCTCTGATGATCTCCGCGCTCGTCCTGAAAAATTCCTCCGTAATGCCCGCCACCTTTTCGATTCCCAGTTCTTGAGTGAGCCGAGTATAGCCGCGACAGTCGGCGAAGAGCACCGTGACTTCGGAGAGACGGCCCGTCTCCCAGTGCAACTCTCACCGGTTGCAGAGATTCGGATTCGAAGCGCTGCGTCGCACGCCGCGGAGCCACCAGAACCAGCCTGCGGGGCCGGTGAATGGAATACCGTCCGCCAGGCACCGGGGCGACAGCTTCGATCCGGAAATTCCGTTGAATGAATTCATCGCGTTCAATACTCCATGAAGGCGTCATCGGGATAGAGCCAACGCTCTCCAGGCTCGGCCGAAGCGACCACAGGATGCGTGCTTGTCCGTGCGTGCTTGGTCGCGTGGCGATCGGATGAATCGTCGCAACACATACGTTCCACACCCGATGACTGCGCTAGAGGCACCGGGAGCGTTCTATCGGTCATGGGCGACGCCTCTTTTCCGAATTCCATCTCGGCTCTCATTAGTCTCGAGTCGTCAGAACGGCGCGAAAGCGCGCCTTGCCGCTCATCATGTGTTCGTAGGCCTCGGCCGCGCGCTCCAGCGGAAATACTTCGGTCATAGGCCGCACGCCGGTGAGCTTGCTAAAGGCGAGCGTATCCTGCGAGTCGATGGAGCTGCCGGAAGGCCAGCCCATGATCGACCGCCGTCCCAAGATGAGCGCCATCGGCGGCACCTCCAAAGGCTCGGCGGCGGCACCGAGGATTATTAGTTTGCCGTTGACGCTGAGACCGTCCAATGCCGCCGTCATCGCTTTACCATCCGTCGCCGTCGCCAAGATCACTTTGGCGCCACCCAACTTCACCAGCTCCGCAGCGGGGTCCTGAGCCTTACTATCGATGTAAGACCAGGCACCGAGCATTCGAGCCAGCGCTTCCTTATCCCTCCCACGCGCTATGGCAACTGTCCTGAAACCCATCTTTGCGGCAAACTGAATTCCCAAGTGGCCGAGACCTCCGACACCAAGCACCGCCACAAGGTCGCCCGGCCGCGCCTCGCTGTTTCGCAGCGAGTTGAAGGTTGTGATCCCTGCACACATCAGCGGCCCTGCCTCCACCGCTGAAAGTCCTTCCGGCATCAGAGCCAACGCTCCCGCGGGGGCGATCAGATACTCCGCGTAGCCACCGTCGTACGAGATCCCGGGAACTTGCGGCGCGACTTGGCAGGTAACAAAGTCGCCGCGGCGGCAAGAGTTACAGTAGCCGCAGTGCCCCCCGTGCCAGCCGACTCCGACTCGTTGGCCATCTGTCCATCCGGCGACGCCGCCGCCGACTGCATCAATGATCCCGGCGACCTCATGTCCCGGGACCCGCGGGTATTCGATGCCCGGCCATGTTCCTTCTTTCGTTACCGAGTCACTGTGGCAGATGCCACAAGCTTCGACTTTGATGCGCACCTGTCCTGCGCCGGGTTCCGGGATTTCGCGTTCAACAATTTCAAAGGGTCCATTCGGGCGAGTAACTTGCGCGACACGCATCTTTGACATAGGTCCTCCCGACGTCATTTTTTCTTGCTCGAGTGCTGAAGGGCGGATCGCCTCTCACTCTGCGAGAATTTCCACTCCCTCCTCCTTCACTCCAACGGCTTCAACTCGCCAAGCATGGTCGGTATCAATTCTGTGACCGTCGGATGAATATGCATGGCGCGCTGGATCACGGTATAAGGCGCTTTGGCGTACATCACGTCCAGGATCGAATGAATCACCTCATCGCATTCGATGCCCAGGAGCGACGCGCCGAGGATCTGTTTCGTTTCGGCGTCGACCAGAACTTTCATAAATCCTTGTGTCTCGCCTTTCTCCACCGCACGGCCGACGCTCGCCATTGGACGCTTCCCAACTAGGGCTTTCCGCCCTGACTTTCGCACCTCGGCCTCGGTCATACCGGCTCTGCCCAGCGGCGGATCAATGTAGAGAGCGTAGGCCGTGATACGGTCGCTCACACCGCGCTGGTCGCCATCCAGAAGATTGGCGGCAACAATCTCGTAATCGTTATATGAAGTATGAGTGAAGGCGCCGCGCCCATTGCAATCGCCCAGGGCGTAGATACCGGACACATTGGTGCGGAGCTGATCATCCACCTGGATATAGCCGCGCTGATCCGCCGTTACTCCGGCGATTTTCAGGCCCAGGTCTTCGGTATTGGGCACACGGCCCACCGCTAGAAGCGCGTGCGACCCAGTGACCGTCCTATCGCCGCTGCTGCAATCGACATTGACTGCTACCTTGTCACCGAGTTTTTCTAAAGCGATGCATTCAGCGCTCAGCCGCATCTTGATGCCCTCAGCTTCGAGGATTGTCCTGACGGCTTCGGAAACGTCTTCATCTTCACGCTGAATCAGGCGCGGCCCCATCTCGACGACCGTCACCTCGCTGCCAAAGCGGCGGTACATCTGAGCAAACTCCAAGCCGACATAGCTGCCGCCAATGACGATCAGATGCTCGGGCAGAAAATCTACGTCCATAATCGTTGAGTTATTCAAAAAGCTCACCTGATCGAGGCCGGGCAGCGGCGGAGTGGAGGCCCGCCCACCGACATTGATAAAGATTTTGTCTGATGCGAGCAGCTCATTGCCGACCCGAACGCGATGCGCATCTTCAAAGCGGGCATGGCCTTCATAGATAGTGAGGTTTTCCGTGCTCTTAAGCCACTTCTCTAAGCCTTCATTCGACTGACGCACCACAGCGTCTTTGCGTTCTTTGACTTTCTTCATATCAACATTGATCGCGCCGCCTGTGATCACGCCATACTCGCTGGCCCTTCGCGCGATATGAGCTGCACGCGCGCTTGCGACCAGGGTCTTTGTCGGGATACAGCCGTTGTTGACACAGGTGCCACCGAACCGCTTGCGCTCGATAATTGCCACCTTCATTCCTGAGTTTGCCAATCGCACGGCGAGTGATGGTCCTGCCTGCCCAGTGCCGATAATGATCGCGTCATACGTGGTTGTCATTAGAGCGCCCTCCCAGATCTTCTAAAGAATCCTAAAGTCAATTATTTGTGGCCTGCGGTGACAATATGACGAGAACTCGACCATTTAAACTAAGTAACAGCTCCGCCACACCCGGGCACTAGGCGGAGGCTTTTTCTGATCGAAATCGCTGCACGTATGCGCTCGCTGGTAAATCGTCGATCGCTTGATGGCCTTTGGGGGTCCTTTATTCATCGCGTTGCCGCCGTGCTGTAGTGTCCATCCGAGCTCAGTATAAGCCCCTAATCAAAAGTACCATCCAGCTACTCATAAAAAGGAATGGTATTAAGATTGGCGTGGCTTGCCCTAAGAGAAAAGTTTGCCTGTACCCCTGAACTGGAGGCAATAAAGCGCTGTCCTCCATATGCGTTTTCAGGAGGCGTCTTAAGTTAGCCATCGCCAACATTGCCGCAATGACTGTTATATAAATGAGAATGCTCACACCAATCGCCACCAGAGGAATGAGAGAAAAGAGGAGTTCTTGTTGTGCAGCGAATCTTTGTACGCCTACCTGCGGCAGCGCATTGAGGAGTATCGCGTATGCAGAAAAGAGAAACGCCTGGGCAGCAACGAACCAGCTCAGTCGCTGATTGATCAGATTATCTTCATGCTCAATTTGAGAACGGATGATCTGATAATATTGAATTCTTGAAATCGGCTCAAGAACTGCCTTAGCTTCTTCCATTCCTCTCTCCATCTGAATTAAGATCAGCCAATAAGGTCAGCACACTTCCTTGTGCCCGAGGTGCATTTAAAATATCCGACAGACAATCCTCAAGACTCCAGCGTCTGCAGAGCAGACATGGCCAGCAGCATTTCAACGTGGTTAACTGGAGTACCCTGGCGGACCGTCGAAACTTGCCACGTCCACGCCCGATCAATGCTCTAAGAAACCCGTGAATAGCTGAAAGGCAGCGTGATACTTGCTTGCACACCTTTTGTTACGCTGTTGAGCCAGTGCCGATAACAACTTTCTCGCGCGCCTTCTCTAAGAGTTCAATAGCCCTTGTTATAAGCTCTTGATTTGCGTACATGTTGGTCTTGTACGGTTCTGTTGCAGCAATGAACCCGTACTACCCTGCTTTTGACGAATACATTCAGTCTCTCAAAGCTTCCTCAAATTTAACGACCGATTGTTCCTCTTGAGCCAATGCTGAATCGAAATCCGAAAAGGGCTGGTTTGGAATTTTGTCCTTTTTGATCATTTGGATTTGCTTCGAATTTCGAATTTCGGTTTCAGTCTTTTCGATAACAGGTTCACACCACCAGAACTGCACTCTATCGCGGTTGAAATAAGCGCCGGCTCTACACCTTGAACGGCTGCTCGTGCCAGCTGTCGGGCGCACCACATTGATTTTAAATAGAAATCTCTTGAGTTCGTCGATCCATAAAAACACAGGGTTGCCCATAAGGTTGCCCAAATCCATCCCCGGCTCTTCGTTTCACATTCTTCACATTTTGCAGATATCGATCTATCAAGGCTTATTCTTCCCAAAATTGGCAACAAGGTGGTTACATCGCAGCTGTCCTCCTGGTCGAGCCTCCACGGACACATGAAGGTTTGTTGCACCCCAACTCCGCCGGCGCGTTAATTTCCGACAAGGCAGGTAACGACTTTTCGGTTTCTCGTCCGAGTAATAATCTTGCTCAACTCCCGCAGCCACAGCACCGAACTTGCCACCACCGCGCAACGCAGCCAATCGCCCGCGCTCAGGCTCACGGTGGAAAACGCCTGCTGCAGGAACGGGACGTAAATTACCGCCGCTTGCAACAAGAGCGACAACAGAACCGCTCCCCAGAGCCATTTGTTGGCAAAGAGCCCAATGAATGCGCTCCGCTCATCGGAACGCGCGTTGAAGACGGTGAAGAGGGAGAAGAACACCAGAGTGGTAAAAGCCATCGTCTGGGCGTAACGCATATTACCCGCGCCTTCGATCAGTCCACCAGGCAAGGCCGCATCCAGCACAAGCAGCGTCCCTGTAGCCATGATCGCGCCCACGAACAAGATCCCCGCCCACATGCTGGCGGTGATCACTCCTTCACTTCGGGGGCGCGGCGGCTCATCCATCACGCCCACATCCGCTGGATCAACGCCGAGCGCCAGGGCGGGCGCGCCGTCCGTTACCAGATTGATCCAAAGGATTTGCGTCGCCAGAAGCGGCAGGACTACGCCGCCGCCACCTTCCGCCGCCAGGCCGATCACGTTCACTAGCAACACGCCAAAAAACATCGTCATCACTTCGCCGATGTTCGACGACAGCAAATAGCGCAAGAACTTGCGAATGTTCGAGAATATCGCGCGCCCCTCTTCTACCGCCGCGACGATGGTCGCAAAGTTGTCATCGGCCAGCACCATGTCGGCAGCTTCTTTGGAAACGTCCGTCCCCGTAATGCCCATGGCGACTCCGATATCGGCGGTCTTCAGAGCAGGCGCGTCGTTGACGCCGTCTCCCGTCATCGCAACCGTCGCACCATGGCGCTGCAGCGCCTTCACGATCCGCAGCTTGTGTTCGGGATTGACGCGCGCATAAACCGACACTTCCCGAACCTTCCGGTCGAGCGTCTCTTCCGGCATCCTCTCGAGCTCCGCGCCCGTAACGGCTCGCCCGTGTTCAGCTATGCCGAGTTCTTCGGCAATGACGGCGGCGGTTTTAGGATGATCACCGGTAATCATGATCGGGCGTATCCCTGCGGCTTTCGCGCGCGCAACGGCATGCTTCGCCTCTTCGCGCGGAGGATCGATCATGCCGATCAATCCTGCGAACACGAGGTCTTGCTCGACACGCTCATCGACCTCTTCTTGCTTTAGCCCGCCCTTCGGCAGCGAGCGGAAGGCGACGCCGAGGGTGCGCAGCGCCTCGCCGGCCAGTGCTTCATTGCTCTGCAAAATTTCCGCGCGACGCTCCGGCGTCAGAGGGCGGCTCTCTTTTCCGACCAGCTCCTGCGAACAACGCGCGAGCAATATATCCGGCGCGCCCTTGGTGAAGACGAGCAAGCGCTCCTGCCTTTGCGCATCCGTATGAATCGTCGTCATCAACTTGCGCTCGGACGAGAAGGGAACTTCTCCGACGCGCTCGAAGCGCGCATCGAGCGCTTCATCCTCGAGCCCAGCTTTGCGCGCCGCGACGACGAGCGCGCCTTCTGTAGGGTCGCCCTGCACCGTCCAGCGGCCGTCGTGCTCGTGCAAGACGGCGTTGTTGGCGCGGTCGCCGACGGCGAGTGCGCGTTCCAACTCGACTCGTAGAGCGCCATCGATCACTCCCTGCTTTTCCGCACTCGCTCCTGCTCGGTACTTGCTCACTTCGCCTTCAGGCACGTAGCCCGTGCCGCTCAAGCTCACCCGCCCGCTTGCCGTCACAACCACGCGCACCGTCATCTCGTTCTTCGTCAAGGTACCGGTCTTATCGGAGGCGATGACGTTCGCCGAGCCGAGGGTTTCGACCGCCGCAAGATGGCGCACGATAGCGTTTCGCTTCGCCATGCGCTGCACGCCCAGGGCGAGCACGGCTGTCACCACGGCCGGCAAGCCTTCCGGCACCGCTGCCACCGCGAGCGCCACGCCTAAAATGAGGACGTCGAAAATTGCCGAGAAACTGCGTACGTCCTCGACCAGGATGATCGTCGCGATCATCACGACGGCCATGACGACGACAATGATTCCCAGCAGCTTACCGACGCGATCGAGTTCCTGTTGTAGCGGCGTGGTCTCTGTTGGAGCTTCTTTCAACATCCCAGCGATGCGCCCCATCTCGGTTTGCATGCCCGTCGCCGCGACCACTGCTTTGCCGTGCCCGTATGTTGCCGCCGTGCCGCTGAAGATCATATTGTGGCGGTCGCCGAGTCCGACCTCTTCCAGGATCGGATCAATGTCCTTGGATACGGGGAGGCTCTCGCCGGTGAGCGCCGCCTCCGCCGTTTGGAGCGCGGTTGACTGAATCAGCCGCGCGTCGGCGGGAATCGTGTCGCCCTCTTCGATCAGGATAATGTCACCGGGCACGACCTCAGCCGCCGGGATACTCTGCCGCTCGCCGTCTCGAACAACATCGGCGTGCGCCGCCGACATCTGGCGCAGCGCTGCCACCGCTTCCTCCGCTCGTGACTGCTGCATGTAGCCCATGATCGCGTTGAGCAGCACGACGGCGAAGATCGCTATCGCTTCGTAGGGCAGTGCAGCTTCGCGCTCGTACAGCCACAGTCCGGCTGAAATCACTGTTGCGATAAGCAGCAGGATAACGAGCACACCCTGAAATTGAACGAGGAATTTTCGCCACTCAGGGACCGGCTTCTCCGCTGCCAGCTCGTTCCTGCCGTGGCTCTCGATCCGCGCCCGCGCCTCCGCCTCGCTCAGACCGAGCTGCGCGTCTGTACCGAGCGCAGCCAATACTTCGTTCACCGGTTGCCGATAGGGATTGGTACTACTATCGTTAGAAGTTTTGGCGGAACTCGCAGATTTTTCGGTCACCATACCCATATGGCAATCGACGACAATAGTGCTTCACTACGAAGCAAAAGGACTGAAGGTAAGACGCTCAAGCAAGCGATTGCTCTGACGAGTGAAAAGAAGGTGGAACCGCAATAACCGGGCAGGGTGCTTCTTCGATCACAGCCTCCGCCACGCTGCCCAAAAAAAACCTGGCCGCTCCCTTTCTCACATGGGTGCTCATAACAATCATGTCGCTATCTTGATCCCGGACGAAGTTGACGATTCCAGACCACGCACGAGGAAACGCCGTAACTTTCTCCACCAAGTTGACTCCTTTTCTTTTCTGAATTGGCAGGGCTTCCGCCATAGCGTGCAACTGCTCGCTAGCGGAATCACGCAGTCTACCAACGAATCCTCCGTTTGCGGCGTCGTAAGACTTGTGAACCTCCATGACGTTAAGGAGAACCAGCACAGCGCCAAACTTTCGCGCGAATTCGAGCGCCCATGCAAGCGCGGCGTTTTCCGCAGGAGAAAAGGCGGTCGGAAAGAGGATTTTCTTTACAGCAATATTTCTTGCCGTACGTCGAACAGTCAGAACCGGCACGTGCGCCTCTCGAAGGACAGCGGTGGTCGTGCTCCCAAGGAGCATTTTGCGCCAAGGAGTGAGACCTCTTTTTCCCATAGCTATTAGATCGATGGGGCGCTCGTGAGCAGTTTTAACGATCTCTTGATGCGGAATTCCCGTCGCAACGTGCGTCTCAGCTTTGATCCCTTTTCTCTCAAGTGCATTTCTGATTTGCGTGAGTCGCGTTGTCTCTTTCTTCGTTATTTCAGAGTCGATGAGGTCAATTTCTCTTCTTAGATCATCCGCTCGCGCCGACGGGTTGAGGTTTGCAGTCTCAAAAACGCTCAGGGCGATCACGTTTGCGTCATACCGAGTCGCCAAGACCTCAACCCACCGAAGTGCATTAAGCGACTCCTCTGATCCGTCGCTTGCCCAAAGGATTTTCTTGATCTGCATCTATTTTTCTCCTCCTCCCTACTCGAGTCGAAAGACGGCACATTACACCGCTGGATAACCAAGAGTCGGATCGAATGCCCTTGAGGGATTGCCAGGGTAAAATCCAACCACGTGTTCCGGCACGCAACGAAAAACTCACGTTCACGTGTACTCAGCGTTTCAAATCAACCGCGGCTAGTTTTTCTCCGGATCCACATTTAGTGACCGTCAGTTCTATTTCTTTTTCTTGCAAATGCTTGCACTACTGCATCGTGCACACACCATAATACGTCGCCCACCATGGTCCCCCTTTTTAACTTGGACGCCAACCCTGGCTGGTTAAGCTAGTTTTGAGCTATGGAGCGGCTGAGCCAATCCTCGAAACGCGTGGGGCCGATGCGCGGGTTGTCGCCTGGGGTTAGCGATTGATCGTTCAACTCTATGCCGAAGTAGCGAGCATGGACGTCTGTGACTACCTGACGAGTGTCCTGCTTTGCGCTCAGGAATCGCCGGACGAGTTCGTCCTGGCGTATCAGTTCAGGGCCGGCCAATTCGATCATGCCGTTCACCGGCGCGTTGATTGCAACGTCGGCCA
>DASTOD010000339.1:0-3334 GCA_035762645.1 Binatia bacterium | reverse complement strand
GGTGCTCCCAACTCCGGCCCTGATCGCGGACGCCATGAATAAAAATAACAGTTTCCTCTTTCCGGTCCCCCCACTCCCAATAATGCAGCTTTAGGCCGTCATGAATGAAGTGGTGTTCTCTCGGCTGCAGAGTCATGAGGTGCTTCTTGCCGCCTTTCCATCGCTATTCTGTCTCGCGCAAAGACGCAAAGACGCCAAGGTTCCGCAAATCCCCCTCTTTCCCCCTTTGTCAAAGGGGGATGAAAGGGGATTTCTGCCAGCTTGGCGTCCCTTCGACTTTCGCTCAGGACATGCTTGGCGCGCTAGCATGTCTCTCATTTCCTCGTCTGATCGATATACTGACGCACGAAGTCGACGACCTCGGCAGGCGCCGTGAGCACTCTATCGCGCAGCTTCTCACCATCTTCCCCAACGTCGAAGCGCGGGTGGAAGCGCATGACTTTTTTTGCCTCGGCGATGAATTCTTCGTCCTTGCTCAGCGCTGCAAAAGCCTGGCGCATGGCAAGCACTGCTTCCTTGGGCGAATTCGGCGGCAACAAAGCCACGCGGCTGAGATTCTGGCTAGCCATGTTGGCCGCCTTGAGCGCTTCGTATTTGATTCCTGTCGGAGCCTTCCCATGAATCTGCGTGAAGACCTCCGTAAAAGAATTAAGCATCGCCTTCGTCATCAACTTCGCTGCCGGCGGGTCCTTATTGATGGGCGACGGCCTGCGGCGCCGCGACGCTGCCCTCTCCCTAACCCTCTCCCGCTAGCGGAAGAGGGCCGGTTCTTACCTTCCTTTCCACACCGGCGGCCGCTTCTCGACGAACGCGCGCGGCCCTTCCTTGGCATCCTCGGTGTTCAACACCATGCCGGCAAGGTCAGACTCCAACTGGAGTCCTTGTTCCAGCGAAAGCTCGCTGCCCTTATAGATCGCTTCCTTTATATAACGCAGGGCCAGCGGCGCCCCTTTGATAAAGGACTGCGCCATTTTCTCGCCCGTCGCAATGAGTTGATCGAAGGTAACGAGCTGATTTACGAGGCCGATGCGATAGGCCTCCTGGGCGTCGACAAGTTCACCGGAAAGACAAATCTCCAGAGCTTTCGGTATACCCACGAGCCGCGCGAGTCGCTGCGTGCCTCCGGACGCGGGCATGAATCCAAGGCGGACTTCGCTTAGCCCCAATCTGGCGTTTTCCGCCGCGATTCTGATGTCGCAGGCAAGGCTCATCAACAGTCCGGTTCCAACAACGTAGCCGTGAACCAACGCAATAGAGATTTTATTGAGGGCGGCGATCGCTTGGGGCGACGTAGCGATCCCGGCGGCATATTTCGCTTGTCGAACCACGAGAGGTGACTCCGGTTCCGCGGCGGCGGCAGCGGCATTCGCGCGCGCGCGATCCTTGATATCGCCTCCTACGGAAAAAGCTTTCTCTCCGTTGGCCTTGAAGAGGACCACTTGAACCGCACGGTCCTCGTTCGCCTGGCGGCAAAAATCGATGATACTCTGCGTCATTTCCCGATTGACCGCATTCATCGCTTCGGGGCGGTTCAACGTGATCGACGCGATCCGGTCTTTGACTTCGTAAAGTACTTTCTGATCTTCCATTCGATTCCTCAGAGCGGTGGCAAGTTTCTATCTTCGCGACACGGACGCAAACTATGTAAAGAAGCCTTTGCTTGTTGTGCTTACTTTGCGCCTTTGCGCCTTTGCGCGAGACTGTATTTGGCCGTTTAATATTTTCCTCGCGCCAAGACGCTAAGTACGCAAAGTTCAAACTCGAGACCCGAAACCCGAAACTCGAAACTGATTCCTATCTTCCCTTCCACACCGGCGCGCGCTTTTCGACGAAGGCGCGCGGCCCTTCTTTGCTGTCTTCGGTCGTCGCCACGAGTGCGGAAAGATCGGCTTCCAGCCGTAGGCCCTGCTCCAATGGCAAGTCGACGCCCTTATTGATGGCTTCCTTTATGAAGGACACGGAAACCGGCGCCCCTCTAAGAATTCTATTGGCGAGTTCCTCGGCGGTCTTCAGGACAGCATCCGCCGGCACGACAGCGTTCACCAGACCCAGCCGATACGCTTCCGTACCGCTTACCGAATCACCGGTTAGGCAAATCTCCAACGCTTTCGCCGTACCGACGAGGCGAGCGAGTCGTTGCGTGCCGCCGGCGCCGGGGATGAGCCCGCGCCGCACCTCTGTCAAACCGAGTTTCGCATCCTCGGCGGCGATCCGCAGATCGCAGGCAAGAGCGAACTCGAGGCCGCCGCCTAGACAGTAGCCTCGGATCGCCGCTATCGTGGGCTTGGTCATGGCTGCTACCGCCCGCGATTGAGTGTGAATGGTCGCGGTCAGCTTGTGCTGTCGCCGCTCGATGAAGGAGTATGGACCTTCGGCGCGCTCTTTTAGATCCATGCCTGCGGAGAACGCCCTCTCCCCTGCTCCGGTGAAGATCGCCGCGCGGATGCCGCTATCATCCTCACAATTCTTGCACACCTCGATCAGCTCCCGCGTCATCTGCCGATTGTAGGCGTTCATCGATTCGGGACGGTTGAAGGTGATCCAGGCGATCTGATTTCGAACTTCAAATAGGATGGCCTGAAATTCCATTTTTCACCTGCCTTTCTACCCGTAGGGGCGACCGGCCGGTCGCCCCTACTACATTTGATCAAAATCCGAACTTCGAAGATCACCACAGAGACGCCGAGTACACGGAGTTCGGAATGTTTCCTAACGAGAAAACTCTTTTCTCGGCGACCTCGGCGCCTCCGCGGTGAGATCTCTTCTATGCGTTCTTTGCGGTTAATATTTCTTGTGCACTACCGTCCCTTTGCTTTCCTTTCCTGCGCCAGCTGCTCAAGAAACGATAGATCCAACAGCTCGCTCACGTTCAATTTCATCGCGGCCAGGTTTTTGTCGTTGGCAATCACGTTTTCCATCGCTTTAGCCGTGACGATAGGTAGCCCCGGCGTCACCTGGCTATAGACCCTGCGGGTTTCTTCCAGCTCCTCGATCACGTTGGAGCGATAGTATTCACCGAGATACTTAAGAACGCGGTCCTTATTTTTCTCATCGCGATAAAAATCCATGCCGTCCGCCAGCCCTCGCATGAAGTTCATGACCGTCTCTCTCTCGGCACGGATGAACGATCGCATGGTGACGGGTCCGGCGATCGTGTATTCAAAATCCTCTTTGGAAAAATCGACAAACGTGAGGTAACCTGCTTTGCGCGCCTTTAGGGTAAACGGAGACTGGAGCACGGTCGCTTGAATCTGTCCCGCGGTGAGCGCCGTCCAACGATCTCCCTGACCGCCAATGCCAACGATCTGCACTTCCTTGTCAGGGGTGAGTCCGA
>DASTOD010000338.1:0-3533 GCA_035762645.1 Binatia bacterium | reverse complement strand
TGGGCAAACTGTATGCTGCCGCCCTGGAGGGCCTGAATCTGCCGGACGGAGCCGGGCACCAAGATGACGTCGCCGTTGAAGCCATATTTGGCCATCAGTCCCAGATCCTTCGGGGCCCAAACCGGCGCCTGAAAGCCCGCGAAGCCGGCATAGGCAACCAGGTGGGGCTGCTCGGCGGCGAGATTTACCGGTAAGAGGCCAACCAGAAGCAGGCTCAACAACCATCTGATTCGCATTATTCGTTTCCTCCATTTTCTAACAGAGGGGTTGCATCGGCAATGACGACGGGAGGCTGGCGAATCCCTGACGGGCAGGCAAAGGCAGTTCATGTTCGTATTGACCGAAACCCGGAACTCGAGACGCGAAACTGTTCTTATGTCCACCCCCGCGTCCAGAGCTCGCCTTTTTTGATCTTGTCGGCGTAGTAGCTCCAGTCGGCGGAGTGGGCCATTTTCGTTCGCGCGCGCGAAAGAAGTTTTTCTTTGCTGCCGGACAACGTCTCTATGAATTTGTCGGTCACGCCGGAAAAGCCGAAGAGCTGGGCCATGGCCATGATCTTGGCCGTTCGCTCCATGTAGAGCGCCGTCATACACGCTTCATCGATGGTCTTGCCGACGGTGACGATGCCATGGCCTTTGATCAGAACGGCGTTGGCTTGGTCAAGCGTTCGTGCCAGGTCGGCTCCCTCAGCATCGTCCAAAATGTAAATCGGAGCGGGGTAAATCGGCACGCCGCGGCCGAAGCGGCCGGACTGCATGTGCACGCAGGAGACCGTCTTGTCGGCCAGGCTGAGGGCAACGCACATAGGCGCGTGGGAGTGGACCGCGGCGTTGACGTCCGGCCGCGCTTTGAAAATTTCCGTATAGATGGTCGATTCGCGCGGCGGAGTGCCAACCCCGGAAAGTTTGTTCAAGGAATAATCGAAGTGGACGAGCCAATCTTTCTTGCCCTCCTCCGGCCGGCGAAACATCTGTACGGCGATACCTTTGTCCTCGGGCAGGCGCACGCCGACATGGCCCCACAGATCGCCGATTTCCCATTCAAGAATCTTTGCGCCGATCTTGAGTTCTTCTTCGGCCAGCTTGATCGCGGCCCCCAGCTGTTTGGCGCTCGGCTGTTTTTGGTTTTTCATAGAGGGTTTCCGTTTGAGATCCATTACTTCGCTGTGCATGAAGCGTCAAAAGAGAAAAACGCAGTCGGGTTTTAAGACGCGGTCTTCCGGCTCGATTCGAAAGCGGCTGGATTCGTCTTCTCCGCCGAGGGCGTTAGATAGTCAAAGTGCTGTCGCCAGTGCACCGTCCTGGATAGCAGATAAGCGAAGCAATCGATGTGCGGAAACCGGTTGCGCTTCGGGTCCCGCACAAGGTGCGGCGGCTCTTTCCCGTCCTGCAGGGCTTTGACGGCGGTGAGCAGGAACTTCCGCACGGCGATGACAGCTTTATCGCTCACGCCGAGATGTTCTTTGCTGCGGTCGAAGATCGGCCCCATACTCTCGGTGACGCAGGCATCATGGTTGAGAAAATCCTCGATGCCGGTGAAGTTGACGGTCTTCTGCATCTGTCGATCCTGCAGGTAATTGTTGCGCGCGTTCCGAATACGAAGATAATCCGGACCGATTTGTTTGCGCCGGTGAACTTCGTCATCTCGCACCGGGCGGGTGCGGCGAAAACCGATGTCGTAGCGCCAGCAGTGGGTGTCGTCGGCCGGGACATAGGTGTGGATTTCGTAGCCGTCGAGCTCGTTGGCGGGTCTGCCGGCGGGGACGCAACCGTAAACGGGCAACACGAAGGCCGAGAACCGAATATAGTGTTGGTTGTCGGCGGCGGCTCGCGTGGCGATCAACCGCACCCCGAAGTCCGCTTCTTCTGTCTCGTAGATCGGCGCGGTATCGCTTTTATAAAGCGACTGATTTCGGGCGTTGTCGATGGCGCGATGAAGAAACGAGAGATGCGAGGAATCGCACTCGCCCTCCAGCCCCTGGAGGTAGTTGCATTCCAAAAGGCACTTGGTCACATAGGTCTGATCCAATGGTACCTGTGTCCATTCGTAGTTAGGAAATAGCGGCATCTTGTCGCGTGGGCCGAGATAGGCATAAATCACGCCGCCGGCTTCATGGGTTGGATAGGCGCCGTGACGCAGTTTTTTTCGGAACTCGCTATCTCCGGGCTCCGCGGGCGTATCGAGCACGTTGCCATCCACATCGTACTTCCAGCCGTGATAGACGCAGCGCAAGCCGCACTCCTCGTTGCGTCCGAAAAAGAGAGAGGTTCCGCGGTGCGCGCAGTGCTCCCCGATCAAGCCAAGGCGTCCCTGGGTGTCGCGAAACGCCACCAGCTGTTCTCCCAGCATCCGCACGCGGACCGGAGAGCAGTCGGGTTCAGGTATCTCTTCGGATAAGAGCGCTGGTATCCAGTACCGCCGGATCAAGTTTCCCATAGGTGTGCCGGCCCCTGTCTGAGTCAGCAGTTGGTTATCTTCTCTCGACAGCATGGAACTTCTCCTGTAGCAGCCCGTGCTTTGGCCGTTTCGGGTCTCGGGTTCCGAGTCTCGGGTTAAACGCCAACGCCGCTTGACGTTGGGATAGCTGGATGGCAAACCGGTTGACCGAAATTCGAGATCTCAAGACGCTACAATTGCGCGCAGGACCCTAGGCTGTCAAGCCTGCCGGCGCAAAGAGGCTTGCCTGTCGATCAAAGCCGCGCTTCGGAGAACTTTTGCGCCAATGAATTGGATTGGCCGTGATCTCGAGAGAAGAAGCGCTCTACGTCCTCATCACGCACCGCGGAGAGGGTAGGGGGATCCCACCGCGGCCGTTGGTCTTTGTCGATGAGCCGGGCTCTGACGCCTTCACGGAAGTCCGAACCTCGACAAAAATTCAAAGCCATGTCCCATTCGCGCAAGAACACCTGTTGGAGCTTCAGTTCCTTGCCGCGCGTGAGCTGGCGAAAAATCACCTTGGCCGAGGTCGGAGAACCGGCGAGATAGTTTTGGATCGCGCCTTGCATCCAAGGATCATCTCCACTCCAGCTACGTAATCCGCTGTCGATCCCTTCTATTGCCGGTTGATTTACTAGGGTTCGAATGGTTTGGCGGCGCTCCGACAACTCGGACGGACCGGGCGGCTGGGTGACGGACTCCATCGAGAGATAGCGGCGGAGAATCTCTCTATTATCATGCGGGTCCAAACTCCATTTGAGATTCGAGAGCCCAGCGAGAATCATTTCCTTCTTGGCCGCGGGCAGGGCCGTTTCCGCCATACCCATGGCGACTGCGTCGGAGCCGGTAAAACGGGCACCGGTCAGGCCGAGGAATAGACCCAAGCCGTCAGGCAGCCGGTTAAGAAAATAGGTGCCGCCGACATCGGGAAACAGGCCGATGGTGATCTCGGGCATGGCCAGAGTGCTCCGCTCGGTTACGACGCGGCAGGCGGCGCCGTTCATGATACCGATGCCTCCGCCCATAGTAATGCCGTCGGCCCAACAGAGAATGGGTTTCGGGTAGACATGGATAAGGTAGTCGACGAAATACTCCAT
>DASTOD010000337.1:0-9155 GCA_035762645.1 Binatia bacterium | reverse complement strand
AGGCCGGTTCAAATCGTTCAAGCCGTTCAATCGCTCCGCTCCGTTCAAAACGTTACAGGTTAACACCGGTTCCAAAGGTTCCAGAGGTTCCAGTGGTTCCAACGTTCTCCCTTCGCTGACCCCTTCCCAATTTCCATCAAGCAGTCGTGGGATCGATTGCGATTGACGACTCGCTGGCTTAGCGCTAGCCTCATTGTTGGTGAATAGGGCGTGTTTAGAAGCCTTAGCTGAACAAAAGGCTCTTGCAGGCGGCTCAAAAAGATCCAGAGGCGACGCGCGCAGATGTTAGTTTCGAGTCTCGAGTTAACCCGAAACCTGGAACCCGAAACCCGGAACAGCGTAAACGCATAGGTCTATTTCAGCAGACTGCCAGCGGAAGGAGCGATGACCATGGGACATCGAGCGGCAGAGATACACGCCGGGCTGAAGCATCCGGTGATCGATGGCGACGGACACTGGATGGAGCCGATTCCGATCTTCCTCGAGTACCTCCGCGAAGTGGGTGGCCCAGGATCTGTCGATCAGATGAGAGCGCTCTGGCGCCGGAATCAAGCGTGGTACCGGGCCACCTGGCCGGAACGCCAGCACAATCGCCTGCGTCGCACGATCTGGTGGGGTGTGACCAGCAATACGTTCGACAAGGCCACGGCGCTGCTGCCGGCCTTGCTGAACGAGCGCCTGCCCGAATTGGGCATCGACTTCGCGCTGATCTATCCGAGCTTCGGGCTCACCATCAGCGGCATAGCCCAGGATGACCTGCACCGGGCCGCGGCCCGTGCCTACAATATGATGACGGCTGACATGTTCGCGCCCTTTGCCGCAAGGTTTGCGCCGGTAGCCATCGTGCCCACCCGTACGCCGGACGAGGCCATCGAGGAGCTGGAATACGCGGGCCGGCAGCTGGGTTTCAAAGCGATCATGCTGCGAGGAAACCCGGAGCGACCGATCCCAAGCGCCGCGGAGGGAATCGATCCGCAGAAGGCCGCGTGGTACTGCGATAGCATCGCCCTCGACAGCCCATATGACTACGACCCATTCTGGCAGCGCTGTGTCGACCTCGGCGTGGCCGTGACCCAACACGCAGGCAGCGTCCGCTGGTCGGATCGCGCCTCCATCAGCAACTTCACCTACAACCACGTCGGGCATTTCGCCGAAGCGAACCACGCCTTCGCGCGGGGCGTTTTCCTCGGTGGTGTTGTGCGACGCTACCCAAGCCTCAACTTTGGGTTCATGGAAGGCGGAGTGAGCTGGGCCTGTCAGATGTGCGCCGACTTGATCGAACACTGGGAGAAGCGCCGCCGCGCCGGGCTGCAGTATCCGAGCGCAACCAACGTCGCCGAGTTGCGTCAGCTTATCGGCCGGTATGGCGATCAAAGACTGAAAGCCAACGCCGACGCGATCATGAACAACCTGGACGCATTCCGCCCGGAGTGCAGTCTTGAAGAACTCGGGCGGCCCGAGCATGTTTCGGACGATTTTGAGGCAGCAGGAATTAACTCAGAGGAGGATATCCGGGCCGTCTTCTCCGGCAACTTTTACTTTGGCTGCGAGGCCGACGACCGGGCCACGATGTGGGCCTTCGATCCCCGTATGGGCGTCCGGCTTCGGCCGGTCTTCAGCTCCGACTTCACGCATTTCGACGTACCCGATTTCAGGGCGGTGATTCCTGAGGCGTTCGAGATGGTGGAGAAGGGCTTCGTGACCGAGCAGGATTTCCGGGAATTCACATTCACCAACGCCGCGCGTCTGCACACGCGCAACAACCCAGACTTCTTTAAGGGCACCGTTATCGAGCAAGCGGTAGCCGATGAGCTTGGACTGAAGATGCCATTGCCGTAGCCAAAGCCTAACTGTCTTCTATAGGCGCTCTGGTTTGACCCATCAGAAGTACCAAAGTCCAGATTAACCCTAAAAGGCCTCTTTGGACATTTGTCGGCCGTTCTGCGATTCAAAGTGGCGAGGCGCAGGCTCGTCGTTGCCAGATAGATCACGCGCAGGAACCACAGCAAGCCCAAAAAGAAGCAAAACATCGCCGCGATGAACAGCAGCGCCACCGGAATCGACGCATCGAAGCGCAAGAAGGCGCTCAGGAAGAGAACCGCGATCACGGTGCACACGAGGAGCGCTGTCGTCGTACATAGCGTGATGGCGCGTCCGTTCAGTTTTGCCCGTCGTAATAGCACGGCGAGATCCGCGCGCAGTGTTGCGAGAGATTCCGGGGAAGCCCTCTCTAGCCTTTCCTCCAAGACGCGAGCGCGATCGATGACTCGACCTAGCCTGTTGGTCATAACCGCGAGGATCGCGCCGATACCGGTGAGAAGAAAAACTGGTGCGACAGCCAGTTCGATCGCATGGGCGACAGCGACGTCCGAGAATTCAAGCACGAAACTCCCCCAAACGTAAGCCTACTCTAACCATCAGAGATTAAAGTGTCCAAGGACTTGTTTCCTCTCCCTCTGATTGTTATCGCCCGAAATCAATCCCCTACAAATCCCCCTCGCTCCCCTTTTTTCAAACGGGGGAAGTAATTCAACTCGTGCTAATCCGATGTCGTTGTCTCGCTCATTTGTGGCTTGTACATAAGCGCTTATTGCGAGAGGCATCTTCATTTGCATGAACTATCTCCACTTCGAGCATTGGCTACGCGATTCGTACAATCACTTCGCCGCCCTTTTTCACACCGTCGGGATGGTTCCGCCATCGATGATGTACTCGCTTCCGGTGATGGACGAAGCTCGGTCCGATGCTAGGAATGCGACCAGTTCGGCAACTTCCTCAGGTCGGTTCGGCCTGCCTAGTGGGATGCCGCCGAGCGAGTCCATGATGCGTTGCCTTGCGGCATCCTTGCTGATACCGGTTCGTTGCGCGATTTCGTTGACCATTCCCTGCGCGGCCTCGGTTTCAGTGTATCCGGGCGCAACTGTGTTCACGCGAATACCCTTGGGAGAGACCTCTTTAGAGAGCCCCTTGCTGTAATTAGTCAGGGCGGCCTTTGCGGCTGCGTACGCCAAGGTGGCTTCATAGAGCGGGAGCGTCCGCTGGATGGACGAGATATGAATGATGACGCCCGAGCCTTGCTTCAACATCAATGGAAGGATGGCGCGATCCAGTCGGACGGCGGCGAACAGGTTCGTGTCGAACGCATGTTGCCAATCGCCATCGGACAACGCCAATGCACCCCCGCCTGGCGCCGCAGAACCGCCTACGTTGTGGATCAAGATGTCGAGGCCGCCGAGACGATCCGTCGTCGCCATGACGAGCCGATCGATTCCTTCGCGCGTGCTGATGTCTGCTTGGACGAACCGATCGGGCGTGCCGGGGGGCAGGGATCGTGCCGTGGTGATAACTTTTCCACCTCCGCGAATGAGACGCTCCACAATGGCTTCGCCAATGCCCTTGGTCCCACCCGTAACCAGGATTCGTCTGCCCTTGAAATCGGCTGCTTCTCCTGTTTGCGGTTCATTTTGCATAAGTACTTCCTCGTCTCGTCTCAGCGAAAGCGATTCAAGCCGCCATTTGCCCGTCTGGCGGGATTTGAAGACGCTGCAGGACGCAAAATATCCGCTAACCTTTTGCCACAAAACAAGAAATCATAAAATCCGATAGAAAATTCCCAAGCTGGACGTCGTGGGTTCGATCCCCATCGCCCGCTCCAAAATTCCTGCAGCAAATCAATTATTTCCAACGGTTGTTTTCTGCCTTTGTAGCGAGAAACTCAAAAAGCGGTAGGCCGCAGATTCAGGACGGCAAGTTCACGGGCACATCTTTCTCCGCAGGCACCAGCTCGAACCGGCAGCTGGCTCCTTGGGACTCGTGGGCAAGAATCGCGTAATGACACCTAACGGCACTTGGCCTTGGCCAGGGACTGGCATTTCGGGCAATGGCGGTTACGGCAAGAGTTATAGGCCGGGCGCTCAAAGCCGCATGAGTCGCATCGATCCACATGCCCTCCCAGCTCTTGAGTGCGACAGACCGCAATGGCCCGCATCGCGTTATTATCGCGCGCTTGTAAAGATGTTACGTTGAAGTAATCTTCTAACTCAACGTTATCGAGAGAACGGCTAGAAAAAAAACGCCTTATGCGCAGAAAGTGCTTTGAAGCCACGTCAATTGATTCTGGAGTAGCGTTCCACTGTACACCGCATTGCCATGAACGCCCGGCAGCCAGGATGCAATGCTCATGAGTCATATCTTCACCATCCTAACAATGTTGCTGTTCCTGTATGCGCTCGCGATGGCTGTGTTCCTCATTTCCGAGAATCGACGGCCTCAGGCGACGTTGGCCTGGATGCTAGTTCTTTTCTTTGCCCCGGGTATCGGACTGCTGGTCTACATCCTACTCGGCCGCGACGGGAAAGCTTTCAGGAAACAGAGGGAGCTCTTGAGGCAAGATCTCCGGGCGAACGCTCTTCCTTTACTCTCGCCCATTCTGTCGCGTCAGGATGCGGAGTTGGCACGCCTAGAAAGCGAAAGCATTAGCCGGAAGAGAATGATGATGCTGGTGAGGCGGAATTCTCTTTCGGTGCTGACAACGCGCAATCGTGTCGAGATACAACAGGATGCAGCAAAGTTTTACCCTAGCCTCATCGGGGACATTAAGGCGGCGCGGCACTCGATCCATCTCCAGTACTTCATCTGGAGTGCGGACCCATTCACTGAGCGCTTGAAGGAAATCCTGAGTGAGAAGGCGAGAGCTGGGGTCGAGGTTCGGCTGCTGTACGATCCGATAGGCTCGCAGGCACATGTGGGCCGGCGCTATGTCAGGGACATGCTCGCGGCGGGGATCCGAATGGCACCCACATCGCCGCCCTACCAACTGCATACGATCAGCTACCGCAATCATCGGAAGATCACCGTAATTGACGGCGCGATCGGCTACACGGGCGGAATGAATATCGGCCAGGAGCAGCTCGATGGCGGGGAGGGATTTGACGCGTGGCGCGACACGCAGGTCCGGATTGTGGGAGAAAGCGCAGCCGTTCTACAGGCCATATTTATGGTCGACTGGTACAATGCCGTCCGTGAGAATCTGTTCTACGCCAAATACTTTCCCGCAAACGCAACCTATTTTGCGGAAGGTGACGTTTCGGTGCAGATCCTGACATCGGGTCCCGATTCCCAGTGGGCTGCGATTAGACAGCTTTACGCCTTCATGATTGTTTCGGCGCAGCGCCATGTCTATCTCCAATCACCGTTTTTCATCCCCGACGCGACCCTTGCCGAGGCCCTAAGGACGGCCGCACTCTCGGGTGTCGACGTCAAACTGATGGTGAGCGCACGCCCCTCGGGCAACAGACTGCCCGATTGGGCAGGGAACACCTATATCGAGGAGATCGTGAGCGCCGGCGTGCGCGTGTTCCTCTACGAGAAAGGCTACTTGCACGCCAAGACGATCAGCATCGACTCCGAGATCTGCTCGATCGGCTCGGCGAATATCGATATCCGCAGCTTCAGCATCAATTACGAGCTCAACGCGGTATTCTACAGCGAGCGGATCGCCAAAGAGCTCGAGAGCGACTTCGAGCGGGACCTTGAATACTGCAGCGAATTCGACCCGGCGGCTTACCGGAAGCGCGGCACCGCGATCCGGTTCCGGGATTCGATTGCCAGAGTGCTCTCGGCGCTTCTCTGAGGTCCATTTTGCATCCTGACGTATTCAGTATCGCACCTGCAGACTGGCAACCATGCCGGGACCAGCACAGTCTCATGATTGACCTTCCTTAGCTGTAAACTTTTCCCAACCTGTGCGAGGAGCAAAATGCTTGGCGATAATCCCATGGAGGCATCGTTTTTGGTAAGCATATTGATGATCTTGTTTTGGCCGGTGCAGGTGATAGTGGTGAACTGAATATACCCCTGTATACTGCCACGATCTCCGCCTATGATTGCCAGAGTTCGCCCGAGGAGGTGGCCATGAGTTCGACGGGACAGCAGACGCGACGCAGTGACTCCGCACCGGCCGGACGCGTTCAGCCGACCGACGGTAGGCCCGGAGAAGCGAAAGGCAGTGGGCCGGCGAAGATTCCGCCGGGCAGAACGTGGTTGTGGTTGTTAGGGCTCTTGCTCGCGAATTACTTGCTCGTGAAGCTCCTCTTTCCGAGCCCGGACGCGCCGCTGACAGTGCCTTATACTCTTTTTAAAGAGGAAGTCGGCAAGGGCAATGTCGAGGCGATCCACAGCCAGGGCGAGTCCATCACCGGCCGATTCTCGACACCGGTGACTTACCCGCCGGCGACCGAAAAGAGTACGGCGTCCGGCGCTGAGGCGCTAACGGCAGCCGAAAAGGATGCGGTTCCCAGTCGCGAGGACCAAACGGCGAGCGTGCGCCGCGCGTTCCGCCGAGACGTGCCGAAAACGTCAAATAACTTCGCGACTACTCTACCCTCGTTCGTAGACCCGGGATTGGAGGCGTTCTTGATCGAGAACGGAGTCGAGATCAGCGCCAAGCCGATCGAAGAAGGCGACAATCCCTTGACGACGCTCCTTTTCGGATTTGGCCCGGCCCTGCTCTTCATCGGTTTTTACATCTGGATGTTCCGGCGCGCGGCTCAGCAGGGCGGAGGTCTTGGCGGGCTCATGGGCATCGGCAGGAGCAAGGCGCGCCGCTACGACCAGGAGAAGGATGTGAAGGTCACGTTCGACGATGTCGCCGGAATCGACGAAGCGGAAAACGAGCTGGTCGAGATCGTCGATTTCTTGAGAGACCCGAAGAAATACACCCGGCTGGGCGGAACCGCTCCGAAAGGCGTGCTGCTGGTGGGCGCGCCGGGCACCGGGAAAACCTTGCTGGCGAAGGCGGTCGCGGGAGAGGCGGGCGTGCCGTTTTTCTCTATGAGCGCGGCGGAGTTCGTGGAGATGATCGTGGGTGTGGGCGCGGCGAGGGTGCGCGATCTATTCAAGCAGGCGCGCGAGCACGCGCCCGCGATCGTCTTCATTGACGAATTGGACGCGATCGGTCGCGCGCGCGGTCAGATGGCTATCGGGGGCTCGAGCGAGCAGGAGCAAACGTTGAATCAGATCCTCACCGAAATGGATGGCTTTTCGAGTCGCGAGGGCATCATTGTACTGGCGGCGACGAACCAGCCAGAAGTGCTCGACAAAGCGCTCCGTCGGCCCGGACGCTTCGACCGGCGTGTGGTCGTCAATCTACCGGATAAGGTCGGTCGTGAGGCGATTCTCAAAGTCCACACGCGCAGCGTGCCGCTTGCGAACGACACAAACTTAGGGGAGCTTGCCGCGGCGACGCCCGGCCTTTCGGGCGCCGACCTGAAGAACCTCGTCAACGAAGCGGCACTGCTGGCGGCTCGGCGAGAGCAGCAGGAGGTCCATCAGAAGGACTTCCTCGACGCGCTGGAAAAAATCGTGCTCGGCCCCGAGCGCCCGCTCCTGTTGAGCCGTGCCGACAAGGAACGGATCGCCTACCATGAAGGCGGACACGCCATTCTTGGCCTGGTGGTGCCCGGAGCGGACCCGGTGAACCGGGTAACGATTGTGCCGCGGGGGCAGGCCCTCGGCGTCACCTACCAACGGCCAGACAGCGATCGTTACAATTATCCGGAAGCCTATCTGCGCGCGAAGATCGTCGGCATGCTTGGCGGCCGAGCAGCCGAGGAGATTGTCTACGGCACCAAAACGACCGGAGCCGAAAACGATATCGAGCAGGCCACTGCGCTCGCCCGCCGCATGGTCACGCGATGGGGCATGAGCGAGCGGCTTGGAATGGTACAGCTTGCGCCGCGTGAGAACCCTTACCTCGGCGGCGTGAACGGTTACGGCGGTGCCAGGCAGTTCAGCGAAAGCACCGCTGAAGTTATCGATGTCGAGGTGCGCAAGATCATCGCCGAGAGCCACGACGAGGCCAAGCGGCTCCTGAGCGCGCACCGCAAACCACTCGACGTGCTCGTCGAAGCCCTGCTGGCGCGGGAGAGCTTAAACGAACAGGAGATTCTCGAAGTCACCGGGTTGTCGCGGGCCCCGTCCCTGGAGACCGGGGTCTTCCGTGTTAAGAGGGGAGCCGGCGAGGGCGGCGGCTCCTCTCGCGACGATTCGCCATCGTGAGTATCTTAGCCCGGATTATTGTTCGTTTCTCCGGCGGGCAAAAACCGTTTGGCTGGGCCCTATTGAACCGACCCGACAAAGTAACCCCGACAGTTTTCTTTTTCGCGTCGCCCGCGAACAGATTTTGCGCTCCTTCCAGTACAACAGTGCCTGCCGTATACGATCGGGTTGGAGCTGCAGGGTGTCACATATATTCTCGAAGGAAAAAAACCATTCGCTATTTTTCTCCAGAATCCATGTTTCCGCCTCTTGAAAGAGAGTTTTCTCTATCTCCGCGTTTGCAAGAACGTACTTCTGGAAATCTTCGATAGCATCTTGTAAGACCGCCAGCATAAGCCCTTCTTCTTGCTGCCGGTTTCTGTTCCCAAATACCTTTTGAAAAAGCTCGGCATCGGTTGGATCAAATAGAGCCCGTCTTACCAGCAGAGGTTTAACCATCTTTACCGAGCCAGACCGCTCCTCTCCGATGCCCATAAGTCGGAATAACCTCCGCGCTTAACAAAAGCAAAAAAATCGTCTCCCGCCAATATAATTTTAGTTATATTTCGAGCTAACGTTGGATATATGTCGGCTGAGGCCGTATTGACGGAAAGACATCGTGAGATATAAGACCCGTGACATCGGCCGCGGGGCGAGGAGTTCCGCCGGCACATTCGCGCCGCCGATGGCCACCACGATGTACTGCCGGCCGCCTGCCATGTACGTCATGGGGCGCCGTTGACAACCGCAAAAAAGGCCGCAAATTTGGATCCCATCGAAGCGCTACGCTACGAATAGCGCGGCGACACTTTGGTTCTGGCAACTTTTTGCTTTTTGTCGAAAGGCGAAAGTTGTTAATTGGTGAGAAATTTTGGAGCGGGCGATGGGGATCGAACCCACGACGTCCAGCTTGGGAAGCTGGCATTCTACCGCTGAATTACGCCCGCTCAGGGTCAGGGTAGACAAGGTTTTATATGGAATAAGGGTCAATTTGTCAATGCTAGATACCGTCAGGCGTTAGGGGTGAGGCGTGAGGTGACTTCGGACCCGCAATTCGAATTTCGCCTTGGCCGAATCCTCGGTTCTGACCTGAAGGCTTCACTCCCCTTACGCCTAGC
>DASTOD010000336.1:0-13457 GCA_035762645.1 Binatia bacterium | reverse complement strand
GGCAAATCTCCCTAACCTCTTTGTCCCATCCAAGCGCGGCAAAACACCTGTTTTGCACGACCATGGGTTTGACGTTCGCCTGTTCACAAAGCTGCGCGAGCTGACCGGCCGTGATATTGCTGATGCCGATCATTTTAGTTTTCCCTGACCGATAGAGACTTTCCATGGCCGCCCAAACCTCCCAATCCGCTTCCCCCAAACCCCGGCGCGAATAAGGCGCGTGTAAGACATAGGAGTCCACATACTCGGTGCGTAGGTGGCTCAACGAGCTCTCAAAGGACTCTCTTACTTGGGTGGTGAGATCAGCGGAAGGATCGTAGGGAGTTCGACCGCCCTGGCCACCGGCCGGAGTAAACTTGGTTTGGAGAAACAGCGCGTCTCGCCTGATTCCTTTTTTTTGAAGCGCCTGCAAGGCTTCTCCCACCAGCGCTTCCTCGTAATGGATCAGTTGATTGGCCGTGTCGATGGCCCTGAAGCCTGATGCCACCGCTAGTTCCACCAGTTGCTTCGTCGCCGCTTTTTTCCAAGCCGTGCCGTACATGAAAGAAGGAAGTGGGAGCTTATTATAGGCCGTCAAGGTCACGTCGTTTCCTCATCGACTCAAATATTTTTTCATGAGGCCGTTCATAAAGTCCTGAATCGGTGGCGACACGACGACCAGTTGGCGCAGGAGTTGGTCCGCTTCGTCCCCCAGAAGTATCTGAGCATCCTCACCGCTGATCTTTTTCAGTTCAGCCTTAAACTCCGCGCCCTCGTTCATGCGAGCAAACGCATCGCGCAAGGAGCGGACGATATCCGGAGGCGTTTTCGGCGGCGCATGAAGGGGGCGACCCACACTGTCTGAGCCCGCCCAAATCGTATAAGCTTGCCACGGTATGCCGCTTGGGCGTTGGTCCTTCGCCACTTCCTCGAACACGGGCACGTCGAGAAACTCGGACCGTCGTTGGAACGTTCCGGCTGCGGTCAGCATGCCTTGCTGGATAAACGGGCTAAAACCCTGCCCAATGAGCTTGCGCAAAGTAGGCAGGGTCGCAGTCGGATAGATGTCAGTCTCGTTTCGCTCAAACGCGAGAAGGATTTCTCCGCCGCCGGGATAGCCTTGGACCCAGCGCACATTCCATTTCAGGAACTCCGCTCCCCAGAGAAAAATGGCATTCCAACTTTCGTCCCCTGAACGAACGCCGACCTTGAGGGGTTCACCGCGGCTCGTAAGGCGATCAAGACTTTGTTTCCGGATTAGCGCCACTGAAGTTCCGCGGCGGACGCTGCCGATCACCGGCCAATGGCGCAGATCATGTTTGGCTTCTTTGACCCCCATCGCCTGCTGATTGATGCTCGTGGTGCTCGTGTAGTGAAGCGTGAAACCGTCAGGCTTGGCAAATTGTTCGAACCAGTTGGTCGCGACTGTCCCGCCCGCCCCAGGCATGTTTTGCACGAGGATGGTCGGATTTGCCGGAATATGCGGCGCTAAAAAGCGGGCCAGCATCCGACCCTCGATGTCCACTCCGCCGCCGCTGGGAAAACCGGCGATGATCCGAATCGTCTTACCCTTGAAGTAGGCTTCTTGGGCAGACGAAGCATTTATGCCCGTAAAGAAAAGAATCGAGAAGGCGGCAAGAATCTTCATGGCTTCTCCTCTAAGACTAACGACGCCGTGTGGGGCAACGCGACTTGGGAGACCCGTAAAAACGTAAGCGTTTGGCAAATTGCCACTGTCGGCCAGTCAGGGTGTGGCCATACGCTAACTAGCCAGGGGGTACCTGTCAAGGCTGGAATCTGTGGTCCTGTCTCGCCTCCATCCACTGTAGTAGATTTCCCCCTTCGCCGATAAAAATTGCTCTTGATGGTAGCGCTTACTTTCCCCATGTTCTCAAAAACTTCCTTCATTGCCCAAGTGGATACTTGGCGCGTCTCTTGCTCGTTCATCTCGCGGCTAAACTTTCAACGAAAGGGGTAATCATGAATTTGTGTGAAATTGGAACCAAAAGCTTCGCGAGCATCCTTGGGATAGTCGTTCTGGCCGGGGCTGTCGGCTGTGCCGGCGGATCCTTGTCTACCAGAGAGAAAGGCGCGGGCATAGGAGCGCTTGGCGGAGCCGCCGCCGGGGGGATAATTGGTTCCGCCGTGGGTCATCCCGGTGCGGGTGCGGCCATCGGCGGTGGGCTTGGGCTAGGAGCAGGCGCGCTGGTTGGCGACCAGCTGCAGGGCCAGGAGATCCAGAACCAGCAGCAGGAGCAACAGATACGAAGGAATCAGATGGAGCTCAATCGGCAGCGTCAGGAGGTGGAAAGACTGAAGCGCCAGCAGGGCGAATACTAGCCGCCGATTCTATCCTATTGAAGAATAATGAATGGCTACCCAGGCCCGATCTCGAAGGAGGTCGGGCCTTTTGTTTTACTCCTTCAGCGTCCTGCTCCAAGGCTTTTTATCCCGGCGTGGAGACGCTATCGAAATCACTAAGGACCCAGGGTTTTCTCTCACGCGGCGCGGGGTAGAGTTGATCTTCGAGAGTCTTTACCTTTGCTTCGAAAAGATTTCTACGACCTGATCATAGTTCATCACGTAGCCCAAAAAATCATCGATATTGGCAAGGCTCGCTGCTTGAGCTTCAGGGGTGGCCGAATAGGTGCAGTCCCTGAGGGCGACCGTCACGAGATCGCGAGACTTGGCGTCTCGCGCCAACCACTCCACACCCCAGTTCGTCGAACCGCCGGCAACGACTAGAATCCAAACCCCTTTTACCCTGAGAAGTGTTTCCAATTTGGTTTCGTGAAATGCACTGGATCGAACTTTGCTGATGACATAGTCGCCAGCGGCAGGTTTCAGTTCGTCAATTACCTCCGCGCCCGGCGTCCCTTTGACGCAAATTGGAGCGCCCGACCGGCGCAGGTAGGGGGCGCGTTCGGCCGGCAAACCCATGGCCGGATCGTATTCTACTCTTGTATAGATCACGGGAATTGGCAGAACACGCGCACGATCGATGAGAGCTTTCGTGCGTTTCACGACGTCCCGCATCTCGGGCTTGGACAGAGACGACTTAATGAAATCATTTTGCATGTCGTGCAGTACCAGGGCCGTGTTGGAGCGATCGATTGGAGGTAGCGGCGCGCCTTTCATTTGAACTCCTTTCCGTCCTTTGCATAACGCAAAGTCGTGGTTGGTGCTAGCCCCGCAAGGGTTGTTCCACGATGTCACTTAAAATGTCTTTGACGCGTAGATACAAGCCTACATACTTCAAGGTCGCAAAAAATTCCATAGGTCTTCGCCCGCTAAGGGTTTGAGGTGTGACCGCGACGGACCAATGAAGGGCGCCGTATCAGACTCGCCTACATAGAGAAATCTTGGATGCTAACGTCTGCTGTGTTAAGCAAATAAAGCCAGCGTGCCACTACACCTTTCTTATGTTTCTTATGTTTCAAATGCGGAATGCAGGCGAACGACGCAGACTAGGTCACACCTGGACTTTCTTATTGCCCTTTTATTTTCTCACAGCGGCCGCGTTAGACCCCCACGAGGTAACGAATCATGAGTACCTTCAGTTCGTCCTGGCAACAAGTCATCCGCCCCCCGAGCACTGGATTAATGGTCGCTTTGCCCCAGGTAAGGAAAACGAGCCCGTCGTGTTAGTGAGCTGGCCTGATGCCGTTGCGTACTGCCGCTTTGCAGGGAGACGGTTGCCAACAGTGGAGGAATGGATCTCCTCCTGTGAAGGAGGCAAGCTCAAAAAGCAAGGAAATATTTGGGAATGGACTTCGACTGATGTCGAGGTGGACCGCCAAACCTTTAAGGCTCTCTGCGGCCCGAGTGACTCCTGCGATTGCTCCCACCGCTACCACCCTGATTGGAAAAACGCAGTCAAAGGTTTTCGCTGCGTCCGAGACTCGTCGCCTATGGCTTGGCTGCCGTTGTTGTTCGGCCGCGAATTTTTTCGTAGCTGAAGCCGCCGACAGCGGTTTACCACGAGCGCAAGAGTGTGATATTGGCGGTTTTGCAAGCAGCGGTCGAGGCTTCTTCCAGGAGGTATTATGAAACTGCGACGGGGGTTTTGGCTGTTCAGTGGAGCGTTGCTTTTTTATTTCCTGTTTCTGAGGGATGGCTGGGGTCAGGAAAAGATCAGTGTCTCTTACAGCGCGCTGGAGACGGCCAACTCCGTCTGGTACCTGGCTCAAGAGCGAGGTTTTTATAAGAAGAACGGATTAGACGTAAATTTGGTCTTCATCCCTAGCACCACAACTAGCGTGGCCAGTCTTTTGGCTGGCGACGTACAGGTGGGCAACGCTTCGGGTGGAGGCGTGGCCAGCGCGGTGGTAGCCGGGGCCGATCTCGTTATGGTTGCGTGCTATCTCAACTCCCTTCCGTACGAGCTGGTCGTGCACGAGTCGATCAAATCAGGCGAAGACCTGAAAGGAAAAACCATTGGCATCAGCCGGGTCGGCAGCGCGTCGGACGTGGCGGCGCGGGCGCTGATCAGAGGATTGGGACTCGAGCCCGATAAACAAGTTCTCATCATGCAGGTCGGCGGCCCGTCAGAAAGGGCAGCCGCATTTCGCACCGGCAGAATCGCCGGTTTTCCGTCACCTCCGGGGGTCGTTTACCTGACTAAAGGCATGCCCTTCAAGGTCCTCATCAGCACCGCCGATTTTCAGAAACGGTTTGATTTTCCGTTTATCTGCGCCACCACAACGAGGAGCTATCTTTCGCGCCAAAGGGAGACCGTGAAAAAAGTTTTGATGGCGCTCATCGAGGCTACCCATTTTTTCAAGACCCGCAAGGAAGAGAGCAAAAAAATCGTTTCCAAATACAGCAAACAAACCAGCGCGGCTTATCTCGAATCCTCCTACGTTGCGAACGAGAAGCTTTATGACCGGGTGCCGCTGGTGACTAGACCCGGCGTCGAGATTCAAATCAAAGAAGCGGTCAGCCGCAAGCCGGGCGCGCAGCTTCGCTTCGAAGATATGGTGGATGAAAGCCTCGTGCGCGAGTTGGAGAAAACCGGTTTTATCGACAAGGTGTATACGCAGTGAAAACAACCGCCATGAGTAGCCCAAGAACGGCAGAAATCAGAGTGCTGAGCGCCGGCGCCGTCAGGCCCGCTCTGGTAAACATCATCGAGGCCTTCCGGCGGGAAACCGGCCACGACGTGGAAGTCGTCTTCGCCACCGCGCCTGCGATGCAAAAACGCCTCGGCGACGGCGAGTCGGCGGATGTCGTTATCGCGCCGCCGTCGGTGGTAGACGATCTGGTCAAGACCGGCAAAGCCACCGCTACTGACCTCGTCACGGTGGGCCGTATCGGCGTGGGAGTCATGGTTCGGACCGGTGCGCCCGCCCCGAGGATCACGGCCGTTGATGAGTTTAAGGAAACTCTGCTGAACGCCGAATCGATCGTTTACAACCAGGCCTCGACGGGACTTTATCTCGAGGGTCTTTTCGATCGGTTGGGAATCGGCGCGCAAGTGAGGGCCAAGGCAACCCGCTATCCGGATGCCGGGGCCGTGCTCGAGCACATTAGCAAAGGCACGGGGAACGATATCGGTCTCGGCGCAACCACGGTCATTATTGACGGCAAAGACAAAGGAATCGAGCTTGTCGGCCCGCTCCCGGCGGAGGTTCAGAATTACACGACTTACGTCGCGATCGTCCTCGCAGACGGCAGCATCGGTGCGGCCACACGAGAGTTCGTACGCTACATGACGACTCCTGAGGCGCGAGCGGTGTTTGCGGCGGCCGGCGTCGAGCCTGGCTCCTTATGACCAGCAGCCTTTATGCCGTCAAATCGGTGGTCGGGTGCGGCCAACGAAGAGACTCACCAGAAACAATACCAAGAACACGACAAACAGAATCCAGGCGATTTGCGTCGCTGCGCCCGCGATTTCGAAGAATCCAAAGACCCCCGCGATGAGAGCTATGATCAGGAATCCTAAGGCCCAATTAAGCATAAAGCCTCCTTTCGATTCTCATAAGACCCGCCCTGTTGGTTTGTTCTTTTAACGCAAGCCTCGTGCCTCTTTAGAATCTTCTTTAATTTCGCCGGGTTTTATCGAGGTCCTTCGCTTGGATAAGTGCGGGTTGTCTACCTGCTGGGACACGACAGCAGCGGTCGTCTCATTTATGAAACGCCTCTGTCATTATCGGCGTGCCGAAGATCAATCAAGCGGAGGCGAAGGAGTCTAGGAACCGAAGGTCACAGCTTCGGGGAAGACTTCAATCGCGCGACTCAAAGGCGAGAGTCGCATAACGCATAAAGATGCCACCCACGGGCTCAGCGATGGGCCCGTTTGCCACAAGGCAGGCGATCACATGTTTGGCTCCCGGGACGGCTTTCGCACTTACCTCGACGCGGTGCTGGGCGTTAATGCCGGCGATAACCCCAGTTGCACGGTTGATCTTGCCGTCGATCCATACTTCACCGTAATTATCGACGTTGGTTTCAAAATAGACTCGGGAATCGGCCAACAGGACTCCATCCGTTTCGACCGGGATTTCGACGCTCGTCCGATACCACGCGAAAGTGAATCCGACGGAGCGGCTTTTTCTGATGTTGACGCAGACTTCCCAGCCGGAGTCATCGTAATCGGCGAGACGCGCCGGACTGTTCAGGATCTGCGCTTTCAGCCCTTCGTTGGGCTCCCCCGGCACCAGCCCCTGGCCGACTCGCCACTGCCCTTTGACTTTCTGCAAATCCGCAGCTTCGTTTAGATCCAACGCGACTCGTGGCATGGTCTCCTCCTTTTGTTTTGATAGTCGCCACTCGACCGAGCTTTTTTATCCGTCCGTCGCCATCAGGTCAACAGGTTTAACAATTGACAACCAAGCGCCATCCGCCTACAGTCTCCGATCGCTGGAACCCAGCAGTTTCGATTTTCACCCGGCTTGGGTCACTAAACGGGGGACCGCATGGCGGCGCTTAAGCTGACGTTGGCCTGCAGAGATTACGATCATACCCGCGGCCTGATGGACGGGACGGTGCCCGTCGACGGCGTCGAATTGAAGTATCTGCCCCTCTCGCCGCCTTCACAAATCTTCTTGCGCATGCTGCGGAACACGGAGTTTGATGCGTGCGAGATGTCCCTATCAAATTATCTGATCGCGCTTGATCGCGGGGACCAGAGATTTGTCGGGATCCCGGTCTTTCCCTCCCGCGTGTTTCGCCATTCCAATATCTGGATCAATGCCAAGTCCGGGATAGAGGAGCCGCGAGACCTGGTCGGCAAGCGAGTGGGCATACCGGATTATTCGATGACCGCGCTCCTTTTTGTCCGAGGCATGTTCCAGCATCAGTATGGTGTGTCGCCGCAAGATCTCCACTGGTTTCGCAGCCGGTCGGAGCATATCTCCATCAAGATACCTTCCGGCATTCGCATAGAGAATATAGGGAAGGATCAAACCCTCGAAGGCATGCTCGAAGAAGGGAAGCTCGATGCGATGGTCGCCACTTCGTTGCCGCCAAGCGTCAGAAACGGATCGCCGGCGATCAAGCGGTTGTTCCCGAGCGTTCGGGACAGCGAAGCCGAATATTTCCGCCAAACGAAAATTTTTCCGATCATGC
This sequence comes from Binatia bacterium, assembly GCA_035762645.1. Taxonomy (GTDB): domain Bacteria; phylum Desulfobacterota; class Binatia; order UBA9968; family UBA9968; genus DASTOD01. The sequence continues at coordinate 5,909 of DASTOD010000336.1, read as the reverse complement.
ATCTTGTTATTCTCAAGCGCGTCATTTACCGCGAGAACCGATGGGTCGCAAAAAGCCTGTGCAACGCGTTCCAGACCGCCAAAGAAGCCGCCTACGAAAGATATAGTGAATCTCTGTACCCACTGCCTTGGATAAATGCTGATTTCGAGTTTGCCCGGCAAATTATGGGCGACGACGTATTCCCCTATGGAATACGGCAGAATCTGCCAACTCTCCAAGCGGCCTTTCAATACTCTTACGAACAGGGTCTAACGGAGAGAAAGCTGGAACTGAGCGAAATCTTTGTCGCGGAAACCTTCGATTCTCCTTAGCCTTCATGACCGCATTTTTCCGAACCCATCAGCGAGAAGCTTTCGGTCAAAGCTCTCTGTTCTAGTCACGCCCCTGTCCCGGCCCGTTTAGGGGAAACAAGAGAAAAGAGACTCCCTCTAGCAGGGTACGAAAAAACTCTCTCGGAGTCCTTCGACCGGCTGCTCAGGACGAACGGAGAGAGAGGTTGAAATGAGCAATCTGCTAGGGTTTCGGTACCGCCGCTGTGAATCAATCCCCGCACTAGCTGAGGCTCAACAGGTTACGCAATCCGGTAGCAATGCAAAAAATTGTTACTGTTTGGCAAAGTTGTTCTCTTTTTTACCAGTAGAATTTGCTCAGGTTAACGTAATTACGTGGAAATCTTCCAATGCGCGCCTCCTGGCATAAGCCTTGCTCCTCCCCCCATCCGACCTGGCGGTTACCGTCGTAACCTGCTGGGTTTCTATGGCTCGCTTCGTTTCAAGCCTCCGATTCCGTCTCATCGCCCTGGTTCTTTTAGCCGTCATCCCGGCGTTCGGCGTTATTCTCTACAGTGCTTCGCGGCATCGACAGCTGATCGCCCATCAAGCTCAAGCAAGCGCGCTGGGAGCAGCGCGCGCGATCGCCGCCGAGCAGGAAAGGTTTATCGAGACCGCGCACCGGTTCCTGATCATGCTCTCTCAACTGCCACAGGTTCGCGCCGCAGACAAAGGCTCCTGCGACAAAAGCCTCGCAGGACTGCTCGAGCCTTTGTATGCCGATGTGATCCTGACCGATGCCAAGGGGAATGTTCTCTGCAGCGCTTTGCCGGCCGGCGCTTCCCTCGGCCGCGCCAACGGCCTGGACCAGGCGCGTGTGAGCCAGACAAACGATTTTTCCGTCGGCAAAGTACGCACGATTCCCTCGCTCGGCAAGACCATTGTGGGCCTGAGCTATCCGGTGTTGGACTCCCCTGGCGTATTGCGGGCAGTGGTGGCTACGGCCCTGGATTTATCGTGGATCTCTCGAATCGCGGCGGAAAATCATCTCTACCACGGCGCGACTTTTACGCTGGTGGATGAAAACGGCGTCGTTCTGCTTCGCTACCCGAACGGCGCGGAGGGCATCGGCCGGTCCCTTTTTGCCGAGACCCCGATTGAAGGCGTAGGACCCCGAGACACCGAGAAGGCCTTTGAATCGGTGGGAGCGGATGGAGTCCCGCGGCTCTTCGGGTTCAGCCGGCTAAAAAGCCTCACGGGAGACCAAACCGTATACGCCGCCATCGATATTCCGGCGGCATTGGCATTTGCCGAGGCCGACCGCATTCTCTTCTATAATTTAGTTACGCTTGGAGCGCTTTCCCTTCTAACGCTGCTTGCGGCGTGGTTTGGCGCGGATCTCTTTGTCCTTCGGCGAATCCGGGATCTTGTCAGCGCGACCAACCAAGTGGCGTCCGGAAAATTGAATGCTCGCACTCAGTTCCCCTACGGCAAGAGTGAGCTTGGGCAGATGGCGCGGGCCTTTGATGATCTTGCCCGCACTTTAGAAAAACGCGAGGTGGAGGCGCAAGCCTCGGCAGCTCAAATTGAACGGCAACGGCTGCGGCAAAACGCTCTCTACGATCTCAATGTGGCCATCACGTCGATTCTCGATCTCGCAACCGTTTTGCGCACTCTCCTGGATCAAACATCCGCATTGTTTCCATCCTGCGCCGCGACCGTTAGTCTATGGAACGACCAAACCGGTGCTTTGGAACACATTGCGCGCCGAAATCTTGGTGCGACCAACGGGGACGAAACGGAAGCCGCCACCGAGGAAGGACTCCCTCTGCTCGTGTTCAAGCACCAGTCTCCGCTCGCCCTTGCCAACGCCCAAATCGACCCGCGAACGACCAACCCTGAATTCTTCCGCAGCCATCGCCTGCTTTCGTATCTCGGGCTGCCGTTGATCGCCAAGGAAGAAACGCTTGGGGTTTTGTCCTTCTACATGCAAGAAGAGCGTGAGTTCAATCCCGAGGAAATGAATTTCCTAACGGCGCTCGTCAATCAAGCAGCGATCGCTATCTACAATTCGCGGCTCTATGAGCAAACCAGAAATCAGGCCGTGGAATTGGACAAATCCAACAAGATCAAAGATGAATTCCTGGGCGTCATGTCGCACGAACTGAGAACCCCGCTCAACATTATCATGAACTACGCCGAAGCCTTCAGAATGGGAATGTTCGGCGAGATCAACCGTGACCAAAAAAAATGCACCGAAAAGATGCGCGTCCAAGCGGTACATTTGCTCACCTTGATTAATGGAATTTTGGAGATCACGAAAATTGAGAGTGGATCAGTGACGCTGCAGAAGGAACCTTTCGATCTCGGCGATTTCCTGGCTGAGAGTCGGTCCGACTATATGATGCCGATAGAGAAGAATCTCACCCTCCAATGGCACTACCCGCCCGATCTTCCGACGATCGTCGGCGACCGGATAAAACTCAAACAGATTTTGACCAATCTGATCAATAACGCCATCAAGTTCACCGACCAAGGTTCCGTCATCGTCTCCGCCCAGGCGTTGGATCGGGGCCACACCCTGGAGCTCGAAGTCACGGATACCGGTCCCGGAATCCCGGAAGACATGCTGCCCAGGGTCTTTGATAAATTTCGCCAGATTGACAACACGATGACCCGGAACCATTCGGGAGCGGGATTGGGACTCTACATCGTCAAGACGTTTGTCGAGCTCTTCGAGGGCACAATCAGCGTCCAGAGCAAGGTGGGCGAAGGCTCGACGTTTACGGTTCGGCTGCCGATCAAGCGGGAAACGGGTGATTTCCAACCGCAGGCCGCGGCTCGAGGTCTTCTGAACTGAGGAGCATTCGATTATGCGACTCCCGATATTTGGGCGACTCCTCGTAGGCTATATGGCGATCATGCTGATGGCGGCCGCCGTGGCGTCATACGCCATCGTCCAGCTCGGCGGATTGAGCGCCACGGCGCGCACGGCATTGAATACGGACAACCGCATGATCGCGTACGGAGACCAGATGACCGACGCCTTTCTCTCCGAGGTTCGATATGCGGGGAGATTCATCATTACTCATTCGAGCGCTCTGCACGGCGAATTGCGGCAATTCAAAAACGATTTTCTACGTTATTTAAACGAAATCAAATCTCTGGCGCCATCCGCCGAGATCCAGGGTCGCCTGTCGCGGGTGGAGGAACTGCATCTTCGCTATCACGATTTGTTCGACCAAGAGGTTCGCTACATCAAAGCCCGCCAACCCTATTCCGAGAGCCGTTATCAACAAGAAAGAGAAAAGATCTTGGAGAGCGGCTTGAGAGAACTGGAGCGGTTGAAAGCGCAATTGCAGAAAAATCTGCATGACAAACTGGAGACGATGGACAGGGCCGCGCGGAGCGCCCGGACGGTTGCCGCCGTGACCACGCTGATCTTGCTTGCGTTGGGAGTCGCGCTTTCGCTGGGGATCAGTAATAGCATCACGGGGCCTCTTTCGACGCTGAGACGGAGCATGGCGTCCGACGCCGAGAACGATTGCGGGCCCGCCTCCGAGCTTTCCCAGATTCCGGAGATTCGGGAATTATTCGATGCGGTAACCCGGGCGAGAATGAAAATCGACAAAACCGCCAAAGTCAACGCCGCCTTTATTCAGTCTATCGATGAATATTTCGGAACACCGCTCATTTCTTTAAAAAAGCGTCTCGCTTACCTCAAAGGAGAACTGGGCGAAAAGGTGACGCCCGAGCAACGGACAAGCTTCGAGGTCTTGACCGAAGAAACCGAGCGCCTGATTGAAAATTGTGCCCAACTGAATCGCTACCGGGACCAGCAGGTCAAAGAGCTTCAAATACCAACGGCGCTTGGCCCCGGCACGGAAGAGTCTCGGCCGCAGGCAAATATTGATTGGATGACGTTCTGGAGCGATCTTCAATCTCGCATGAACAGATCCCTTAGACTGTTCACCAACGATGCGCAAAGCCTACTGGTATGGGTCTGGGGCGCCGTCTGCCACTCCATCAAAGTCGGATGGGGAAAGGTTAAAAACCATGAGGAACGTCGATCTAAATGACAAAAAGGCAGTAATGCCTATCTACCCGCTGCTCCTGAGCGCAGGGGCATTGATGCTATTTTTTTCTTTAGCCGGCTGCGCCACGATTTGGGAAGGCTTGAACGGCCAAGAAAACGAGACACGGCCAGCGCAGAGCGACCGAACCGAGGCTCTTCTTGCCCAAGGCAACTACGAGGCTGCATTCAAAGAGAATCAGAAGATCGTTGCCGAAGGAAAAGGTCCGCGCGATGTCGCGCTTTTTAACATGGGACGGATTTCCGCTCACTCCTCGAATCCGAGAAAGGATTATGCAAGAGCGCTCCGTTCTTTCAAAAAGATGGTTAAACTTCATCCGCAAAGTCCCTTAGCCGAACAGGCTCGGCTCTGGATTCAGGTACTGGAGGAGCACCAAGAGGTAACCGAAGAAAAACAGAAACTAGCGGAAGAAAAGCGCGCGCTGGGTCGTGAGAGAGAGGTCGTGTCTCAGGAGCGAGACAAACTCAAATATACGGCAGAGCGCTCGCGCCAGCTTGACATAGAAATCGAGAAGCGAAGACGACAGACGCTGAGCAAGTAGGATGAATCTTTCTGCTCCTAGTGTCCTGGCAAATCCACCACACTAGCAGATCGCTGAAAACCCTCCGGAGTCCTTCGACCAGGCTCGGGACGAACGCAAGGGAAATTGACTCAGTGATTTTCCGTTCTGCTGAGCCTGACGAAGCATGAGGCCCTCGAAGCATTCCGAACCTTTTTTCGGCAACGTGCTAGGGTTTCTTTCCCTGAGCGCCCGCCTCCACGGCTAAAGCGGTTGGCTTGCCTGAAGCCGGTTATTGATCCAATGTGTCGCTAGTCGGAGGGCGTAGTCTTCGGCTTCGTTTTGATTTGTGAAGCCGTTCTCGTCTTTCAACTCAATTTTGTGTTTTCCCGAGGCACCCCAATACACGTAGGCACAAGGTTGCCAGATTCCCGCTATATTTTTGGCCCCGGCAATGATTATATGGTCGTGATGTAACAGCTGCTTCATTACACTGTGAGTCTCGAACCGTATGAGCCAACGAACTAGAGCAATTGCGATACCAACAGGGAAAATCAAAGGAATTTTGGGATTCAGCTGGTAAAAAGGTGCCGAGACGGGAAGAAATTACCGGGCGGCTACATGAGCCCGGGTATTTAGAATCCATCGGCTCGGGCCACATGCGACTCGGGATGGAATTTTAATGACGTGTCATGATCGAACGGACGTTTTATCCGCGAAAAATGGTGGAGCCGATGGGAGTCGAACCCACGACCTCTTGAATGCCATTCAAGCGCTCTCCCAACTGAGCTACGGCCCCACGATCATGACAACTGGTATTGTTGGAGTAAAAGTAAAAGAGAGCCGAGCAAAAGTCAAACTTCTCTGGAAATCTCCCGAGCGGCGGCTTTGGTAAATTCCGGTTGGACACGTCTCTGCTAGTTTTAGTACCTAACAGATCGCCAGGTGACCCCGTGCAAACCGACGATCACAACAATCATGTGCAAGCCGCAGGAGCTGCCAAGCAAGACGAGATATTGCTCCACGAGGCCGAAAGTTGGTTGCCGA